>JBKJTI010000132.1:0-47925 GCA_046590425.1 Cypionkella sp. | reverse complement strand
GGCTGGGGCCATTCGTCGCCTTGCCTTTGGACCGCATCGGAATTAACTCCATGCCAGCCCAAAGGAGAGCGCGATGAAGGCCCCCGCCGATTGCCTAACGATGCAAGATTTGCGTGTTCAGATTGATCTTCTGGATGCCGAAATCGTGGCAAAACTGGCGGCGCGGGCGGGCTATATCGACCGCGCTGTCGAGCTGAAGCAGATAGAACAGATGCCTGCGCGGGTAGATGATCGGGTCGAGCAGGTGGTTGAACGTGTGCGGGCGCGGGCTTTGATCGAAGGGCTGGACCCTGCACTGACAGAAGACCTCTGGCGGCGGTTGATCGAATGGTCGATTGCCCGAGAGGAACAGGTTCTGGGGCCGGATAGCCCCTGAGAGGGCGCAATGACGGCGACGCTGATTGACGGAAAAGCCATCGCGGCGCGGATGCGGGGCGAAACCTTGCTGGAAGCGCAGGCTTTGACGGATGCGGGCTGGACGCCGAAGCTGGTGTCGATCTCGGTCGGCGATGTGGCTGCGGCGGAATTGTATGTCCGCAACCAGCAGCGGCAGGCCAATGAGGCGGGCGTCGGGTTTGAGGCGCGGAATTACCCGGAAAGCATTTCGCTGGAACAGCTTACCGGAGTTCTCGCTGGCCTGAACGCTGATCCGCGTGTCAATGGCATCATCATTCAGCGGCCTTTGCCCGCGCATATCCCGGTGAAGGCGCTGCAAAAGGCGGTGCATCCGTTGAAGGATGTCGAAGGGATGCACCCGGCCTCGATTGGCAATATCGTTTATAACGATCTGGCGCTCGGCCCCTGTACGGCGGTCGCTGCCGTGGAAATTCTGAAAACTCTGCCGCTGAAGCTGGAGGGTCTGGATGTTTGCGTCATCGGCCATAGTGAAATCGTCGGCAAACCGATTGCGTTTCTGATGATGGGGCTGGGGGCAACGGTGACGGTCTGCCACCACATGACCCGTCAAGTCGCGGTGCACAGCCGCGCTGCCGATGCGGTGTTCGTCGCCGTCGGCAAGCCCGGCCTTGTAACGGGCGCGATGCTGAAGCCCGGCTCGGCTTTGATCGACATTGGCATCAACCGCGTCGATGGCAAAACCGTCGGCGATGCCGATTTTGACAGCTGCCGATCGGTGGCTGGCTGGATCACCCCGGTGCCCGGTGGCGTTGGCCCCGTCACCGTCGCCACCTTGATGAAAAACGCCGTTCTGGCGACCCGGATGCAAATGGACCATTATCGCCACGCCTTCGCGGCGGCGAGCTAGGAGAATATGATGACCGCTACAGTGATCGACGGCAAAGTTTTCGCGGCCAAAGTGCGCGCTCAAGTGCAGGCGCATGTCGCCAAACTGCGCGAAAGCCATAGCATCCAGCCGGGGTTGGCGGTGGTTCTTGTCGGCGAAGATCCGGCGTCGCAGGTCTATGTGCGCAACAAACACGCCTCGACCATCGAGGTCGGTATGGCATCTTTCGAACATCGCCTGCCTGCGGACACTTCGGAGGCCGATCTGCTGGCGCTGGTCAACAACCTGAACGCCGATCCGAAAGTACACGCCATTCTCGTGCAGTTGCCGCTGCCGGCTCATCTAAACTCTGAACTGATCATCAACACGATTGATCCGGCCAAGGATGTCGATGGCTTTCACATTTCGAACGTCGGCCTTTTGGGCACCGGGCAAAAGAGCATGGTGCCCTGCACCCCGCTTGGCTGCCTGATGATGCTGCGTGATCATCACGGCAGCCTCGCCGGGCTGAACGCCGTGGTGGTGGGGCGTTCCAACATCGTCGGCAAACCAATGGCGCAACTGCTGCTGGGTGATAGCTGCACCGTCACCATCGCGCATAGCCGCACCAAGGATCTCGCCGCCGTATGCCGGGGCGCGGATATTCTGGTGGCTGCCGTCGGTCGCCCGGAAATGATCACCGGCGATTTCGTCAAACCCGGTGCCACAGTGATCGACGTGGGCATCAACCGCATCGAACGCGACGGCAAGAACAAACTGGTCGGGGATGTGCATTACGAATCAGCCGCCAAAGTGGCGGGCGCGATCACCCCGGTTCCGGGTGGCGTCGGCCCGATGACCATCGCTTGCCTGTTGGCAAATGCCCTTACGGCATGCTGCCGCGCCAATGGCTTGCCCGAACCAGAGGGTTTGACCGCCTGAAAACCCGTAGAACGTTGTGAAAACGCAGCAACTATCCATTTGGATAATTGAAATGATTGCCACAACCAAAACCAGTCGCTAAGCACCGCCGCAGTAACAAGTAACGCGCCAGAGGCCCATGTCGGCGTTCGCCCATAGATTTAAGCAAGAACTAAGCTCAGGCGTGTCCCTTATCTTTTGGGCAGGCCTGGTGCTATTCGTCGCCCTGACGGGTCCGTTTGGCACCTATGCCGCCTATAGTTTTGGCCAGCGTTTGCTGGCGGTGGCGCCGCTGCTGGCGTCGGTCATGCTGGTGGGCGTGGCGATCCGGGTGTTGGTGTTCAGCACGCTGCCGCCGTGGCGATTTCGCTGGGCCTCGACGCTGAATGCGGGCCTTGCCAGCCTGATCATCGCGCCTATGCTGGATCAGTTTTTGCACCGAATTCCGCCGACCGACACCGTCAGCTATCCCGGCTTGGGCGAGTTGATGCTGCTGGTGTTTTCTCTGTCTTTGGGGCTGTCGTCGTTGCGCCGCTCGGTGGCGTCAGACTTGAACCCGCCGCCCGCTGCGCCAGAGGCGGTACCCGAAACTGAACCCGAAGCGCCACGTCTGCCCCGGCTGTTGCAACGGCTGGATGCCGCGACCCCCGGCGCTTTGCGGTCGATTTCGGTGCGTGATCATTATGTTGACGTGCAGACCAGTCTTGGCGTCACCAGTCTGCTGATGCGGCTCAGCGATGCGATGGCTGAAACTGATCCGGTCGAGGGCGCGCAAATCCACCGTTCGCATTGGGTGGCATGGGAGGCAGTGCAGGGGATAGAGCGCGACGGTGCCAAGCTGTTCGTGGAGCTTGCGGGCGGCAGTCGTTTGCCGGTTTCGAAAAACCACCGTGAAAAGCTTTTGGCGCGTGGCTTGCTGTAACGCCTAGCGCGGCATCGGCAAGGGCAGAGCGGTTTTGCCAATCGCCACCGCCAAGGCCTGCGGCTGCATCAGTGTTGCGAGGGCCGGATCATGGCTCCACAGCCCGCCGGTGTAGCTGCCATAGGCCGGCAGGATCACGCGGGTTTGGTCCAGCAAAAAGCAGCGCCGCGCCTGTCCGGCCAGCCGCAGTTTGGGGTGGTAATGGCCGGAAATCTCGGGAGTTTGCGGCGTGGCAATATGGCGAAATGCCAGCGGCCCGATCTGCATTTCCGCAAGGTGGCTCCCGCCCAAGGCCAACGGCCCGGCGTCATGGTTGCCCTCGATCCATATCCATTGTCGCCCCGCCATCAGCCGGGTCAGCCACAGCTGATCATCCGGGTCCATCGCTTCGGCCGCCTGAAGATCGTCAAAACTGTCGCCCAGACAGATCACCACCCGCGCGCCCGTCGTCTCCAGATCATCGTCCAGCCGTTGCAGGGTGTCGCGGGACTCGAACGGCGGCAACAGCGCACCACCCCGCCGCGCGAGGCGCTCGGATTTGCCGAAATGCAGGTCCGACACCACCAACAGTCGTTCGTCAGGCCAATGCAACGCGCCAGAGGGCAGGGCGTGCAGATCAGCCGAGGCGAGGGAAAACCGATACATGCCGCAGCTTTGCCGCAGGCTTCCGCGCTTGGCAAGACCGCGCCGCCTCCCGTGGCAACGCCAGCGCGCGGGTTTGAGGCGGATCATGAACGTGCTGGGGGCACGTTTCACCGCCGAATGGATGCCCGCCAAGCTGACCGCTGTTTCAGGTCAACCCAGCATCCCGCATCAGTTGCGCTGCCGCATCTTGCGCCAGCCGTTCGCGTGCGGCGCCCACGACCGGAACCTTGCCCATCTCTAGAAACAGCGGTGCTGCCAGTGGCGAGGGACGCTCCAGCCGGACATGATCAATCCGGTCACCGATCCGCTCCAGCATTGCCTCCAACCGTCCGAAATCAATCAGGCCCCGCATCGCCTCGGCGCGGGTGATCGCCAGCATCAGATGATCCGGGTCATATTTACGCAACGTGTCGTAGAGGATATCGCTGGAAAACGTCGCCTGCCGCCCGGATTTGCGCCGCCCCTGATGGCTGCGCTCGATCAACCCCGCGATGATCGCCACATTACGGAAGGTGCGTTTCATCACCGCATTGCCGCCCAGCCAACCCTCCAGATCGGCACGCAGTGTGGCGCGGTCCAGCAACGCCGACGGATCACGCACCTCGTCCAGCCCCCAGATCATCGTGGCATAGTCGGTGGCAACAAAGCCCAAGGGGTGCAGCCCCTGATCCTCCATCCGTTTGGTCAGCAAAAGCCCCAAGGTCTGCTGCGCATTTCGTCCGGCAAAGCCGTAGAGCACCAGATGCTGCCGCGCCTCATAGCCAAAGGTCTCCACCAGCAATCGCCCCGGCTGCGGCAGCTTTGAGACCTCACGCTGCAAGCCCAGCCAATGCGCGGTGTGGGTCGGCAGATCCGGCCATTCTCCTTGCTGGAAAATCTGCAGAATCCGTTCCGAAAGCTGCGTCGAGGTGGCGAATTTCGTCCCCGAAAACACTGCAACCTTAGGGTCACGCCCCGGTTGCCGCGTCACCTCTACCGTCATCTCACGCAGACCATCATAGCGCACCACTTGGCCGCCGATCAGAAAGGTATCGCCGCAGGTCAGCGTGCTGGCAAAAGCTTCCTCCACTTCGCCCAGTGGCGTGCCGCCCATCCGCCCCTTCAGCCGCACTTTCAGCGTCTCGGTGTCAATGATCGTGCCAAGGTTCTGCCGGATCACCGCCGCCGTACGCGGATCGCGCAAAGACCATTTGCCCTCGCGGATCATCAACCGCTGCCATTTGTCATAGGCGCGCAGGGCGTAACCCCCCGTCGCTACAAAATCCAGACAGCTTTCGAAATCGGTGCGCGTGAGCCCCGCATAGGGCCCCGCCGTGATCACCTCGCCGTAAAGCGTATTGGCGTCAAACGGGGCCGCGCAAGCGGTGGCAAGAATATGCTGGCAGAGCACGTCCAACGGCCCAGGCCCGCGCGGATCACCGTCAAGCTGATGCGCCACCACCGCCTGCAACGCCGCCTGACATTCCACCACCTCAAAGCGGTTGGCAGGCACCAGCAGCGCTTTCGACGGCGCGTTATAGCGGTGGTTGGCTCGTCCGATCCGTTGCACCAAGCGTTTGACGTTCTTGGGGGCGCCGACCTGAATAACCAGATCGACATCGCCCCAGTCTATCCCGAGATCGAGGCTACCCGTGCACACAATCGCCCGCAGCTTGCCGTCGACCATTGCCTGTTCCACCCGGTCGCGTTGTTCGCGCGACAAGCTGCCGTGGTGGATGCCAATCGGCAGATCGTCGGTATTCAGCAGCCAGAGACGGTGAAAGAAGATCTCGGCCTGCGCGCGGGTGTTGTGAAAGATCAGCGTGGTTTTGTGGCGCATCACCTGATCGAGAATCGCGGGTATCGCATAATGCGCGCCGTTGCCGGCCCAGGGTGGTGGCTCGTGAGTGACCAGCATGGAAATGTCGGGGTCAGGGCCGGGGTCTGCCTGCATGATGGCGGTATCGGCCCCAAGGAACGCAGCCAGCGCAGGCGGTTCCTCCACCGTCGCCGACAGCCCCACCCGCCGCAGACCCGGAGCCAGAGTCTCGAGCCGCGCCAGTTGCAGCATCAACTGATCGCCGCGTTTGCTTTCGGCCAGCGCATGAATTTCATCGACAATCACCCGGGACAGCCCGGCGAAAATCCGCGGCGCATCCTCGTAGCTGAGCAGCAGCGCCAGACTTTCCGGCGTGGTCAAAAGGATATGCGGCGGATCGGCGCGCTGCCTGCGGCGCTGGGTGTAGGTGGTATCGCCGGTGCGATCCTCAATCCGTATCGGCAGGCCCGCACCCTCAACCGGGCGCCGCAGATTGCGCCGGATATCCGCCGTCAGAGCCTTCAGCGGCGAGATATACAGCGTGTGCAATCCCTTATGTGAGCCATCCGCCAACTCGCTCAGGCTCGGCAAAAACCCGGCCAAGGTCTTGCCGCCCCCGGTTGGCGCGATCAGCAGGGTCGAGGCTTCGCCCGCCCGCGCCAACATCGCCAGTTGATGCGGATGCAGAGCCCAGCCTTGGGCGGCAAACCAATCGGTCAGGGCTACGGGCAATTCCATCCCGCTAACCTAAGCGCAGCCGCGTCAAAGAAAACCCCTGCGCAATTTCATACTGGCCTAAATATCCCCGCCGGAGGCTTCCACCGTCGCCGCAATGTCGCGGATGGGCTTGCTGCCGCCGCCGCCAAAGCCTAATCCACTCTGCATGAAAATACTTTTCCTTGGCGATGTGATGGGGCGGTCGGGCCGGGCCGCGATAGCAGAGCGTTTGCCGACGCTGCGGCGCGATTGGGGCCTCGATTTTGTCGTGGTCAATGGCGAGAACGCGTCGCAGGGCGCAGGTCTTACGGCAGAGCATGCGCGTGTGCTACTGGGTGCGGGCGCTGATTGTCTGACCTTGGGCGACCATGCCTTCGATCAGAAAGACATGCTGCAATATATCGAGCAGGAACCCCGGATCATCCGGCCACTGAACTTCTCCAAGGTCGCCCCCGGTCGCGGCGTGAAGATTTTTGATGCCACCCAAGGCCGCAAGGTTCTGGTGACGCAGGTGCTGGGTCAGGTGTTCATGAAACGCCCGTTTGATGATCCGTTCTCTGCCGTCGAAACCATCCTGAAAACCCACCGCATTGGCGGCTCGGTGCAGGCGGCGGTGGTCGATGTCCATGCCGAGGCCACGTCTGAGAAGATGGCGATGGGCCATTGGTGCGACGGGCAGGCCAGCCTCGTCGTCGGCACCCACACCCATGTGCCGACCGGAGACGCGCAAATTCTGGACGGCGGCACCGGCTATATGACCGATGCCGGCATGTGCGGCGACTATAACTCGGTGATCGGCATGGAGAAACTCGAACCTCTGCGCCGCTTCATCACCGGCATGGCGAGCGCGCGGTTTACCCCCGCCGAAGGCCCGGCCACCCTGTCGGGCGCTTATGTCGAAACCGATGATCGCACCGGAAAAGCGCTGAAAATCAAGATGATCCGCAATGGCGGCACCTTGGAGCAATCCTCGCCATGACCTCCGCACCCGTCCAGCGCACCGCCGCACCATCCGCCCCAAAACGCTGGCATCTGCTGCTGATCCTGCTGTGCCTCGGCCTTGGCTGGGGTCTGACGCAGCCCTTGGGCAAGATCGCGGCCTCTAGCGGGCATAAGCCGTTCGGGCTGATCTTCTGGCAGCTGACCGTCTGCACGCTGGTCTTGGGCACGCTGACCCTGCTGCGCGGCAAGCGGCTGTCTTTGCGCCCGGAAGCCCTGCGGTTCTACCTTGTTGTCGCCGTGCTCGGCACGCTGGTGCCGAATGCCACCTTCTATATCTCCGTCGCCCGTCTGCCTTCGGGGATCATGTCAATCCTGATTTCGATGGTGCCTTTGTTGGCGTTTCCGATGGCGATGGCCTTGGGGATGGATCAATTCTCGCGCCGTCGTCTGGCGGGCCTTGGCCTTGGTCTCGCGGGGGTGTTGCTGATCGCCTTGCCCAACGCCAGCCTGCCAGACCCCGCAATGGCCGCCTTCCTGCCGATCGCGATGATCGGGCCGTTGTTTTACGCGATGGAAAGCACCTACGTCGCCAAGGTCGGCACCGCCGGGATGGATGCGCTGCAAGCGATGTTCGGGGCCTCGCTGGTGGGGCTGATCCTGTGCACGCCGATCATGCTGGCGCTCGGGCATTTCTTTCCGATGCCGACCCCGCCCGGCAAAGCCGAATGGGCGTTGATCGCCTCCTCTGCCATGCACGCGCTGCTCTATTCCGCTTTCGTCTGGCTGGCCGCCAAAGCAGGTGCGGTGTTTGCGTCACAATGCAGCTACATCGTCACCGCCTCGGGCGTGATCTGGGCGATGCTGCTGCTGGGTGAACGCTTCAGCACCTGGGTCTGGGCTGCGGCGGCGGTGATGCTGGCGGGCCTTAGCCTTGTGCAGCCGAAACTGCGGCACCAAACCCTGCAACCGTTGAACGAATAGCGCGGCTTTGCGGGCGGGGTTGCAGCCGCACCCCTGGCTGGTGTAAGGCAACCCAACACCGGAATTAGGCATCGGAGACGGCTCATGGCAGGCCATTCAAAATGGGCGAACATTCAGCACCGCAAGGGCAAGCAGGATAAAGCCCGCTCGAAAGTGTTCTCTAAGCTGGCGAAGGAAATCACAGTCGCAGCCAAGATGGGCATGGCCGATGTGGACATGAACCCGCGCCTGCGTCTGGCTGTGAAGGCCGCCAAGGCGGTGTCGATGCCAAAAGACGTGATCGACCGTGCGATCAAGAAGTCGCAGATGGGCGATGGTGCCGATTACACCGAAATCCGCTACGAAGGCTACGGTGTGAACGGTATCGCCATCATGGTCGAGGCGATGACCGACAACCTGAACCGCACTGCCAGCAACGTGCGCAGCTATTTCAGCAAATGCGGCGGCAATCTGGGGCAAACCGGGTCGGTTTCGCATGGCTTTGACCGCATGGGTGAGATTTCGTATCCCGCTTCGGCTGGCTCTGCCGATGAGGTGATGATGGCGGCGCTCGATGCAGGTGCCGACGATGTGGAATCGGACGACGACGGCCACTGGATCTACTGCTCGGTCGAAAGCCTGAACGAGGTGTCCGACGCGCTGGAGAAAGCCTTGGGCGAGTCGCTGGAATCCAAACTGATCTGGAAGGCGCAAGTGCTGACGGATGTGGATTTGGACACCGCCACCAAACTGATGCGTTTGATCGACATGCTGGAAGAGGATGACGATGTGCAAACCGTCACCCATAACTTCGATATGTCAGACGAAGTGGCTGCACAACTTGAGTAAACCTGTGGCGGGGTGAACCCCGCCCTTCCGCAAATGTAGCCAATGTCGGGCGGGGTTCACCCCGCCACCCGATCAAAAGCCGCGCATCCCCTGCGCGGCTTTTTTAATGCTTTCACCGCCCTATGGCCGCAGCCCCCGGCGATATGCGTCTTGCGGCTTGGCGCGCTGCATCGGCGGGGCGACGGCGCGGCGATACAGATGCCAACTGGCATGGCCCAGCACGGGCAGTACGAACATCAGCCCGACGAACGCCGTAAGCACGCCAAACCCCAGCCCGATCACCACCACCGCCCCCCAAGCCGCTGCCGCCAGCGGCGAGCGCCGCGCCACGCTGAAGGAGGTCATCACCGCCCGCACCACGCCGACAGGACGGTCAACCAGCAGCGGGAAAGACACCAGTGCCAGCGCCAGCACAACGCAGGCGAACAGAAATCCCACCGCGATGCCCGTAATCCCCATCAGCCTGCCCGCCGAGGTGGTGAAAATATCCTGCAGGAACCCCTGCACCGAGGCGGGTGCGGCCGGGCCAAGCGTGGCGTTGTAAATCTCGTTCGCGCTAAGCAACCACGCCAAGAAGATCCCGAACAGATAGACCCCCAGCGTCAGGATCGGGAACAACGAGGGCGATCCAAGCACGCCAAAGGCATCGGCCCAGGTCGTGGGCAAGCCCAACTCGCGGCGTCGGCTCATCTCGTAAAGCCCGACGGCGGCGACGGGGCCAAGCAGGGCAAAGCCCGAAATCATCGGAAACAGCAGCGGCAACATGCCCCGGTTCAGTGCGAATCCCGCCAAAGCCAGCCCGATGAGCGGATAGATCAGCACCACAAAGATCACGTCGGTGCGCAGGGCCAGAAAATCCTCCAGCCCCTTTTTCAGCGCGATGCGCAGATCGGCGATCTGCAGCCCGGTGATGACGATCGGGGCGCGGTCGGAGCCCGCGATTTCCGCCGTGCCGTCCTCGATGCGACGAGCACCCGCACCAAGCTGCCGCGCGGCCCATGAGAATGGATTGCCGATGGTTTCAGTCATGACGTTTCCTCCACCTGTTTCGGCGGGCACATCGCAAGAATGCGACCGCATCCAAGGACAACAACACTGAGCCATCTTAGCACGGATGCACCCCGCAGTCGCGCCCGATCTCAAGGGCGCACGGGCGGGTTGGGGTAGGGCGGGTGAGCCGTTTTGTGCGGCGGAGAGGATCACGCCTTGCAGCCCTCGCATCCTCTTGATACGTTATATTATAACATAACGCAATCACCCCATGCCAAAACTTCCCGTCACCGTCCTCTCCGGCTTTCTCGGCGCGGGCAAAACCACGCTCTTGAACCATATCCTGAACAACCGCGACGGCCGCCGTGTCGCCGTGATTGTCAACGATATGTCCGAGGTCAATATTGACGCCGATCTGATCCGCGATGGTGCTACCCTGTCGCGCGCCGAGGAAAAGCTGGTCGAGATGACCAATGGCTGCATCTGCTGCACCCTGCGCGATGATCTGCTGATTGAGATCCGCAAGCTGGCCGCCGAGGGCCGCTTTGATTTTCTTCTGATCGAATCCACCGGCATTGCCGAGCCGCTGCCCGTCGCCGCCACCTTCGATTTCCGCGACGAGGATGGCGCAAGCCTGTCGGATGTGGCGCGGCTGGACACCATGGTCACCGTGGTCGATGCGCTGAACCTGCTGCGCGATTTCTCCAGCCATGATTTCCTGTCAGACCGCGGCGAAACCACGGGCGAGGGCGATCAGCGCAGCCTCGTCACGCTACTGACCGAGCAGATTGAGTTCGCCAATGTGATCATCCTGAACAAGATCAGCACCGCCGGACCCGCCCGCGTCGATGCCGCCCGCAAGATCATCCGCGCGCTGAACCCCGATGCGCGGCTGGTTGAGACCGATCACAGCGTGGTCAGCCCCGATGCGATTTTTGATACCAATCTATTCGAATTCGACCGCGCTCAAGAGCATCCGTTGTGGGCGAATGAACTCTATGGCTTCGCGCATCACATGCCAGAGACCGAGGAATACGGCATCACATCCTTCGTCTACCGCGCCCGCGCGCCATTTGATCCCATCCGCATCCATGCCGTGCTGAATGGCGAATTGCCCGGCGTGATCCGCGCCAAGGGGCATTTCTGGATCGCCACCCGCCCGAATATGGCGCTGGAGTTCAGCCTTGCCGGGGCTTTGTCCTGCGTCACCCCCTTGGGTGGCTGGTGGGCGAGCGTGCCGCAGATGCGCTGGCCGACCCACCCCGACGCGTTGGCCGAGGTCGCGGCCAAATGGGCCGAACCTTGGGGAGACCGGCGGCAAGAGCTGGTGTTCATCGGCGCAGGTCTCCTAAAATGCTCACCTCATGCCTCTGATATAAAACAACAAAAAAAGGTCCCGAGTTGGGACCACCCCTAACCCGCTATCAAAACCCGCCCCGCCGCAGCCCGAATCTCTCGGGTCAGCGGGGCCAAGGCCGGGGCGGTCAGCCGGCTGAATTGCCAGTGCAGGGCCACATCCAAGGGCGTGCCTGCCACCATCTCAACCAACGCGCCCGAGGCGAGGTGGGGGGCTGCCAGAACCTCGGGGTTCAGCGCCCATCCGAGGCCCGCCAAGCAGCCATCCACGAAGCCCTGACTGCTGGCCAAACGGTGGCTGGGAAACGCCGCCCGCTTGGATTGCATGCCCGTCTGCCGATCTACCCAGATCTCTTGCAGCCGATCCTTGTCCGAGAAATTCAGCGCAGGTGCCGCGGCAAGGCTTGCCGCCGTCACCCCTTCTGGCATCCACTTTGCCATGTAGCCGGGAGAGGCCGTGGCGCGGTAGCGCAGGCATCCCAACGGGATCGTATCGCAGCCCTGCAACGGACCGGGATGGGCGGTGATGGCAGCGGCGACCTCACCGCGTTTCAGCCAGTCTTGGCTGACCTCTTGATCGTCGATCACCAGATCAAACAGAAAGCCATCCGTCGCAGCCAGCGCCGGGATCACCCAAGTCGCCAGACTGTCGGCATTGACCGCGATCCGCAGGGTGGCGGGGCGGGGCGAGAGCCACGGCAGGTCGGTGGCAAGGGTGCGCTCCAGCAGCGTGACCTCATCATGGTGGCGGATCATGCGCAGGCCCGCCGGGGTGGCGGTGCAGGGTTGGGCGCGGCGGATCAACAGGGTGCCTGCGGCTTCCTCCAAGGTCTTGAGGCGCTGCGAAATCGCGGAGGGGGTGACGTGGAGTTCGGCTGCCGCAAGATCAAACGAGCCACGACGATGCACGGCGGCGAGGGCGGCAAGTTGGGCGGGATCGAACATTAGCTGGGCTTATCTGATTTGAGAATGATTAATTTGAATAAAGTCTCGGCAGTCTGCTAGGTCAAGTCGAAACCGGAGGATGTGATGGCGGGTCAGGCGGATTTGGCGGTGTTGCTGCGGTCTATGCAGCCGGAGTTGCATACGACGGCTTATGGATATGCGGTGACCGATGGGGAGGTGGTTGGGGCGTTTGCGCAGGTGGCTGAGGCCGAGGGCATGACGGTGATTGCGACGATTCAGGTTTTGGCGACGCATGGGATTGTGGTGGAAACCAGTTGGGCGCGGATCAGTTTGACAGTGCATTCCGATCTGGCGGCGGTGGGGCTGACGGCGGCGATTGCGCAAGCTTTGGCGGCGAGGGGCATTAGCGCCAATGTGGTGGCGGGGTTTTACCATGATCATGTGTTTGTGCCTTGGGGCCGGCGCTTGGATGCGATGGCGGCGCTACGGGGTTTGAGCAATGCTTGAAGCGGCAATTCACGGCTATTTGGTGTCGCTGAGTCTGATCTTGGCGATCGGCGCGCAGAACGCGTTTGTGTTGCGGCAGGGCTTGCGGCGCGAGCATGTCGGCGTGGTGGTAGTGGCCTGTGCGGTCTCGGATGCGATTTTGATCGCGCTGGGGGTGACGGGGTTTGGCGCGGTTTCGACCATGGTGCCATGGATCGGCGAGGCGATGCGCTGGGGCGGGGTGATTTTTCTGCTGGTTTATGGCGGGTTGCGATTTAAGGCGGCGCTGGAGGGAGGCGAGGCTTTGAAGCCCGGTGAGGGGGCGGTTGCCAGTGTCTCTAACGTGCTGACGACGGTGCTGGTTCTGACTTGGGCGAACCCGCATGTTTATCTGGATACGGTGGTATTGCTGGGGTCGATCTCGGCCCAATATCCGGGGCATCGGTTGGCGTTTGGGGTGGCGGCGGCCTGCGGCAGTTTCAGCTTTTTCACTGCTTTGGGCTATGGCGCGCGGCTATTGGCTCCGGTGTTTGCCAATCCTAAGGCCTGGGTGGTGCTGGAGATTGTTGTCGGCTGCACGATGTGGGCCATCGCGGCGGGGCTTGCCTTTGGCGGGTAGGCTTGGTTGAAGTGCGGCCATGAATATGACTGATCTGGGACGACCCCGTGAGGGGGTGATGTGGATGGTGCTGTCGGGGCTTTCCTTTGTGGGGGTCAACGGCATTGTGCGCTATCTCGGCACCGATTTGCCTGCCGCGCAGTCGGCATTCTTGCGCTTTGCCTTTGGGGTGGTGTTGCTGGCTCCGGTCTTGCCGGGGCTGGTGCGGGGGATGAGTGGGCAGGTGCTGAGGTTGTTCGCCTGGCGGGGGGTGATGCACACGATTGCGGTGCTGTTCTGGTTCTATGCGATGGCGCGGATCCCGGTCGCCCATGCAACGGCTATTGGCTATCTCAATCCGGTTTTGATGCTGATTGCCGGGGCGGTGATTTTGCATGAACCGTTCTCGGCGCGGCGGATTATTGCGGTGGCGGTGGCTTTGGCGGGGGCGTTGATCGTGTTGAGGCCCGGGGTGCAGGCGCTGAATATCGGGCATCTGAGCCAGATCGGGGCTTCGGTGTTTTTCTGCGGAAGTTATTTGTTTGCCAAGCGGTTGACTGGGCTAGCGAGTGCGAGCGTGATCGTTGCGGTGATGTCGGTAACAGTGACGATTGGCCTCGCGCCCTTGGCCTGGTGGGTCTGGGTTCCGGTGACTTGGGCGCAAATGGGCTGGCTGGCGATTGTCGCGGGCTGCGCGACTTCGGGGCATTATTGCATGACGCGGGCGTTTCGGGCCGCCCCTTTTACCGTGACGCAGCCGGTGACTTTTCTGTCGCTGATCTGGGCGACGGCTTTGGGGGCGGTTTTGTTCGACGAGGCGGTGGATGTGTTCGTGCTGCTGGGCGGCGCTATGATCATCGGCGCGATCACGTATGTTGCGTGGCGGGATGCGGTGGACGCCTCCGCCCTGCAGGGATAATAGGCAGCGCGCGCTCTGGTTTGTCGGTGTTAACGGGTTTTTCATAGCTTCTGCCTCCAAGAGCGTTTTGCGGAGGTTTATATGCCCGACACATCGACAATCCTGTCGCTGCCCCTGATCCAACCTGCGCAAGCGCAAAAACATGTGACGCATAACGAGGCGTTGCGGCTGCTCGATCTGATGGTGCAACTGTCGGTCAAGGCGCGGGCCGCGGCCAACCCGCCTGTCAGTCCGGTGTTGGGCGACCGCTATATCGTGCCCGCGGGGGCGACTGGAGCTTGGGCGGGTCAGGTCGGAAAGATTGCGCTGTTCGAGACCGGGGTTTGGCAGTTTTTCACACCGCTGGCGGGCTGGCAGGCCTATGTTGTCGCTGAAGCGGCGATGGCTGTTTACACCGGATCGGTTTGGCTGACGGCGGCGGATGTGCCGCCGAGTTTCAGCCAGTTGGGGGTCTCTGCCACGCCAGATGCGACCAATAGGTTGGCGGTATCCTCGCCCGCATCGTTGTTTGATAATGCCGGGGCCGGGCATTTGATGAAGCTGAACAAGGCTCACCAGCGGACAGCGCCAGCGTGGCGTTTCAGACGGGCTATTCCAGCCGGGCTTTGCTTGGCACGCAAGGTTCGGATGATTTTGGATTGAAGGTCTCGGCGGATGGGTCGAGCTTTCTGGATGCGGTTACGGTGGCGGCTGGCACGGGCTATGTCGCACTGCCGCAAGGCGTTTTGGCGAATGGCTTCAGCCTGCGCGACCCGAGTGATCCGACCAAACGGGCAGCGTTCTCGGTGGCAGGCGTTTCAGCGGGAACCACGCGGATGTATACCTTGCCGAACGCCAGTACCGAATTAGCCGGGTTGGCGGTGACGCAGACCTTCACCGGGACGAAGACGTTTTCGGGAGGCTTTACGGTAAGTGGAGCTACGGCGAGCCTTGGCACCTCGACGGCGAACAGCACCTATAGCGTGGGGGGGGGGGCTACGGCTGCGGGCAATACCTCGGTCATCAATCTGGGGACGGGCGGAGTCAGCGGTTCAACCACCGTGGTCAATATTGGATCGAGTGTGGCTGGCGCGGCTGGCAGCACGGTGATCAACAGCCCGAGCGTCAGTTTTACGGCAGCGGTGGCGAGTATTTCCGCTCCCGCTGCAGCGCTGACAGTGGACGAGTTGGGGGTGGGCGGGGCCACGCCCGATGTCACCAACCGTTTGTCGGTCAATGCGCCTGCGACGTTGCTGAATCACGATGGCGCTGGGCATCAGTTGAAGCTGAACAAGGCGGCGGCGGCGCAGACCGCGAGCTTGACGTTTCAGACCGGGTTTTCGGGCCGCGCCGAGATGGGCACGACCGGATCGGATGATTTCGCGATCAAGGTCAGCGCGGATGGCAGTAGTTTTTTCACCGCGATAACGGTGGCGCGGGCGACAGGGCAGGCGACGCTGCCGCAGGTTTTGAATTTAGGCGGGCAGGCGTCGGATCCGGCCAGCCCGGCAAATGGCATGGTCTGGCTGAACACCACCTCGGGGCAGGTCAAGGTGCGCAGCGCGGGGGTCAGTCAAGTGATCAGCGCGGGGATCAGTGACGGGGCCAAGGGCGATGTCATCGTCTCGGGCGGTGGCACGGTATGGACGCTGGACGCCCCCGCGAAATACGGCGTGCAGGTCGCGCTGAACCAACAAGCATACATCAACTAGGAGAGCGGCAATGCCCGGCAATACATCCCCGATTTTCTCAAAAGTGGCTCATGTGGAATGGGTCAATGCGATCACGGCGGCCAATACCGCCAAAGATGGCACCGGCACGGTGGAGACGGTATTTACGGCAGATGCGACCAATGGGTCGTATCTGCAAAAACTGGGCGTGCGGCCGCGTGGCACCAATGTGGCCTCGGTGCTTCGGGTGTTTCTGAACAACGGGGCAAGCAATGCCACGGCGGCCAATAACGTGTTGATTGCGGAATTGTCGCTGCCCGCCACCACGCTTTCGGAAGTGGCCGCGCTGTCGGGCAATGAGTTGCCGCTGAACATTCCGGTGCCACCCGGCTACCGGGTGAATGTCACCTTGGGCACGGCGGTGACGGGGGGCTATGCGGTGACGGGCTTTGGGGGGGATTACTGATGAGTTTTCCGCATTTCCTGCCGCGAGAGGCGGGACAGACGCGGCGGTTTGATCCGGTTGGTGCCGCAGGCCAGTGGCAAAGCTACACGGTACCCTTGGGCGCGGTGATGCTGGAGATCTTGCTGGTCGGCGGCGGTGGCGGCGGTGGCGCGGGCTTTGCAGCGGCGGCGGCTTCGGCACGGGGAGGCGGTGGCGGCGGTGGTGGCGGGGCGGTGTCGCGCATCGTCGTCGCGGCGGCTTTGGTGCCGGGGACGTTGTTCGTCTCGGCGGGGGCGGGTGGTGCGAATGCGGTGGCGGGCGGGGCCTCAACTATCGGGCTTGCCCCGGTCGCGGCGGTGGCGAGCAACCTGGCCAGCGCCAATGGCGGGGGCGCGGGCGGTGCGGGCACCGGCGCTGCGGTAGGGGCAGCGGGGGCTGCGGGCACCGTCACCACCGGCGGAGCCTATTCGGCGCTGGGCAGTTTTGTCAGCATCGCGGGACAAGCTGGCGGCGCGGGTGGGGCGGTGGCGGGCGGCACTGGCACGGCTGTAGCCTTTGGTGGCGTCAACGTCTTCGTCAGCGGCGGCGCGGGTGGGGCCGGGGCAACCTCGTCCGATTTCGCAGGCGGTGCACTGAATGGCGCTGGTCTGTGCCCGACGCTTGCGGGAGGGGCTGCAGGCAGCAATGGCGGTGCTGCGGGTTATGAGCTGTGGGTGCCGCCGACCTTCTCGGGCGGCTCGGGCGGCGGGGCCTCGAACACCGGTACGGGCGGGACGGGTGGCGCAGGCGCGCGCGGTTCGGGGGGTGGTGGTGGCGGAGCAGGCGTGATCGCAGGGCAGGGCGGTCGCGGCGGCGATGGCTTTGTGCTGATCACCTGTATTTCCTGAGCTGCGGCAAGAGCATGGGGCCGGGGGGGCAAACCTTCCGGCCTTTTGCATGAGCTTTGCGGCTTTCCGCTTGATTTTCCACGCTTTGATTGTTCGCGGATTTGACACAGTGCGCGGCTCTGCCTAAGACAAGACTGGAACAGCCAGGAGCGTTTGGCATGAAGATTGCGATGATCGGAACCGGCTATGTCGGCTTGGTTTCGGGCGTGTGTTTCTCGGATTTCGGGCATGAGGTGATTTGCGTCGATAAAGACCCCGGCAAGATCGAGCGTTTGCGTGCCGGTGAAGTGCCGATTTTTGAGCCGGGGCTAGAGGCTTTGATGGCTAAGAACGTCAGCGCCGGGCGGTTGTCGTTCACGCTGGATCTGACCGAGGCGGTGACAGGTGCCGATGCGGTATTCATTGCGGTGGGCACACCGACGCGGCGCGGTGACGGACATGCTGATCTGACCTATGTGATGGCGGCGGCGGAAGAAATCGGCCGCGCCCTGACCGGCTATGCAGTGATCGTCACCAAATCGACGGTGCCTGTGGGCACCAACCGCAAGGTGGCCGAGGCAGCGGCTGCGGCGAACCCGGATGCCGAGTTTGACGTGGCCTCAAACCCGGAATTCCTGCGCGAAGGCGCGGCTATTGATGATTTCATGCGCCCCGACCGGGTTGTGGTCGGGGTGGAGAGCCAGCGCGCGCGCAAGGTGATGGCGGACATCTATCGCCCGCTTTTCCTGCGCGAATTTCCGGTGGTTTATACGGGCCTTGAGTCTGCCGAGATGATCAAATACGCGGCCAATGCTTTCCTTGCCACCAAGATCACTTTCATCAACGAAATCGCGGCTTTGTGCGAGAAGGTCGGCGCGGATATCAAGGATGTGTCGAAAGGCATGGGGATGGATGGCCGGATCGGCAACAAGTTCCTGCACGCGGGTCCCGGCTATGGCGGGTCTTGCTTCCCGAAAGACACCATGGCTTTGGCCCGTATTGGTCAGGATCATGCGGTGCCGATGCAGATCACCGAAACCGTGATCAAGGTCAATGATGAGATCAAGCGCCGGATGATCGACAAGATTGTGGACCTGTGTGACGGCAGCCTGAACGGCAAGACCATTGCCGTGCTGGGCGTCACCTTCAAGCCCAACACGGATGATATGCGCGATGCGCCCAGCTTGACCATCGTGCCCGCCTTGGTGGGTGGGGGTGCGAAAGTGCGCGTCGTCGATCCGCAGGGCCAGCGCGAGGGTGAGGCGCTGTTGCCGGGGGTGAAATGGGTGGAAAGCCCGTATCAGGCGGCGCATGGTGCCGATCTGGTGGTGCTGCTGACCGAGTGGAATGAGTTCCGCGCCTTGGATCTAAGCAAGCTGGCGAAAAAGATGGTCACGCCGCGGATGGCCGATCTGCGCAATATCTACTCGCTGGAGGAAGCCACTGGGGCCGGGTTTGAAACCTATGTCGCGGTGGGGCGCTAAGGCGAGGGACTGATTTAAGCTTTGCCGGGGCAGAGGCTCTGGCAAAGTGGGTCCAAGTGGGGTGGTTTGGATGTCTGAGGCGAAAGATTCGATCATTTTCGTGGTGGACGGGCCGGGGCTTGAGGCGCAGTCTTTGCTGCTGGCCGCGTCGCTGGCCAAGCACCACCCCGACCGCGCCCGGGTCGCGCTGATCGCCTATGTCTCGCCACGTTCGGCTGACAGTTTATCAGAAGTAACGCGGGCACTTTACGCACATTGCAGTGTGCAGATGCGGCCTTTGGCCTCGGCGGAGGGTATTTGGGCCAAGCCCTATCCGCATGGCAACAAGATCCTCGCCTGCGCGGCACCGCGTAGCTCGCACCGCAGCCTGTTCATTGACACCGATACGGTCTGCCTCGGTGCGCTGACCGGGCTTGATCTGTCCGACGCCGAGGCGGTGGCGGCGGTGCCCGAGGGCCTGCCGACCTGGGGCAAAGAACCCGACAAATGGCCGCGCGCCTACGGGTTTTTCGGCCTGCCTTTGCCGGAGGATCGGGTGCAACTGACACGGGGGCGGCAGCTTGAGTATCTTCCGTATTTCAACGCAGGTTTCATCAGCTTCAGTGATCTGCCGCGCCCCGGTGCGGCTGAGAATTTTGCACAAGACTGGTTGCAAACGGCCATCGCCTTTGACCAGTACTGTCCCATCAAAGGTAAGCGGCCGTGGCTGGATCAGATCACGCTACCGCTGACGATGAAGCGGTTTGGCTTTTCCTATCAGGTGTTACATGAGTTGTGGAATTTCTCGATCGCCGACCGTGTGAAGCTACAGCGCGCGAAAAAAGCCCGGCTGATCCATTATCACCGCTTTGTCCATCTGAAGCGGCTCGACTTCCACGCCAGCTTTATCGCCGATGCCCTCGCCTGTGTGCCTGCAGCACTGGGCAAAGCACTTCTGGCGCAGTTGAGCAGCCTCGCCGCCGATCCGATAGAAACAGCGGCGGCGTGACGGCAAATTTGCCCGAAGGCTTGGCGATTGCGCTGGACCTGGGCGACAAAACTCTCATTTAGTCGAGGCATTGGCTGGGATGGGCGAAAGCGGATGATGCAAAAGCATGTGTTGGTGACGGGGGGCGCGGGCTATATCGGTGCCCATGCCTGCAAGGTTTTGGCGCAGGCGGGCTTTGTGCCGGTGGCGTTTGACAACCTGTCGACCGGCTGGGCCGAGGCGGTGAAATTCGGGCCGTTTGTGCAAGGTGATCTGCTGGACCGGGCCGCGATTGACGCGGCTTTTCTGCGCTATCGTCCCGTTGCCGTGATGCATTTTGCCGCTTTGTCCTTGGTGGGCGAGTCGATGAGCGATCCGGGGCGCTATTGGCGCACCAATGTCAACGGCTCGCTCAATCTGGTCGAGGCGGCGGTCGCGGCGGGCTGCCTGAACTTCGTGTTCTCCTCGACCTGTGCGACCTATGGTGATCAGGATGGTGTGGTTTTGAATGAAGACACGCCGCAGCATCCGATCAATTCCTATGGTGCGTCAAAGAAAGCTATCGAGGAAATCCTGAAGAATTTCGGCGCGGCTTACGGGCTGAACCATGTGATTTTCCGGTATTTCAACGTCGCAGGAGCCGACCCCGAGGCTGAGGTTGGCGAACAGCACCGCCCGGAAACCCATCTGATACCCTTGATACTGGATGCCATCGAAGGCCGCCGCCCGGCGCTGACGGTGTTTGGGCAGGATTATCCGACGCCCGACGGCACCTGCGTGCGCGATTATGTGCATGTGATGGATCTGGTCGAGGCACATGTTAAGGGGTTGAACTGGCTGCTCGACGGGCGTGGCAACCGGGCGTTCAACCTTGGCACCGGGCATGGCTTTTCGGTGCGGCAGGTGATTGATGCCAGCCGTGCGGTGACCAACCGCGATGTGCCAACTATCCAGGGCCCGCGTCGGGCAGGCGATGCAGCGGCGCTGGTGTCGGGGTCAGATCGCGCCCGCACGGAACTGGGGTGGCAACCTACACGCTCCACCCTGCCCGAGATGATCCGCGATGCGCTGGGTTGGAGCCAGAAGCCGGGGTTCCTGCGCTAAATCCTTCATTCTACTAAAATTTATCTAAAATTGCATCCTCTGTGCGCAAGTATCCTCGGGGGGCACTATTGGCCCTTCGCCAATAGTGTTTGGGGGCAGACAGCCCCCCGCGCGCTCAGGGCAGGGCGATGTCGCGAAAATCCTGCGCTTGGCTCGACAGCCGCCCCGCCTCCACCTGCGGCAGATCAGCAATCAGCAAGACAGGCCCCATCCCGGCTTGCGCCAACACCTCGCCATCCGCGCCGACGATCAAGGACCCGCCCGCATAGGTCAGATCACCCTCGACCCCGCAGTAATTGGCATAGACGATGCTGATGCCGTGATTGGCCGCCATCGCGGGCACCGTGGCGCGCATCACATGGGTGTAGGGCAGCATATTGGCGGTCGGCACCAGCAGAACCGTCACGCCTGCGGCCGCCAAAGCCGCGATATGCGGGGCAAATTCGACATCATAGCAGATCAGAAGGGCCGCTTTGTGCCCGCCCAGATCGAAGGTGACATAGGCGTCGCCCGCGCGGTAGATCGAAGCCTCACGCGCGCCGTAAAGCTGGATTTTGCGGTAATGCGCCAGTTCTGCCCCATCCGGCCCCAAGGCCAAAGCTGCGTTATACACCGCATCGCCGTCACGCTCGGCATAGCCGAATACCAGCCCGCATCCCGCGCCCCGGCACGCCAAAGCCAGCCGATCCTGCCACGCCCCGCCATGCCCCAGTGCCAGTTCTGCAACTGCATCACAGTTATAGCCCGGAGCGAAACTTTCCGGCACCACCAGCATGTCCGCCCCTGCCGCCCCTGCCGCGCGCAAACCACGCTCCACCGCCGCAAAGGCCACGCCGCAATCCCCGGCGGGCGAGGAGGCTTGCATCAGCGCGAGACGAAGGTCGGGCATCGGGAAACTCCTGCTTTGGTTTGGCCGCATCATGGCGCGCGGCGGTTGTCTTGTCACCCCCGGCGGCATTGACTTTCCCTGCGTGCTTTCTTCATCTGGCAGGAAACCACGAGGTTCCGCGTGCCGCCCCGTCACACCCTGATTTCCAGCGTCAAAGACGAAGGCCCGTTCCTGCTGGAATGGGTGGCGCATCATCTGGTGTTGGGATTTGACCGCATCCTGATCGCGTCGAACGATTGCAGCGATGGCACGGATCGTCTGCTCGCGGCGCTGGACGGCGCAGGCTTTGTCACCCATGTGCCGAACAAGCTGAAACCCGGTGAGATTCCGCAGCACGCGGGTTATGAGAAAATCCGCCGCCTGCATGACATTGACGCCAGCGATTGGCTGATGATGCTGGATGCGGATGAGTTTTTGAATGTCCATGTCGGGGAGCATCGCGTGGCCGACCTCACCGACCGCGCCGATGCGGATATTGACGTGATCGCGCTGAACGGGATGTTCTTCGCCAGCACGCCTGCGACGCAGTGGCAACCCGGTCGGGTCTGCCCGCTGTTCACGGGGCGGTTGCCTACCCATCACAAAGCCAATGCCGCACTGAAAACCCTGACCCGTGATCCGGCGCGTTTTCGCGGCATTCACAATCACAGCATGGTCGGTTTCAAAGGCAAAACCCCGCTGCAGGTGCTGTGGGGCGATGGCACCCGCACCCAGACAGACCCGGCGCTGCCGCTGTGGCGGCAGTTGCGCAATGGTGAGATCAAGGCGGTGTCGCATCGTTTGGCGCATTACAACCACTATGGCCTGAAAGCCCCCGACAGCTTTGCGTTGCGCGCGGCCCGCGGACGCGGGGCTGTTGCCGAAACCAATGCGGAGACCGCCCGCCACACCGATGCATATTTCGCCGAGCGCAATCAGCCGAACGGTGAAGATCACTCCATCGCCCGCTACAGTGCCGAAGTGCAGGCGCGGCTGGCCGAGATGCTGAGCCACCCGAAAATCAAGCGCCGTCAACGGGTTTGCGAGGAAACCTACGCCGCTTTGCTTGCGCCCTATCGGCGCTAACGCCCCAAAAGCCAGAGAGTGGTCGAAAACATGCGCCACTGGGGCGCCCGCTACTTCGCGTTACAGCGCAGTCCAGCTTATGCTGCAAAGCCTCGCCGCCTTAAGCGACGGCGCGCGCTGAGGGGCTCAATTATGCGGTTCGCAGGGGGCTAAGCTGCGGTGCAGACCAAAGCCCAGGATCTGCATCCGGGCAATTTCAGCGCCACTTGGCACAATGTGACCTTCAAGGATGTCGATATTGCTGGCTCTCGGGCCTATCCGACCCATCTTGGGTCGCCCCTCCACTTGTGCTGAAGCCAAGCTGAATCGCCCGTTTTCGCAAGGCGATTGGGCGCGACAGCCCCTACAACGGTTCAGTCGATCGAGGCACGTTCACGCAGACCTATTGCCGCAGGCGGCCCGTGCACGAGCGGAGTCCGTTGCCCAAAGATGCGGCACAGATTAGGTATTGCGGGACCAAACAGGGCGGATATGACGGGGCAGAACGATCAGAGCAGTGCTAAAGTGTTGGCCGAATTGGTCGCACCCGAGCAAAATGCTTTGCGTCGGGCGGCGATTTTATCCGGGCTGGTTGCGTTGATCTGGCCGTTTCAGGCGGCTTTGGTGGCGGGCGCGCTGGCAGGATTGGTGACCGATGCCGCCCCGCTCTGGTCGAATGTCGTCGGATTTGCCCTGCTTGGGGTGTTGCGCGCGCTGTTGAACCACTGGGCTGAGGGCATCGCGTTCGCCGCAGGCCTGCGCATCACTCGCCAGTGCCGCTCTGACATTGTGGCGCGCGAGGCGTCCCGCAGCACGGGCCTTGCCGCCGGACCTATCGCAGCTTTGGCCTCGGAAAAGCTGGACGCGATGCTGCCCTATGTCAGCCGCTATGCCCCGGCGCGGGGGCGGGTGATGGTGGTGCCCATTGTGATTCTGGCGCTGGCGTTCTGGCACTCTTGGGCGGTTGGGGTGATCTTTCTGATCACCGGGCCGCTGATCCCGGTGTTTATGGCCCTGATCGGTTGGGCCGCGCAATCGGCCAGCCAGCGCCAGATGGTCGAGATTGGCAGCCTGAACGATCTGCTGATAGAGCGCCTGCAAGCGCTTCCAGATATCCGACTTCTTGGCGCGGGCGAGGCCGTCGCCAACGGCTTTGCCGAGGCTGCTGACCGCTTGCGGGTGCAAACCATGGCGGTGCTGCGGGTGGCCTTTCTGTCTTCGGCAGTGCTGGAGCTGTTTGCCGCCATCGGCGTGGCCATGGTGGCGGTCTATGTCGGGTTTTCGCTGTTGGGTTTTCTGGGGTTCGGCAGCTACGGAGCACCTTTGACACCCGCCGCAGGCATCTTCCTGCTGCTGCTGGCCCCCGAGTTCTACCAGCCCCTGCGCGATCTGTCGGCGGCATGGCATGACCGCGCGGCGGCATTGGCGGTCGCTTCGGAATGGTCCGAATGGCAAGTGCGCAATGATGCGCCGCTGCTGGGGCAGGGTGATGCAGCGGCACGGTTGGCAGGATCAGCGGATATCGTCGCGACTGGCCTAAGGGTCCGGCTTGGGCCCCACTTGCTGACCCTTCCGGACTTTCAGCTTGCCGCAGGTGAGACGATGGCGGTGCTGGGGCCAAGCGGCGCGGGCAAGACCACGCTGCTGCGGTTGCTCGCCGGGATGCTACAACCTGAATCCGGGCAGATCCATGTGGCAGGCCAGCCGTTGAACGGCCAAACCGCCGACGCATGGCGCGCCCGGTTGGGATGGATGCCGCAACAGCCGCATTTTCTGAACGCCAGCCTGCGCCATAACCTCAGCTTCGGGCGGTCCACTGATCTGACACCCGCGCTGGGTGCGGTAACCATGCAAGACGTCGTCGCAGGCTTGCCGCAGGGCCTGAACACCCGGTTGGGCGAGGGCGGCGGCGGGCTTTCGGGCGGTGAAGCGCGTCGCCTGACCCTTGTCCGCGCCCTGCACACCCGTCCCGATGTGCTGCTCGCCGATGAGCCGACCGCCGATCTGGACGCGATCTCTGCCGAAGCGGTCACCGCAGGCCTGATGGCGCTGGCGGCCACCGGGTGCAGCCTGATCATCGCCACCCATGACGAAGCGCTTGCCGCCCGGATGAGTTGGGTGATCCGGCTGGAGGCGCGGGTATGACGGCCCTTTGGCAGGTGTTTCAACTGATCTGGCGCGATCAGCGCATCCCGCTGTTTCGCGGGGCATTGCTGGGGGTGGCGGTGATGCTTGCCGGGGCCGCCTTGCTGGGGCTGTCGGGCTGGTTCATCACTGCCGCTGCCACTGCGGGAATCGCCGGAGCGGGGGCGGCATTCGATGTGTTCCGGCCCTCGGCTTCGGTGCGCTTCCTTGCTTTGGGGCGGACGGCCGCGCGCTATGGCGAGCGGGTTTTGACGCATGACGCCACGCTGCGCGCCTTCGCGGTGCTGCGGGTGCGATTGCTGCAAGGCTATGTCTACGCCCCTTACGATCGCCTCAGCCGCCTGCGTGGCCCGCAGATGCTGAACCGTCTCACTGCCGATATTGACGCACTGGATGGGTTGCCGTTGCGGCTGATCTTGCCGCTGATCGCAGGGATTACGACCCATCTTCTCAGTTTCGCGGTGATCTGGGCGCTGGCGGGGCTGACGATTGCCGCGACTCTTGCACTGGGCTTTATCGGTGGCGGCGCTGTGGTGCTGATCTGGGCGGGCAGGGAGGGTAACGCACCCTCACGCCGCGCCGAACTGGCAGCACAAGCCTTTCGCAGCCGCTTCATTGATCTTGTGCAGGCGCGCGGTGATCTTGCGGTTTACGGGCGACTGACGGCACAAAAAGATGCCGTTCTGGCCGCAGACAGCCGCAGGCAAACCGCCCGCCTTGCACAAGACCGCGTTGAGCGGCGGGCAGCTCTCGCGCTGTCCTGCCTCGGCACCGGACTGGCGACGGCAGCTTTGGCACTGGGGATGAGGCTTGGGCAAAGCGGCCAACTCAGCCCCGCATTGGCCGCGATGGGCTTCTTCGCCGCCCTCGCCTTGTCGGAAACCGTATCGCCGTTGCGCCGCGCGGTGGTCGAACTTGGCCGAATGACCCTCGCTGCGCGCCGGGTGGTCCGGGGCATGTCAGCGCCAGCGCTTCAGACCGGGCAAAGCCGCACGGCCAACTCGCTGCGCTTTGAGTCCGTCACGCACCACCGCGCCGGAGCCGCACGCCCGAGCCTGCAGACGCTCAGCTTCACCGTCAATTCCGGCGAAACCCTTGCTCTCATCGGACCCAGCGGTGCGGGCAAATCCACTGCCTTGCTGCTTGCTGCGGGGCTGCTCCACCCGACAAGCGGTGTGATCTGGCTGGGCGACCACGCTCTGTCCGAATGGAGCGAGGCCGCCCTGCGCGCCCAACTCACCCTGATCCCGCAACGCGCCACTCTGATGGCGGGTAGCGTCCGCCAAGCCCTGACCCTTGCCGCGCCAGAGGCCGACGACGCCAGCCTCTGGGCCACGCTGCAAGCTGTGGTGCTCGATCAAGTGATCCGCGCCAAAGGCGGGCTTGACGCCGAACTCGGCCCACGTGGCGCGGGCCTGTCCGGCGGTGAAGCCCGACGCCTGACCATCGCCCGCGCCCTGCTGCGCCGCCCCGCGATCCTGCTGTTGGACGAGCCGACCGAGGGCCTCGATATTGCCACCGCCCGCGACGTGCTGCACGGTATCCGCCACCATCTGCCGCACGCCGCGATCCTGACTGCGTCACATCGCCCTGTTGAGACGGATTGGGCTGACATTGTGCGGACGCTGCCCTAAATTGTGATCTGCGATATAGCTTTGCCCCTGCGAGTGGGTGCAGGCTTGATACAGCAGGCGACATCGGCCCCCCGCCTCGGCCACCGATCAGCAGGAGCGCAGCTATGGAATTCGGCATCGTTGAGTTGTCCCGACTACAATTCGCCACCACCGCGATGTTTCACTTCCTGTTCGTGCCACTGACCATCGGCCTGTCGATCATCGTAGCCATTATGGAAACGGTCTATGTGATGACCAACCGCCCGATCTGGCGGCAGATGACCAAGTTCTGGGGGGCGCTGTTCGGCATCAACTTTGCCATCGGCGTCGCCACTGGCATCACGATGGAATTCCAGTTTGGCATGAACTGGAGCTATTACAGCCAATACGTCGGCGACATTTTCGGCGCACCTTTGGCCATCGAAGGCCTGATGGCGTTCTTCCTGGAAGCCACTTTCGTCGGGCTGTTCTTCTTCGGCTGGGACAAACTCAGCAAAGTTCAACATTTGGCGGTGGCTTGGCTGGTCGCCATCGGCTCTAACTTCTCAGCGCTCTGGATACTGATCGCCAACGGCTGGATGCAAGACCCGGTGGGTGCGGCGTTTAACCCGATGACCATGCGGATGGAGATGACCGATTTCTGGGCCGTGTTGTTCAACGAAGTGGCGCAGGCGAAGTTCGTGCATACCGTTTCGGCGGGCTATGTCACCGCATCGGTCTTCGTGCTGGGTGTCTCGGCGTGGTATCTGCTGCGCGACCGCCATGTCGAACTTGCCCGCCGCTCGATAGCGGTGGCGGCGGCGTTTGGCCTCGCTTCGGCGTTCTCGGTTGTGCTGCTTGGCGACGAATCCGGTTACAACGCCACCCACAGCCAAAAGATGAAACTCGCAGCGATAGAGGGCATGTGGCACACCGAACCCGCTCCCGCCGCAATCACAGCGTTCGGTTTTCCCGATCAAGAAGCGCGCGAGACGCATTATGCCATCCATATTCCCTATGTGATGGGCGTGATCGGCACGCGGTCTTTGACCACCGAAATCCCCGGCATCTCGGAACTGGTCGAACAGGCAGAGGTCCGTATCCGCTCTGGCATGATCGCCTATGAGGCGCTATTAACCCTGCGCGCCGAGCGTGAGGCGACGCCTTCGCTCGTAAAGGATACGTTCGAATTGCACTCCGCCGACCTCGGCTTTGCCCTGTTGTTGCGCAAATATACCGACACCCCGCATCTGGCGACAGAAGCGCAAATCAAAATGGCCGCCAATGACACCGTGCCAACCGTCTGGCCGCTGTTCTGGGCCTTCCGCATTATGGCGGGGCTAGGATTTATGTTCATCGGCACCATGATCTACTTCTTCTACCGCGCCTCGTTCAAGCGTATGCAATTCCCAAGGCCCGCGCTGCATCTGGCGGTCTGGATGATCCCTACGCCGTGGATTGCCGCCGAAATGGGCTGGTTTGTCGCTGAATTTGGCCGCCAGCCGTGGACGGTGGACGGCGTGCTGCCGACCGCGATGTCCGTCTCGGCCCTGTCAATGACTGAGGTGGCGATCACGCTGGCAGGTTTTGTGATCTTCTATTCAATCCTGTTCGTGGTCGAGATGGGCTTGATGCTGAAATACATCCGCAAAGGTCCGTTCCTTGAAGTGGCGGAAACCGAGGCTTGGATGCGGCGCCACAATACGCGGCTGGCGGGGCGCAAGAATGCCGATGCCATCGCGATGGCAAGGGAGTAACACCATGATCTTGCATGAACTTCTCAGCTATGAAACCCTGCGCCTGACGTGGTGGGTCTTGGTTGGTGTGCTGTTGATCGGCTTTGCGCTGACCGATGGGTTCGATATGGGGGTCGGGGCATTGCTGCCGTTCGTCGCCAAAACCGACACCGAGCGCCGGGTGGCGATCAACACAGTAGGCCCGGTGTGGGAGGGCAATCAGGTTTGGTTCATCGTGGGCGGTGCTGCGATTTTCGCCGCTTGGCCGCCGCTTTATGCCGTGTCGTTCTCGGGGTTCTATCTTGCGATGTTTTTGGTGCTGGCGGCGCTGATCGTGCGGCCCGTGGCGTTCAAATACCGCTCCAAACGAGACGATCCAGTTTGGCGGGCGGTGTGGGATTGGGCCTTGTTTGCCGGGGGCGCGGTGCCTGCGACGATCTTCGGCATCGCGGTCGGCAATGTGATGCAAGGCGTGCCGTTCCATTTCACCGACGATCTGCACGCGATTTACGAGGGTGTGTGGTATTGGAAATTCCTGAGCCTGCTCAATCCCTTCGCGCTCTGTGCGGGGCTTGTCTCACTCTCCATGCTGGTGATGCACGGCGCGGCGTGGCTGACGCTGAAAGCGGAAGGCCCGGTGCAAATCCGCGCGCGCCGCATAGGTTCGTGGGCGGCACTGATCGCGGTTGGTGGCTATATCGGCTTGGGTCTCTGGCTGGCTTACAGTTTTGACGGCTATCAGATCGTGGGTGCTTACGTCACCGACGGCCCGTCGAACCCGCTGCATTTTGAGGTGGCGAAGGGCGGCAGTTGGATGCAGGCCTATGCCTTGCGGCCGTGGATCGCGATTGCGCCGGTGATGGGCGTTGTGGGTGGTCTGCTGGCCTATCTTGGATTGCGGGCAGGGCGCGAGATCACCACGCTACTGGCCTCTAAGATTGCCATCTTCGGTATGATTGCCTCGGTTGGCCTGACAATGTTCCCGTTCATCCTGCCGTCTTCAACTGATCCAAAATCCTCGCTGACGGTGTGGAACGCGTCGTCCTCGCATCTGACCCTGTTCATCATGCTGGTGGTCACCGCGATCTTCTTGCCGCTGATCCTGCTTTACACCGCATGGGTTTACAAAGTTCTCTGGGGCAAAGTGACCGAGACGGATGTCTCTGAAAACTCCCACGGTCTTTATTGAAAGGACAAAAACATGTGGTATTTTGCGTGGATGCTCGGACTGCCACTGGCTGCGATGTTCGCCGTGGTCAACGCGATGTGGCTGGAGATGCAAGAAGACAGTCGCAAAATCGGCGTGCTTGAAGATGACGAAAAATAAGTCGCGGAACGACTAGCGCAGCCACAATCCTTCGCGCTTCAACACAAAGCGTATCGCCTGCTCGCGCCGGGGCAGGTCGTTGCGGTCAAACATTGCCCGCACTTTTCGGCCCCGGTTTTGATAAATCATCAGCTTGGCAGGCTCGTGATCGCGCAAAATCCGCCGCAGTTCCTTCTGCCCTGCAACTTGCTCCAACACCTCCACCACCCGATCACTCTCGCGGGCATAGAGCAGCGGCAAAGTGCGGTAATGACAGGTCACAGCGCCGTCTAAGCCTGCCAGAGCCGCGCCCGGACGCCCGCCGCCGAAGCTGTGAATGACCAAGGGCAATGCGATCTGGTCCAGCCAAGGGTAAATCTCCTGACAGATCAGCGTCTCTGGCCGATCATCGCGAATGGCCAAAGCATAGTCCAAAAACCGCTGCCCAAACGCCTGCGGGCTGGCATGAAAGAACCACCCCGCGTTGAAATACATAAACCGTTGCCAGTAATTCTCGGGCTGGCTGGGATCAATCGTCTCCTCAAAGATCAACCCAAACCGATCATACAGCGCAGCCCATGTCGCGGCCAAATCCGGCCCATACAATTCCTGCGCAGGCCAAGTCCCCTCGCGCCGCATCGAGGCTGAGGGCTTGCTGAAATCAAAGCCCACCGTGTCGAAATTGCCGGTGATCAGCGTATCGGTATCCAGAAACAAAAACGGCTGATCCGGCAGCGCTGCCAAAGCCTCAATCTTGTTGCCATGCGGATAGCTTTGCCCGAAATGCCGGGCCTCAAACGGCAGAAACTCCGCCCCCAGATCCAGCAGCATCCCGCGCACCGCCGCATCGCTGACGCCAACCGATTTCGGCCATGCGCCCCCCTGCTGCGGTTCCGCCAGATACAGCTTGCCGGCAAAATCCGGGTTGCTGGCGCACAACGAGGCCGCCAGAAGTAAGGCCTCGTATTGCAACCGCCCCGATTGCACAACCGCGACGATATTGAACGCTTGCCGCGCGGGCTTGGGATCGGTCATGTTTCTCTCGCGGGGATTGGCCCCCGTGCTGCTGCGGTTTGCACGACATTAGGCGCGATTGCAGACCAGCAAAAGGAAAAGGAGGTTCAGATGCTTCGGAATTCCCTGATTGTTGCCGCCATCGCGACAATGCCCACCGCTGCCTTGGCCGAAAACTTCACCACCGCCGCCGAGATCAAACCGATCCTTGATGCCACCCGCGCCAATTGGATTGCCGTGCGCGAATATGACGGCAAGGATCTTTTGTATTTCACCCATCTTCTCTCATGGCGCTGCGGGCTCAGCGAAATTCGCTACGGCCTGAACGGCGCGGCTCCAGACAAAATATGGGCGATGGAGCCCTGCTATGACACCGAGCCGCAGCCCAACGCGCTAAAAATGGAGAGCGCAGAGATCTACCTCACCGAACCGCTAAGTTCGATCCAGACCATCTCGATCAGCGTCACCTATGACGATGGCACCGAAGCGAGCGCCGAGTTCAACCGCTCCGCAGTGAGGACGCCCTGATTTCATCTTGGCAAAAATACTCCCGCCGGAGGCATCCGCTGTCTGCGGCAGAAGCCTGCGGCAGAAGCCTGCGGCAGGGATGCTTAGGAACAGACGAAATCACTTTTTCGGTGTGAACCGCAGCGACAGGCAGGACATCCCGCCGTCCAGCTTGGCGCATTCGCTGTTGCCGATCTCGCGCACGTTATAGCCCGCCTGTTCCAAGGCGCTGCGGGTCTTCGCAAAGCCTGCGGGCATGATCACCAGATCATTGAAACGAATGGTATTGGCGCAGGCTTCCTCGCCCTCTGCCACATAGATCACCTTGTAGCCGTCAAAACAGCCCGAGTCCGCCAGCCGTTTGGTTGACAGGATTGTCTCGCCGTCCAGTAGCGAGCAATCGGTTTTGAAATGCAAAACCCCCGGTGGCGTGAACACTTCGCGCACCCTGTAGCCCCAATCCGCCACCCGTCGCGTCAGTTCCGCCACCCCGGCGGCATTGGTGCGCGCCGAACGCCCGACCAGAATCTCGGTCTCAGTCGTCAGAATATCGCCACCCTCGATAAAGCTGTCCGCCCCCTCGATGCGCAGCACTTGGCCATACAGCGTCTGCAGATGCGGTGCCATTTCGGCAGCCTCCCCCAGACGCGAGGGCGCGCCGGGCTGCATCACCACAGCACCTTTCGGCAGGCATAACGCGGTATCCTCAACAAACACCGAATCAGGGAAAGCCTCCAGCGCGCTCAGTTCGATCACTTCCGCACCTGTCGAGATCAGCGCCGCAACATAATCCGCATGATGCGCCTGCATCAGCGCCAGATCGGGGGTGCCGATGTCCACTGCGCGCAGGCCCGCGATGATGCTGGCCGAGGGCCTGCGGGTGATGGCATGGCTGAATGTGTAAGACTGCATGAAAGACTCCTGATCCGAATTTGCATGACACTAGGGCAAACGCCGTGTACCCGCAAATCCAAGCGCGGCAGCTTAAAGCTAAAACCGACAAGCCAAGTTCTGCATCTGTCAGCATATTTCCACAACACCCTGAGCGATCTTGCCCATGCTTAACGCTGAGATGCCTGTTATGTCGAATCAGCAATTACACCCATTATGGCTTAACACTGAGGTCCACTGAATTTCCCGCGACCAGTCTGCTTGCGAAACCGCGCATGCAGCGAGCCCAGATTTGAGACCATGTTTCCTCGCCGGGCCGCAGTCGGATCGTCACCTGAAACAGATCGCTTTCAGCACCGGACAGACCGTCGAAGCCCCCGCATTGGCCGGGCGGGACTGCCCTTTTCGCGCCTGTACCCAACTTCGTCCTTCAATCCACATCTGAGGCCATCAGATTTCCCTTGACGGAATCTCGATAATCTTATTAGTTCGTCTATAGAACGAATTAATAAGGTGTTTCATGGAGCTCGCTCTACCGCACTCGTTTTCCCGACAAGTTTCGCTTTGCATGGCGATGCAAGCGATCATCCACAGTGGCCCAATCTCACGCGCGTCGATTTCCAAACAAACCGGGTTGTCCAAGCAGACGGTGTCGGAGCTGGTGCGTATCCTGGAAGAAGATGGATGGGTGCGTGAAACCGGGCGGACCTCTGGTCATGTCGGTCGCACGGCCACGACCTACGAGTTGATCCCGGAAAGCGCCTTTATGGCGGCGGTTGATCTCGGTGGCACCAAATTGCGGGTCGCCATCGTTGATCTAGCAGGCACAGTCGTGGCGGAAGTTGTCGAGCCGACGCATCCTGATGGGGGCGGCGCTGTCGCCACGCAGATCGGGGCGCTGGTGGGGCGTGCGGCCACAGAGGCCGACGTTGATCGGGCGCAGATTCGCCAGACGGTCGTCGGCTGTCCCGGCGTGCCGGATCAATCCACGGGCCATGTGAACTTCGCCCCCAACATTGCCGGGATCGACAGCTTTGACTTTCGCGCCGCAGTGGCAGCGGCCACGGGCACGCAAGTCATGTTGGAGAACGACGTTAACCTCGCGGTTCTGGGCGAACAGTGGCTTGGTGCGGGGCAGGGGGTCGACAATCTCGCCTTCATCGCGCTCGGCACAGGCATCGGCGCGGGGATTGTTGTCAACGGTGCCTTGATGCGGGGGGCCACAGGTGCCGCAGGCGAACTGGGCTATCTTCCCTTTGGTGCGGACCCATTTGAACCGGAATCGCTGCGCGTCGGGGCCTTTGAACGGGTAACGGCCACACGCGGTATGCGGGCCGCCTATCTCGCGGCCACGGGCGTGATGCTGGAGGTGCCGGCGATTTTTGCCGCCGCCGACGCAGGCGATGCGGCGGCGCAAGACGTTCTGTCTGGAGTCGCGCGGCAGATGGCCCGCGCTGTTGCCACGCTGGGTGCCGTGATTGCGCCCGAACTGGTGATCCTCGGCGGCTCTATCGGGGCGCGGCCTGAGATAATCGCCGCCACCAAAGCTGAGCTCGCCCGCTGCTTTCCCTTTCCTGTCCGCATTGAGCCGAGCCAGCTTGGCAACCATGCCGCCCTCAGTGGTGCCGTGGCCATTGGTCTCACAGAGTTGCACACAGCCCTGTTCGCACAATCCGCGCCGGGTGCGATTGTGACTCTGCCCGTCCCGAAGCCGGGGCTGCTGCCGAGGGCCGCCGAATGACCGAAGTCGCGACCCTTCTGGCGCGCCTGCGCCCACATCTCGATACTGCGGCCGCGACAGGCTTGCTGACTCGCGCTGTCCAGTCGGCTTCGGTGACAGGCGATGAGGCGCGGATGGTTGTCATGCTGCGCACCGAGATGGAAAGGCTGCGACTTTCACCGCAGATTGAAGATTTTCTGCCGGGGCGACCCAACATCTCCGGAGGCCGCAGGGGAGACAGTGCGGGGCCAGATCTGCTGTTCATCGGGCACACCGATGTCGTCCATCCTCGGGATTGGGCGGAACACTGGGCGGGCCAGCCGCAGCAAGATCCCTTCGGGGCGGCGGTTGTTGACGGCGAACTCTGGGGCCGCGGGGCCGCAGACCTCAAAGCTGGTATCTGCACCGCATTGGCCGCGCTCGACCTGATTGACCGGGCGGGTATCCGACTCGCGGGGTCTGTTTCGTTTGCCTTTGTGGGTGACGAAGAAAGCGGAGAGCCGGGCTCTGGTATCAGTGCAGGCGTGCGGCATTGGGCAAACTCGGTTTTGGCGGGCAAAATCGCCCGGCCGGATATCGCTGTCTATGTCGAGCCCACCCGTCTGCAGGTGTTGCCGGTGCAGATCGGGTTTTACATCGCAGACGTGGTGCTGACCGGGCAATCCGCCTATTTCGGTCGCCCGGAGCTTGGGCGGGATGCCTTGCGGGCGGCGCATCAGGTGTTGGCGGCGATATGGGCGCATTCAGACTTTGTCGCCGCGCGGGCCGAGCATCCGCTTTTGGGGCGCGCCTTTACGCTGGTGACAGGGATTGAGGCGGGGGGCCTGATCGCCGTACCGGGCGAATGTCGCTTCTCGTTGATCGGCAAGCTTCTACCCGGCGACAGCCTCGATCAGGCAACGGCAGAGTTGGAGGCGGTGATCCGCGCTGCCCTGCCAGATGACATCGACATGAAAATTTCCTTCCCTGCGGGCCGCGACCACAACCGCGGCGGCTCGCCCGCAGGGATTGCGATGAACCATCCTCTTGTCACTGGCCTGTCGAACTGCCTGTCAGCCGTAAGACCCGGTGCAGGTGGTGTTGAAGGCGCTCCGTTCTGGTCAGAAATGCCGTTTCTGACCGAGATGGTCGGCTGCCCCACCGTCTACTGCGCGCCGGGCGACATCTCGATCTGCCACACGAACTTCGAGCGGGTGAACCTCGCCGAATACCACGACGGCATCCTCGCCTTCGCGGCCTTCATTGCAACTACAAGCGGTCAGATGAAGAACTGACCAGCCAAACACAGGGAGAAGAAAAATGACAATAATGACAAGACATATCCTCGCCTCGCTTTCGTTCCTTGCACTTTTTGGACTTCCCGCTGACGCGCAGACCGTCGGCCCCGCTGGTGAAACAGCAATCCCGACGGCAGATATCACTGTCAGCGACGCGCAGGCGGCAGAACTGGAAGGCAAGGGCCTGAAGGCTGCCCTGCTGTGGCACGATCAGGCGGACTTTGTGAATGCGGTGACGGCCGGCGCATCGGACGAATTCGCGCGGCTTGGCATTGAGGTCGTGGCGACCACCTCGGCGGGGTTTGACAGCGCCAAGCAAATGGCCGACGTGGAAACCACTCTAGCCCTTGATCCTGACATCATCCTGTCGCTGCCGCTTGATCCGGTCGCCTCGGCTGCGGCTTTCAACAAGGCCAGCGCGGCAGGGGCGAAACTGGTGTTCCTGTCCAACTTGCCACAGGGCTACGAACATCCCGGCGATTATGGTGCCATCGTCACCGATGACCTGTTCCAGATGGGCAAGCAGGCCGCCGATATTCTGGCCGCTTCGATGGGGGGCAAAGGCAAGGTTGGCTGGATATTCCACGATGCCAGCTATTATGTGACCAACCAACGCGACAACGCCTTCAAGACCACGATCCAGACCAGCTATCCCGATATCCAGATCGTCGCCGAAGCCGGGATCAGCGATCCGGCCCGCGCGGAAGAGATCGCCAATGCGATGCTGCTGCAAAACCCCGATCTGGGTGGCATCTATGTCACCTGGGCCGGTCCGGCCGAAGGCGTGCTGGCCGCATTGCGTGCCAATGGCAACACCACCACCAAGATCGTGACGCTGGATCTGTCTGAGCCGATCGCGCTGGACATGGTCAAGGGCGGTAACGTCGCTGGTATGGTGGCGGACGAGGCCTATGAACTGGGCCGCGCGATGGCCGCCGTCGGGGCCCGCGCTGTACTGGGCGTCGAAAACCCGCCCTTCATCGTCGCCCCCGCACTTAGTGTGACCAAAGACAACGTGGCCGAGGGCTGGCAGAAGTCGCTGCACAAAGACGCACCGCAATCGGTGCTGGATGCACTGAAGTAACAACCGGATCGTAAGAGGAGACATGTCGATGACAAACCTTGCCCGAAACACCCTGTTCGCCCTTGGTCTGATGTTGCCTCTTGCGGCCTTGGCCCAAGTGCCGCTGACCACCGGCCCGAATGGCGAAGCGGCAACCCCGGCAGCGTCGGTGGTTCTGACCGATGCCGATGTTGCAAAACTGAAAGAGGGCGGCTTCACCGCCGCCTTCACCTGGCACGAGCTTTATGACTGGTCCTCCGCCGTTTCGCGCGGAGCACAGGATGAGTTTGCGCGGCTGGGCATCAAAGTTGTGGCGGAAACCAATGCGGGTTTCGATGCCGCCCGCCAGACGGCTGACGTGGAAACTGTGATGGCACTGAATCCGTCGATCATGATTTCGCTACCGGTGGATTCTGAGGCTGGCAAGGCCACATACGGCAATGTGGCGGCAGCGGGCACGCGGCTTGTCTTTGTCGACAATGCCGCCACCGGATTGGTGCAGGGCCAGGACTTTGTGACCACGGTTACTTCGGACCGTGCGGTGATTGGCGCGCGCACTGCCGAGGCGATGAACGAGGCGCTGGGGGGGGCCGGAAAGATCGGCTACATATTCCACGATGCCAGCTTTCAGGTTACCAACCAACGCGATCAGGCATTTGTCTGGAACGTGAAAAACCGCTTTCCGGGGCTGGAGATTGTTGTCGAGGCGGGCATGGCTGATCCCACGCGGATCGAGGACATCGCCTCGGCCATGTTGACCCAGCATCCTGAAATCACGGGACTCTATGTGCCGTGGACCGAGCCTGCCCTGGGCGTGCTGGCCGTTCTGCGTCAACTGGGGCGCGAGGATGTGAAGATCGTCAGCATTGATCTGAACGAACCTGCAGCCCTTGATATGGCCAAGGGCGGCCATGTAGCCGCGCTGATTGCGGACGAAGCTTACAGCATCGGTGTTGCGGCGGCCAAAGCGGCAGCGGTCGCGTTGCTGGATCGCAAGGTTGATCCGCTGCTGGTTGTTGGTGCCGGAATTGTCCGTAAGGAAAACCTTGCCGAAGGCTGGCGGGCCTCGCTCCACACCGAGCCGCCGCAATCTGTGCTGGACGCGATGAAATAGGCCGGGCAGGGCCGTCCAAATCCTTCGTATGGGTGGCCCATTCTTTTTCCCCTTCTGATGCGGGCATCAGTCCCCAACCTCGCCCCGAAACATAACTAGCAGGTAAACCCATGCTTCTTCGCCTTCCGTCTCGCGCGGCACTTGAGGGCCTGATCGTCTATGCGGGCTTTGTGCTGATCTTTCTGTTCTTCGCGATAACCCTTTGGGATCGCGGTTTTTTGACCACGCAAAATCTGACCAACATCGTGCTGCAGACGGCTCCGGCCACGGTGCTGGCCGTTGGACTGGTGTTCGTTCTAGCTGCGGGCGAGATTGACCTTTCCTTTGGGGCTGCGGTGGCGCTGTCTGCCATTGTTGCGGCGATGGTGATGCGAGCCTATCCTTGGCCTTTCGGTGTCGCTGCGGGCCTGGCCACCGGCATGACGGTGGGCCTGATGAACGGTCTGATTGTCGCCTATGCCCGGTTGCCCTCGTTTCTGGTGACGTTGGCCACGATGGGCGTCGTCGCCGGAATCGCGCGGGAAGTGTCGAACCTGCAATCCATCCCCGTCACCGCCGAGCCGTTCATCGCCATCTTTGGCGGTGGCAAGCTGTTCGGATTGCCTTCGCTATTGTTCTGGACGCTGGCGGCGCTGTTGGTCGGGCATCTGGTTTTCCGCGAAACGCGGTTTGGCGCGCATGTGCTGGCCACGGGCGACAATCCCCGTGCGGCCCTCGTCTCGGGCATTCGCGTCGCCCGCCTGCGCCTGAGCGTGCTGGTTGTCTCGGGTGCCTGCGCGGGTCTTGCGGGGTTACTTTACGCCGGTCGCCTGCAAGCCGCGCGCTATACGTTAGGCGAAAGCGACCTGATGACGGTGATTGCGGCGGTGATCGTTGGCGGCACCGCGCTGAACGGCGGGCGCGGCACCATCCCCGGTGCGCTGGTGGGTTCGCTGATGATGGGCATGCTGTCGAACGGACTGATCCTGATGGGCCTGTCGGTGTCGTGGCAGATGATCATCAAAGGCCTGATCGTGCTGGCCGCTGTCGCCGTGTCGCTGCGCGAACCCAATCGCTGAAAGGAGGTTCCTCATGTTTCTCGATGTCTTGCGCCGCCGCAATCCGGCTTTCATCCTTGCCGCCCAGTCGCTGCACCAAGCAGGGGCGATCCCGGCTAATTCCTATGTGATCGACCTTGACGCTGTCACCGAAAACGCTCGCCTGACCCGCGCTGAAGGTGATCGACTAGGCCTGAAGATCTTTGCCATGACCAAGCAGGTCAGTCGCCAATCCGGTTTTGCCCATGCCGTTATGGCGGGCGGCATTGATCGCGCTGTGGCCGTCGACCTGGCTTGCGCGATGGCCTGCCATCGGGCAGGGCTGCGGATTGGTCATCTGGGCCATCTGGTGCAGGTTCCGCGCGCCGAGGCAGCCATGGCCGCCCGCGCGCTTGCTCCAGATTATTGGACAGTGTTCTCCGACGACAAAGCGGTCGAGGCCGCGCGAGCCGCCCATGCCGCCGGACGAGAACAGGCCATTCTGGCCCGGGTGCAGACTGCGGGCGACACGTTTTACCGTGGTCATGAAGGCGGCTTTGCCGCTGAATCTGTGATTGAGGCCGCCCGCCGCATCGACGCGCTTCAAGGTGCGCGCTTTGCTGGCATCACCACGTTTCCGGCCCAGCTTTATGATCATGCCAGCCGCAGCATCCGCCATACTCCGAACCTTGCCACCCTGCAACGCACTGCTGACTCTTTGCGCCGCGCTGGTTTTGCCGATCTTGAAATCAACGCGCCCGGCACGACTTCAATCGTCACCCTTGCCGCACTGGCTGAGGCGGGAGCGACGCAGGTCGAGCCCGGCAATGGCCTGCATGGCACAACACCGCTTCACGCGGTTGAAGACCTGCCGGAACGTCCCGCCGTGCTGTATCTGTCCGAAGTCAGCCATCTGCATGCCGGGCGGGCCTATTGCTTCGGCGGCGGTCTCTATATTGACCCGGTCTTTCCGGATTACGATGTCAAGGCGCTGGTCGGAGCAGACCCCACGACAGATGCCGATGCCCTGCGCTCGGTCGAAATACCGGCGCCTGCGGCCATCGACTATTACGGCATGATCGACGCCACCGGCACCAAACCACCGCGCACGGGCGATACCGTGATCTTCGGCTTTCGCGGGCAGGCCTTTGTGACCCGCGCCTATACGGTCGGTATCGCCGGAGTGTCTAAAGGTGCGCCCCGCGTAGTCTCGATTGAAAATAGCTTCGGTCAGGCAGAACCTTGGCCCAACCTGAACGGAGGCGTTCAATGACCCCTGTCCTGCAGCTCAAAAATATCCGCAAAGCCTTTGGCGGAGTGACGGCCATTGAGAATTTCTCGCTCGATCTTCACCCCGGTGAAGTCGTGGCACTGGTCGGCGACAATGGCGCGGGCAAATCCACGCTGATCAAGATCATCTCGGGCGTGCATCCGCCCAGTTCGGGGGAGATCATGCTGGATGGCCAGCAGGCCAGCTTTGCCGATGCCTCTGTCGCGCGCGAGCGTGGCATAGAAGTGGTCTATCAGGATTTGGCTTTGGCCGACCAGCAAACGGTCTACATGAATCTTTTCCTCGGCCGCGAGCCGGTCAAGGGCCGTTTCAGGCTGCTTGACCGGGGTCGAATGATTGCCGAAACCGACACACTGGTGAAAGAGCTGGATGTCCGCATCCCTTCGGCCAGTGCCACGATCCGCGATCTGTCGGGCGGCCAGCGGCAAGGCGTGGCGATTGCCCGGGCGACGCATTGGGCCAAGAAACTGGTCCTGCTGGACGAGCCGACCGCAGCCCTCGGTGTCGCCGAAACCGCCCGTGTCGAGACCACGATACAGGCGCTGAAGGCCCGCAAACTCGCCATTCTGATCATTTCGCACAGTCTGGATCAGGTGTTCCGCCTGTCTGACCGCATCTGCGTTCTGCGTCGAGGCCAGCAGATCGGAATACGGGAGACCGCAAAAACCAACAAGAACGAAATCATCGGCATGATCACCGGGGTGGTGGCATGATGGCCCCCGGACAGCACATGGCCGCTGAGATTGCCGAGATCCCTGCCATCATCGACCGACAACTGCGTGACAACTTCGACGCCTATCTGGCCCTTGGGAGGGAATGGGCAGCCCGGCCACCGCTCTTTTTCGCTACATGCGCGCGTGGGACATCCGATCAGGCAGCGCTGTTCTTCAAATACCTGACCGAGATCGGTACGGGCATACCGGTCGCTTCCCTAGGACCGTCGCTGGGCACGATATTTGACGGTGGGCTGAGGATGCAGGGTGCTGCACTGTTAGCGATTTCACAGTCCGGGGCCAGCCCCGATCTTGTGGCTCTGACACGCAAGGCAGCCGAGGGCGGTGCTTCCACTGTCGCCCTTCTGAACACGCTGCCTAGCCCGCTGTCCACGGTAGCAGATCAAGCCCTGCCGCTTTCTGCCGGGCCAGAGCGGGCGGTTGCTGCGACCAAAAGCTTCGTGGCCAGCCTTTTCGCCATTGCTGCGATCCATGCGGGACAGACCGGGGATCGGCTGCTTCTCGACGAACTGGTGACCCTGCCTGTCCGCATCGCGGCCTTGCAACGTCAAGCCCTGCCGGACCTGCAACCCTTGGCAAGTGCCAGAAGGTTGTTCTGTCTGGGGCGTAGCATCGGCCTTGCCCTTGCGGGTGAGGCGGCGCTGAAGTTCAAGGAAACCTGCCTGCTCGCCGCTGAAGCGTCGTCGTCTGCCGAATTTCGCCACGGGCCGCTCGCACTCGCGGATTCTGATACGGCAGCCTTGGTCATACTTTTAGATGACGCCACTCGATCTGGAACAGAAGCCCTGGTTGCGACCCTGCGCGAACGTGGGTCTACTGTTCTGACGCTTGGTTCGGGCGATGCTGACATCAAGATCGCAGGCCTGATGCACCCTGTCGCGCAAGCAATCGCTGTGATCACGATCTTCTACGGGATGGTCAGGCAGCTCTCGTTAAACATCGGCTTGAACCCCGATACTCCGCCTCACCTTGTCAAAGCGACCCTGACCGAGTGACGGCTTTTCCCGATGCGAGCCGATGGTGGAAATCGTGTGTCCCCCCCAAGCAACGATCCCAAGCCGCTACCTTAACCCTTCAACCTTGCGATGATCTTGGCCGCCAGTTGATCCAGCGCCGCCCCGGTCGCTATGGCCACGTTGGCTGGTGCCAGATCGGCCATCGGAACCGAGATCCCAAATCGGTTCAGGCTGTCAGGAACAGCGCCGCTAGCGGAGGAAATTGCGAACTGTCCCTCCAGATAAAAGCTGCCATCGGCCTTGGCGGTCATCTGATCAATGCGCACCTGAACCCTTGCCTGTGGCTCAGACGTGAGCGGCCAAGGCTCGGCTGCGACTTTGGCTGTCGACGCAGCCTCCAGGCTGCGCGCCAGGGCCCCTGTGACGCCCCGCGCGGGATCGTCGGCCCAGATCGCCTTGGGCACAGGGCGCAGCGCGCCCGCAGCATCTTCAACCACGATTTCTGACGCCGAAGCATAGGCGGGCAGCGACACATCGCGCACTTCAATGCTGCTGACGCGCAGGCGGACTTCGGTAACAGCTATTGGCGAAGGTATCTCGAAGCGCGCCTTTTTGTCGCCACAGGCGGTCAGGCTGGCCAGAGCGAGCAGGATAATCAAGGGCTTGTGCATCTTAACGTCCGATCAGCAGGGAATTGGGATTGCGCTCGATGGTGCGGGCAAGCTGCGTGGCCGCCTTGGCCGCAGTTTGCAGATCGCGCAACAGTTGCAGCGTTTGACTGTTGAAATCGGATTTCGCGCCATAGGACGCAATCAAGGCGTTGGCCTTGCCCAACAACGAGTCCAACTCTGCGGTAAGTTTCGGCAGATCATCTGCCGCCGTCGCCACCGATTCCGCCGCTGTCTTGGCCGAGGCCAAAGCGGCATTGACGTTTTCGACCGCGCCACCCTCGCGCAGTTCTTTCAGCGCGGCTTGAACCTGTACCAATGCCGCCGAAAGGTCGGCAGGCAGGGCCTTCATCGCGTCGGTGCCGATCACACCATCGGCGGTCTGGATCAGCTTGGTGGTGCTGTCGATCAGTTCCTCGGCGTTAAGCGCCTTGGCTTTGGCGGCCAGTTCTTGCAGGTCTTTCACTAACTGCGGGAAATCTTTCGACGCCTGATCCAAGTTGGCGGCGATTTTGTTGGCATTGTCCAGCAGAGTAGCCAGTTTCTCGGTCGCACCGCGCTTTTGCAGATCGTCGATCACGCTGCGCAGATCGGCGATGACGCCGCGCAATTCTGTTGGAATGGCTTGGGTGTCTTCCTTGTTGATCAGCCCGCGAGCATCGTCCAACAGCTTGACCAGCGCGCCAGGAGCGGCGCGGGTATCCTCAGAGCCTGCCACCTCCTCGATAGATGCCATCAGCGAAATGGCTTGCTGCATCAGTTCTTCAATCGGCAAACCGTTGATGCGTTTCAGCATGCCATCCGCCGTGGCATTCAGATCTGGCAGGTTAGAGACGACACTTGGCAATTCGGGTATGTTGTCATCGCCGACGACCATCGCGGCGGTGGGTTCGTTTGGCAGTTCTGCCAGTTCTATCTTCAGCCCTGCACTGAAAATGCTGGTGCTGACCAACCGCGCCCGCAAACCTTTGTCCACCGCGTCACGCAGAAATTCCAGCACCTCAGACTTACCCGTGCTCGCGTCCAGCCCCAATGCCTGCGGATCAATTTCAAGTTCGGTGCGCAGTTTTACCACGCGTCCACCCCCGGATGTACGTTCGATAAAGGCATTGATCCCAGTGACTTGCCCGATGCGAAAGCCATGATATTCAACCGCCGCCCCCGCTGCCAAACCGTTGACAGATCCTGTGAAAATCACCACCAAAGGCACCGCATCATCGCCGATCTGGGTGAAGATGCTTTGCCGGGCCGATTCTTCATCATCGAACAAATTGAACACCGTGCTGTCAGTGATCGGCTCGCCCCCTGTGAAGGTTGTGTCAAAGGCGATGCCGCCGCGCAGCAGCGATCCAAGGCTGGATACGTCTAAGGCAACGCCGCTTGGCCCCAGCTTGACCGAGAAGCCTGATGTATCCCAGAACCGTGTCGCCGTGGTGATGAACTTGTCGTTGGGTGCGTTGATGAAGGCATCGACCAAGACACTGTCGCCAGTATCGGTGATGCGCGGCACGTCCATTTTGCCGACTTCTACTCCGTGGAATGAAATTGGGCCACCCGCAGGCAGCAACGAGCCATTTTTGCTGCGCAGCGTGATGCGAGTGCCTTTGCGACCGGGGCGCAAAATCGGCTCAACTTCCACCCCGGCAAAGCTGCGGACGTTGGAATTTTTGACAGGTTCCCAAGCGCCTTCGATGTAAACCCCCGACAGCACGGTTGACAATCCGGTGATGCCATTGGCGCTGACGTTCGGCCGCACCACCCAGAATTGACTTTCCGATGGCAATGTTGCCGCGACATCCTTCTGCACCCGAGCAGAAATGATAACCCTTTGCAGATCGGTGGTGAACTGAACGTTCTCGACGGTGCCGATCACCACCTCACGATACTTTAGCGTCGTCTCACCCGGCAATACCCCAGCCGCTGTGGAAAAGGTGATGGTGATCAGCGTGCCGCGGTCGCTGTAATTTTTCCAGGCGATGCCCAACGACACCACAAGCGCCAGCACTGGCACAAGCCAAACCAGCGACAAATTGCGCCAGGGCGAGTGGCGCGGTGGGTCTATCTCAAGCTCAGGTGGATCAATATAGGTCACGCTTTTTCAGTACCCTTGGTATCGGTATCCCAAATCATTCGGCTGTCAAAGCTCATTGCCGAAAGCATGGTGAACACCACGGAGAGCGCAAAACTGATCGCCGCGATGCCGGGCTTGACGCTGACGACCGTGCCCAGTTGAACGAGCGACGACAAAAGCGCAACCACGAAGACATCTATCATCGACCAGCGGCCAATGAATTCGACCACCTCAAGCAACCGGTGTTTCATATGAACCGTGTTCTTGTCCGGGCGCTGCACCTGCAGAGCCAGATAGGAAATGGCCACGAACTTGCCGATCGGAATGACGATACTGGCCACAAACACAATCGCGGCAACGGCGTAAGAGTGATGCAGAACCAATTCGATCACGCCGCCGAGCAGCGTGTTAGATTGAGTCTTTCCCAGCGTCGTCGTCTCTAACATCGGGTAGAGATTGGCCGGGATGTAGGCCATGAAGCCAGCAACCAACCACGCCCAGACCCGTTGCAGGCTGGTCGCATCGCGGCTGCTCAACGCTTGGCCACAGCGCAGGCAAAAGTCTGTGTGCGCTGCGTGAACCCGACCACAGGTGCGGCAGGCGATCAGACCCGCCGCGCGTGCGGTCATCAGTGGGGTCTGCGAGCCTCCAGCGTGCGCCATATCGTCAACCTACACATGAAGTTATCATTCAAAACAGTGATCAGCACCAACGCTGTAAACGCCCAAAACGCCGGGCCAATCGTTAAGATAGCCAGACCCGCCACTTTGACCAGTGCTACCGCCACACCAACAATAAAAATCTCGGCCATCGCCCAAGGCTTAAGCACTTCGGCCAGCCGAAATGCCTGCAATGCGCCTTTGGCGGGGGCCCAGCCAATCGCCATGGGGGTCAAGGCGTAAAGGATCGCGGCCAGACGCATAAGCGGCAACACGACGATCAGCCCCGCCGTGACGAGCGACAAGGGCAGCATCAGCCCGGACGAAAACGCGAGGATCGCGTCGATGACCGAGTTTTTATGCGCTAACCCTCGGGCTTCCAAGGTCAGGAATGGAAAGGAAATCGCAGCCGCCATCAACACGGTCGCGGTTAGGGCAAGCATGACGATCTTGGTCATTGCGCTGTTATGTGGGGCCAACAACACCGAGTGACACCGACGGCATCTCGCCTTCTGTCCCGATGCCACCGCAACCAATCGGTGCAACGTGTCACAAGTTGGGCAGGCCACCAAATCAGCCAACGCCTGATCGTCAAAAGCGGCAAGGTTATGGGCGGCGGGTTGAGGCTCAACGTTCATATCGACACCCTATCTGGCCTGCTCGGGCAAAGCCAATCAACTGTATGTCTTTGAACGTTTTGGAGTCGTATTGCTGATTTCGTCACGAAGCCTCCTATCCGAACCGTTATCGGTGGGACAACGAAAAGCCAAATCAGCTTTGCTGTCTGCGTCTGCGCACAGCATTGTTGTCATGGATGTTAATACGCTGTGACCAGCACGCCGGCCATGAAACCCATCATGCACCACAGCCACTCGGTGCCATCGCTTAGCCGCTGACGACCGAAGATTTGGCCCAGATCGTGCGCAGCTGCACTGATGCCAAAGGGCCATTGATCCCACACGGCCTCGGCTCGTCGCTTTAGGCGCATGTGGCGGCGGTTCCCCCCGCTTCATCCACTCCGTCCGCTGAAACGTAAGCGAACGGTCTGCCTAAATTGCCGACCCCCCCTGCAGACGCGGCCAAGAGCCTCGACGTGGGGCCGCGCGAAATTATGAAGCTTATAAACTGATCCCGCTTGGAGCAGGTTACAGACTGCTTGGGAAATGTCGGCTATCAGTGCTAGCATCAGCCTGAAGCTGGCTTTTCAGAGGGCCACGATCCAATGGAACGGAAACTTGCAGCAATTCTTGTGGCCGATATTGTGGGCTATTCTGCACAAATGGAACAAGACGAGACAGGCACCTTCACCCGTGTTACGGCGCGGCGTAAGGAAATTTTCGAGCCCGAGATCGCCCGTCATCAGGGCCGGATTTTCACGTTGGTAGGTGACGGGTTATTGGCCGAGTTTTCGAGTGCGGTGCAAGCCGTCGAATGCGCAATCGCATTGCAAAAAGGGTTACTGGAACGCAATAGGAATGTGCCATCAGACAAGATGATCGTTGCTCGCATTGGGATAAACTTGGGTGAGGTCATTGTCGATGGTGACGACCGGCTGGGCGACGGGGTGAATATTGCCGCTCGGCTGGAACAGCTTGCCGAACCTGGCGGTATCTGCGTGTCAGAAAAGGTTGCCCGCGAGGTGGAGCGCAAGCTGGCTTTCGGTTTTGAATCCATGGGCCAGCGGCAGGTCAAGAATATTGCCGAACCCGTTCATGTCTACCGGGTCAGTGCCGATGTGACCAAAGGTCCGCGGCACAGGATCGTGCCCACCAAAACGCCACGTCGCATAAACTGGCTTTTCGTGAGTCTGTTGGTGGTAACCCTGTTCGCTGCGGGCGCATACATCCATCTCACCGGACCGCCTGCGCGATCAGGTCCACCCGTGCTGGCAGTTCTGCCGTTTGACAACATGAGCGGCGATGCCTCGCAAGACTATCTCGGTGCGGGAGTGTCGGAGGATATCATGACCATGCTTTCGACTTCACCACTGTTGCGGGTCATGTCGAAATCATCCAGCTTTTCCGTTTCGCCCAATTCAGATCCACGACAAGTAGCACAAACCTTGAATGCAGATTATGTCTTGGAAGGAAGCCTCAGGCGGCAGGGCGATAAATTCATAATCTCTGCACAACTGGTGGATGGGCGCGACGGGCAAAATGTCTGGACAACGCGCATGGAGCAGAGCGGTCCAGATCTGGTCATGATGCAAGAGGCGATAGCGCACAAGACATACGCTTCGTTGGCCGGGACCCGCGGCGAAGTCGCAAACATGGAGCAAGATTTGACGTGGAGCAAATCGTCTCCATCGCTGGAAGAGTACGATTACCATCTGCGCGGCGCGTCAGAATTCTTGAAATGGACAAACGATTCGAAATACAACGCCAGAAAAATCTGGACGGAGGGGTCGGGAAAGTTTCCTGACTCAGCGTTGCTGAAGATTGAACTTGCAGCCTTGTATAACAATCGTGCTGTAGACGGTTTGACGAACGATCCCTGGCAAGACATCCAGTTGGCAATGACGCTCTTGCAAAAAGCCGAGGCAATTCCCAACAGGTCTCGCATGGAAGAGTGGCTCTTGCACTATATCAAGGCGCTTGTGCTGGTGTCTGCCACGGGCGACTTCCCAGCGTCGGTGCGTGAAGCAGAGATGGCTCACGCTCTGGTGCCCTATGATCCGTTGTCCAGCGTTGATCTTGCATTGGTAATGGCGAACGCAGGCAGAACCGAAACCGCCGTCGAATGGGCTGAGTATGCGGTCAAAACTGAAGCAGTGGTACCAGATTGGTATCGGAACAATCTGGCATGGGCATATCTGATGGCTGGCCGATCACAAGATGCCGCACGCACCTACGATGGCCTAGAGTATTACTGCGTGCCCTGCAAAGCCGTGGCACTCTTGCGGACTGGCAAGCTCGAAGATGCACAGGCAGAAATCGCACGCCATAAGGCACTCTATCCAGACTGGAGTATTGATGATGTCAGACTCTTCCCATCCGGCCGCCACGAGTTTCTTCTTGATCGACTGATGCGGCCCTATCTTGAAGACCTTCGGACGGCAGGTTTAGATTAATTATCGCTGGTGTTTCTCGTGCGTTTATAGAAGTCGTGACGTGATGCCGCCCAAGTTTTGTTGCAAATTTGGCCACCAACGTGCACAATGGAAGTCCCTCCATTTCTAACGTAAGCGTTCGGCCTGACCGCAGCTATCGGGCGTTCCACGGCAGCAGTTCATCGATCCGGTTGATCTTGTGGTCCGGGATACGTGCGAGGGTGTCGGCGAGCCAGGCTTGGGGATCGACGCCGTTGAGTTTGGCGGTCTCGATCAATGTGTAGGCGATGGCTGCGGATTTGCCGCCGGTTTGCGATCCAACGAAGAGGTAGTTTTTGCGGCCCAACGCGACCGGCCGCATGGCCCTCTCGGCGGTGTTGTTGTCGAGTTCCAGGATGCCGTGATCGAGGTAGGGTCGCATCCGTGCCATGCGGGTC
>JBKJTI010000239.1:0-8333 GCA_046590425.1 Cypionkella sp. | reverse complement strand
GATCGATATCAACGCCTGTGAAGTCCCAACCATATTCATGCTGACCCGTCAGCGGATACACAAGGCTCGCACCCGTCCCGATGTCCAGCGCCTTGATATCGGACCCATGCGGGATCTCTTGGGCATTACTTTCGGCAAGCAGATCCGCCAAGTAGTGAATATAATCAACACGCCCCGGGATCGGGGGGCAGAGGTAAGAGGCAGGAATATCCCAGAAATCAAGCTCATAGTAGGTCATCAAGAGCGCCCGATTGAGCATACGGACCGCGTCCACGTCCTGAAAATTGATCGTCACCTGACCGCGCGGGTTTCTTGTTATGAATGCCTCCAACTCGGGAGATTTCACGATTAGGCGTTCAAAGTCATACCTCTCTCGGTGTTGGTTGCGGGGGTGCAACATGAGTTTGACAGCCATGGGAAACCTTCTAGCCTGTTGGTCCAGGCAGCCTGCCCGACAAGGTATCAAACTACTGCTTTCTAGCTGCCTAAGGAATACATGAACGGCCCTGAACAGCCGTTCGACAGGCACTTCGCTACCGCAACGCAGGTTCTCTGAAGCAGACGTTCGTGCGAGGCGCAGCATCTTCGTGGCAAGGCGATGAACTTACCACACCTGAAGAAGATTGTCGGCCCGAAGTCAGCGACTGTTCACCGATAGCCGCTGTAGTGGGCGCGCCATGTTAATTCATAGCTCAACTTTCGCGATTGGGATAACGGTTGTAACTAATCAACTTGGCATGCGGCAGGGCTGGGTCAGTTCGTTACTTTGAACACCGGGACGAACGAAGCTGGTGCGAGAGATTCTTGCGTGCCGATCGCGTCGATGTTTTCGGGCGTCAGGGTAAAGATGCGTGGTCCGGCATGGCGGATTGTCAGATTGCCTTCGATGGCCCGCACGGCAAGTTCGACCGCCAAGCGGCCTTGCAGCACAGCGAAATCGGTTGGGGCCGCCAGAATGCGCCCCCGCTTGATCCCGCGATAGACCCCGTGGCTGACATAAGTTGACACCACGCCGACCCGGTCTGTCAAATTGCGCGCGCGCAGGATCGAAACGGCGGCTTCGGCCATCGGTCCACTGCCGACGAGGTAGTTCACCTCATGCACGCGGTCGAGCACGTCTTCAACCAAGAGCACCTGCTGTTCGATGCCAGTATCGCCGTAGCGGGTGGCGACGATCTGGGCGGAACTGTCGGCAAGAGCTTTGAGAAAGCCTTGTTCGACGAAATACACCCAGCCCGCCCCTCTCGGGCCGGGAAACCATGCCAACTTGACAGGCGCACTACCCTTAGGATGCCGCTGGGCGATGGCGCGCCCCGCCGCCGCGCCCATTTCCCGCCATGGCACGCTGGATTTGGCCGAGATGCCTGCATCGTCCATGTCGTTTACCGCAGCGATAACGGGCATCTGTTGCGCAATGTCCAGAACCGCCGGGGACAGGCCATTGTAAGACACAGGCCCAAGGATCAGCGCATCCATATTCCGCTTGCCACAAACTTTCACCTGTTCGATCTGGCGTTCGAGGTTTGGATAGCCCCCCGCCTCATAAAGATCGAAGGACACGCCGAGCCGGTTGGCTTCTTCGACCATGCCGTAGTTGACGCTCAGCCAATAGGCGTCTTTCAGATGCGGATAGAGCACGCAAAGCCGCCATGGTTTGGCAGCGCGGTCGAGCGGATGGTAAAGCAGGGGCTGCGTTTGGCTCTCGTCCTCAAACGGCACGGTTGGCACTTGCAGTTGCCAAGATTCGGCGCGCGCGGGTTGGCTGGCGAGGGCCGCGATCCCCGCAAACAGGACATGTCGCAAAAATCTCATGCCTTTGCTTCCATCCCCTGTAATCTGATGCCAGATCAGGGTTAAGGTTACGGAAGATGTCGCACAAGTCCAGCCCATCGCGCGTCAGTCTGGGGCGTATGCTGCTGATGGCTTTCTTGGTCATCGCGGGCTTGCCGACTTTGACCGGGGTTCTGGGCTGGATCGAGTTGCAAAAGGTCGCGCGCAACCAAACCAATGTCATCAAGGAAACCATCCCAGCGATTTCCGAAGTGCGCGGCTTTACGGAAGAAATCAGCCGCATCGTCGTGGTCGCACCCGAACTTGCGGCGGTCACCACCGAAGCGGCGCGGCGGGAACGTGCGGGCTATTTGTTTGCCCAAGCCGATGCGCTGAAACAGCGGGTTGCGCGCTATGAAGGCACCGGCGATGTGATCCCGGCAGGGCTGCGGCAGTCCGAGGCCGATGTGCGCGGCGGTATCGAGCGGCTTGATCGTTTGGTGCAGGACCGCATCATTGCCATTGCGGCACAGGGCGCGCGGCTGCACGCCGGTCTGGCCGCTATGACCGAGTTGTTGGAAATTGCCGATACGCTGGTGGCGAATGCGCAAATGGGCACCTCGGCGGTTATCTCTAGTCTTTATGATCTGGAAGGCACGGGACCAGACACCGATAAACTATTGGATACGTTGGATAAGCTGATCGAGGTCGATCTGTTCCGCCAAGGTCAGATGTCTGAAATGCGCTCGCATATCGGTGAGGTTGGGTTGTTGCTAAACCGGATTGCAACGGTTCGAGATCCAGCAGAGCTCGCGCAGGTTCAGGCAGAGTTGCAGTCCCGCGTCGACATTGTGACACGCCGTATTTTGGCGGTGGATGATCCTATCCGGGCAGAGCGGGCTTTGGCGCTGTTGCAGATGATCCGACCCAGCGCTGCGCCGCCACCGGATGCGGCGGACATGTTCAGCTTGACCAAGGGCATCCTTGATCTGAATCGCCTGATCGCGGGGGCGCAAAGTGAGGTGCGCGAGGCGGCAGTGCGGTTGGAGCGCGAGGCGCAGGCGCTTGCCGATCAGATCACAGGGCGGGTGGTTTTGGCGGGGGCGGAGGCCAGCGCGGCGATCCGCACCACGCAGCAGCTTTATGTCTGGGGCTCGGTTGCGGCTTTGTTGATTTCCTTGGCAGTCGTCTGGATTTATGTTCGCGGCATTATCACCCGCCGTCTGGATGCGCTGTCTGCAACGATGACGCGGCTTGCCGAAGGCGAAGAGGTGGGGCGCATCACCCCGCAGGGCACGGATGAAATTGCGGACATGGAAGCCGCCGTCGAGGTGTTCCGCTTGCAAGGCATTGAGAACCACGCGCTGGAGGCTGAACGCGATCAGAACTTGGCCGAATTACGCCGCCATCGACTTGAGCTGCAACTGCTGGTCGCCGAGCAAACCAAGCAACTGCGCGGCGAGGTCAGCGCCCATGCCGAGGCGCGCAACCGTGCTGAGGCCGCCGACCGCGCCAAGTCAGAATTCCTTGCCATGATGAGCCATGAGATACGCACGCCCATGAATGGCGTGTTGGGGATGTTGCGCAGTCTGGGGCGGGACGGGTTATCGTCGCGACAACAGGGGCAGTTGCGGGCGGCACATGCCTCGGGCGAAGGGTTGATGGTGATTTTGAACGACATCCTCGATTATTCCAAGATTGAAGCCGGGGCCGCAACCTTGGCTGAAGTAACGTTTGCACCGGCTGATCTGTTGCGCGATATTGTGGGATTGATGACGCCGAGCGCGCAGGAAAAAGGGCTGATGCTGACGATGGACGTGCCCGCCGCTTTGCCAGCAGCGGTAATGGGCGATATGGGTAAACTGCGGCAGATCCTGTTCAACCTGGTTTCCAACGCGGTGAAGTTTACTGAGCAGGGCGAGGTCGGGTTGAGCGTTACGTCGCAGCAACACGCGGGCGGCTCTACCTTGACCTTTGCCGTCAGTGACACGGGGAAAGGCATTGCCGCAGCTTCTCAAGAGCGGATTTTTGGCGTGTTCGAGCAAGAGGACGCGCAGACCGCGCGGCAATATGGCGGCACGGGGCTGGGGCTTGCGATCTGTCGGCGGTTTGCCGATGCGATGGGGGCAGCGCTGACGGTGCAAAGCGTCCCCGGTTCGGGCACTGTGTTCACTCTTGCAGCAAGCTTTCGCCCCGGTCAGGTTGCGGATTTGCCGGTTGATATCGTGGAGGTGTCGGTTCAACCTGAGACCCGAAGACTGCACACTTTGGTGGTAGAGGATAACGATATCAATCAGATGGTTATTCAGACCTATCTGGAGGATATGGGCCATCAGGTGCACGTGGTTGGAACTGCCGAAGTGGCGCTATCGGTGCTGCGGGGTGCTCAGTTCGATGTGATCCTAATGGATGTAAACTTGCCGGGTCTGTCTGGCACCGAAGCGACGCGGATGATCCGGGCAATCGCGGATCGGCGCATTGCAGCGCTGCCGATCATCGGCGTCTCGGCGCATGTGCAGGAGGCGGATCGGCTGGAGAATCTGCGGGCCGGAATGTCGGTGCTCTTGCCGAAACCTTTGTCGTTCTACGCGCTGTCAGCGGCACTGCTTGATGTCATTTCACAAAGGCATGTTCTGTTCGATCTGGCATCCGATATGGGGACTGAACGCGCCTGCGGGCTGGCGCGGATGTTTCTGGAAAGCTTGCCGAAGAGGCTGGCGGCTATCGCCGCCGCAGCAAGGTTCAGCGATTGGACGGCTTTGGCGCAGGCGGCGCATCATCTGAAAGGGGCTACGGGCAATTTTGACCTGCCCGCTTTGGCTGCGCATTTGGACCAGATCGAGGGGTCGGCCAGGCTTGGCCCATCCACTCAGCTTGAGACCTACCTTCAACAGTTGACTAAGGTGGCCGAGGAAAGCCGTCTGGCTATCGAAACAGCCCTTGCGGTGCTTGACCGCAGTATCAACCTAGCTGCGCAGTGAACACGTAGCCTTCGCCATGCGAAGTGGTAAAGATGCGCGGGGCCTTCGGATCATCGCCGAATTTCGCCCGCAAGCGCTGCACCAACACATCTATCGTCCGGGTGTTGGTGCCATCTTGCCTATGGGTGATCGCCATGATCAGACGATCCCGGTCCATCACTGCGCCCGGATTGGTCACGAAGACCCGCAGCAACTCGTATTCCGCCCGCGTCAGCACAATCGACTGGCCAGTGCCATCCGTCACCTGCCGGGAGGCAACGTCAAAGGTAAAGCCGTTGAACTGAAACACCCGCCGCGTCATCGCCCGCATGGCTGTGGTGCGCCGCAACAGGTTTTTCACCCGCGCCAGCAATTCGCGTCGATTGAAGGGTTTGCAGACATAATCATCCGCACCAAGCTCTAAGCCAACGATGCGGTCCACATCATCGGTGCGGCCTGACAACAGGATGATGCCGATTTCCGAACGCGCCCGCAGTTCGCGGGTGATCTCTAACCCGTCTTTGCCCTGCAAATTGATATCGGCAATCAGCAGATCAGCAGTGTTCTGCGCGAGGATTTTCTCGGCCTTCTCCGCCGTATCACATTCCGAGATGCGATAGCCGAATGATCCCAGATAGCTGGCCAACGTGCTGCGAGTCACCGGCTCGTCTTCGACAATGACAATATGCGCAGGTCTGGACGTCATCGGCCTTTCCGTCTGGTGTGTTTCCCTTTGTTAACAATTTTTTACAAACAATGCGAGTCCGTTCATCGCGAAGGTCTGACGCGTTCACAAGCCATCCCTAGCCTTGAGTCGCAGGGAAGTCCGTAAACTTCCCGCGAAACACTGCGCGCAGGCGCGGATATCCAACAGGGATTGCACCATGAAATCTATGAAAACACTGCTTGCCGGCGCAACGGCACTGGTTTTGCTGGCACCTGCCGTTTGGGCCGCAGATTCGACTGATCCGATCATGATCCCGCTACACAACTGGTCTAGCCAGATTGTGATGAGCCATGTCGTCGGTGATGTCTTCACCTCGATGGGCAACAGCGTGGAATATGTCACAACCGACAGTCAGGCGGTTTACGAATCGATCCGTCTGGGCGACGCGTCGCTGGAAATGGAAGTCTGGGAAGGCGCGTTTGGCGCGTCTTTTGATGCCGCTGTGGCCAAGGGAGGCATTCATGCGGCGGGGGCGCACAATGCTGTCACGCGCGAGGATTGGTGGTATCCCGCTTGGACTAAAGAAGCCTGCCCCGGTCTGCCCGATTGGAAGGCCCTGAACGAATGTGCGGCCTTGTTCAAAACCCCGGAAACCGGCGAGAAGGGCCGTTTTCTGGGCGGCCCGGTGGATTGGTTGAAGCACGATCAGGAAAAGGTTGATGCTTTGGCAATGAATTTCGCCGTGGTCAACGCAGGCTCTGCCGCCGCGATCTGGGCGGAAATTGGTGCTGCCGAAAAGACCAAAACGCCGATCGTGGTGTTCAACTGGACCCCGAACTTCGCCGAAGCCGTCTGGCCGGGCGAATTCGTGAACTTCCCCGAATGGGTGCCGGGCTGCAATGAAGACCCCTCGGTCGGTCCTTTCCCCGAAAAGACCTTCGACTGCGGCAACCCTGCCAACGGCTATATGAAGATCGCCGCTTGGGATGGCATGAAAGACAAGTGGCCAGCAGCCTATGCCACGCTGACCAAAGTCAGCCTGACCAACCCGCAGATCGCCGAGATGGCGAAACTGGTCGATATTGACGGCATGGAGCCTGAAGATGCAGCAAAGGCGTGGATGGATGCAAATCCGGACGTTTGGAAAGCTTGGCTGAACTGAGCCAACCAACTCCAGTCACGTGGCCCATCCAGCGCAATGCGGGATGGCCCGATCCGTTGCCAAAGATCGAGGTTCCATATGACGGAAAGCGTTATCACCTGCCGCAATGTCTCAAAGATTTTCGGGCCAAACCCGGCGCAGCATCTGGCGAACCTCAGGGCCGATCCCGGTCTGTCGCAGGCAGGCTATGTCCATGCAGTGCGTGATGTTAATCTGGGGATTCGGCGGGGCGAAATGCTGGTTGTCATGGGCCTTTCTGGATCGGGCAAGTCCACGCTTGTGCGCTGTCTGTCCCGGTTGATTGAAATTACAGGCGGATCGGTGACGGTCGAAGGCCGCGACATTGCGACGCTTACTGAACCCGAACTGATTGACCTGCGCCGCAGCAAAATGGGCATGGTGTTTCAAAGCTTTGGCCTGCTGCCACACCGCTCTGTTCTGGAAAACGTCGCCTTCCCCTTGGAAATGCGCGGACAAGATCGCGCCACCCGTTACGCCCGTGCCCGCGAAATGCTGGAGCTGGTCGGGCTGAAAGGCCGCGAGGATTACTTCCCGCGCGAGCTTTCCGGTGGCCAACAGCAACGCGTTGGCATCGCGCGATCCTTGGCGGTCGAGCCGGATATCTGGTTTCTGGACGAGCCTTTTTCTGCCCTAGACCCCCTGATCCGACGAGAAATGCAGGATGAATTTCTGCGGCTGAAGGGCATGATGAACAAAACGATCATCTTCATCACCCATGATTTTGACGAGGCCCTGCGTCTGGCCGACCGTATCGCCATTATGAAAGATGGCCGGGTTGAGCAATGCGACACCCCCGACCAGATCGTGCTGCATCCGGCCACCGATTATGTGGCAAAGTTCACCTCTGAGATTGACCGCGCCCGCGTCGTGCATATCGGCAGTCTGGTCACGCCGCTGACCGGGCCTGTGCTGGGCGAACCGATGGCGGCGCATCGCACCATCCGCGATCTGGCCCGGCAATTGATCTCAGAGCCGCGCATTGAGATTCCGGTGATCAACGATAAGGGTGCCGTGATCGGCTCGGTATTGCGGCAAAAGGCGTTGGACGTGCTGCTTGGGGAAGCCCATTGATGCGGCGGTCTGCACGCTATGCTGGCACCGCAAAACTGCTGCTGGTGCTGGCGGTTGGGCTGATGCTGTGCAAGGCCATTTTGCCGCAAGGCATGATCCGCCCACCAGAATGGCTGGTGCTGCCCTTTGCCGTCTGGATCAACGCGGTCTTCGCTTTCTTGCAAAACGATCTGGGGCTAATGTCGGTGACGCGGGCGTTTTCGAACGTGGTGGAATGGTTGCTGAATGTCACCGCCAACCTGCTTTACGGCAAAAGCCGCTGGCCGAACCTTGGCCCGATCCCGTGGAGCGTCATCGCCGCCACCGCCTTCATGGCAGGATATGCGTTGAAAGGCTGGCGTTTGGGGTTGATCAGTGGCGGCACATTTGTCTGGATTGCGCTGATGGGGCAATGGAAATGGGCGATGGAAACCCTGTCGGTCATCGTGGTTGCCGCGCCCTTTTCGGTAACACTTGGCCTTGTGCTGGGGGTGCTGGCATGGCGGTCGCCCCGGTTTGAGCGAGTGCTGAACCCTATCCTCAGCATCGCGCAGTCTTTGCCGCATTTCGCCTATATGATCCCGGTCGTGGTGTTCATCGGCGTCGGGCCGAAAGCGGGCGCGATTGTCACTATTATCTTCTCGGTGCCGCCAATGATCCGTATGACGCTGCTAGGGTTGAAGAAAGTGCCCAAAGAAGTGAT
>JBKJTI010000198.1:0-20369 GCA_046590425.1 Cypionkella sp. | reverse complement strand
ATAGAACCGCCATGCCCCGCACCACATTGTTCCGGCCAGATAGGCAGGGATCAGCGCTTCGATTTCGACGACTGCACCCGGCTTGTTGCAGCTTTCGATGAATGCTCCCTCGCGCATTCCCGGTAGCGTGCCAAAGCGCGGGCTGATCATGGCATCTAGCTGTTCGCGTGACTCGGGCATAAATCATCCGCTGAATTGTATATTTCTCAATTTCCTACGCGGAAATCTGTGGCATTTTCAAGCCGTAGAATACTATTCAAGCACGAAACAACAAAAACAGCCCCAGAAAATGGTTTCCGGGGCCGCAGATTTGTCTAGGGCGCTCCTGCGGACGCGGCTCTATGCCGCGAGCGGCACCGAGCCAGCCAGATGCTGTCTCGACCAATCCGGAAAACAGTCCCATCGCGCATTTCAAATTACTGCAAGGGGCACTCTCATGTTTAATTTCAGACAATTCGTTCATGCCCTCTTCAACTTCGACCAAAGCCCTGAATTTTGCTTCCTCCAGGCTATCGAGCCAGTGTCCCCAAGGCGGGCTGTAAACTTCTCTGTTTGGCCCAGCACTGCACGAGAACAACCAATGCGCACGCGTTTTTTGCGACAGATACACCTGCCAAGTGTCAATTTGTGCTGCACAGCCACCTCTTGATAAGGGTTCCTTCGAAATAGCGATGAGAGCGTTCAGCTCAAAGCCGCACGGCCATTAAGCTGGAAATCTCTTGGTCGAGAAGACTGATGGGAGCACTGGAACTGGCTCACGTCAGCGATAGAAACTGCCTTTAGGCAGCTGATGAGGGATACGGCACTTTGAGCCAATCTGAGACATTCGACTAAGCGTTGCGCCGGACGCGAATGAGAGGTTCCCGAGGTTTGCTGCGGTAGCCATGCCGCACCGCAGTCAGGTAGTTTCGCTCCCCTTGCGTTGGTGGCGCGCGCATCGACGTGTTCGGCCCATAGCTGCCCGTTGCTTAGGAGGATCGCGGCTGCGCAATGGCCAGGAACCAGACGTTCATGCTCACCGCAGCGAAAATCGTCCACCAAGGTCGCCGATGCGCACAGAGCATTCGGTCTGCCGTCGCCTGAGGTCAATGCCTGGGATCGGCGCAGTTGCGGCGCTGACCTTCCGATCCGCTGGTGATCACCCCGCCCGCCTCACCTCATCAAAGAAGGTCGGGCCATCGGTAGGCCTTACCCCCTCACGAAGCCAGTCTGGCGAACGCGATGTCTCGGGCGGCATCACCAAGGCCTGCGATGTCAACCTGCGCCGCGCGTTATGTGAGGCTGTAACCGTCATGATGCACTGCGGGCGTTCGAGATCCTCCCAGGGACGCGGCTGCGATGATGTCGTGGTCAGAACTGTTGCCGATCCACATCGAGCACGCCAATGAGAGGGGCACATCGGCATTGCATTGAACCAGCATCACGTTGGCGGCCTGCGCGCGGACCACGGACCAAAGCATGCCCCCGGTTGATCTCAGACCAAGGCGACGGTGACAGCAAGACCGCTCAAACCGATCCCAAAATCAAACACGTCTCCCGGCGACCCATGCCGCGTGCGAAAAACCAATTGACCCGGACGGAACCCTTGCCGAAGCCTGACCATAGGCAGGCGACCTACCTCAACTGGAAGAAGCGGTAGGGCCGCCAGCTGCCTGACGAGATGCGTCGGCTCATGGCGCTTGAAGGCGAGAAAAGTCGGCTCAAGAAGATCGTCGCGGACCTGACGCTTGACCGCAAGATGCTGCAGGCGAAGGCCGTTTACAAAATGATTCGGGGGATCGTTTGTAGGCTGCAAGATCCGCCGAAAGCTCTGAAGCCTGGTCGGATGCGCGAACTGGTTCGGGGGAAGTGCATCGATTGGGGCGTATCGACGCGTAGCGCTTGTGGGGATCTTCGGTTTATGGCCAATAATTTAACCGTCATTGGTCGCGCGCGTGTTTGTGCCGTGCGGATTGAAGACACGGGCGGGGGCCACGGATACTGATTTTGTCGAAGGGGCTAGGAGGGAGGTACGGTCATCCTTTCCGCAGGCAAAACTTACCATTCATCACGCCTTCAACAAAAATGAGGCAGGCGTTTGCCCCTTAACTGGCTGTCTGCAAGCAGATATCGACGCAGGCTGGCACTCTTGAGTCGATGCGAAGGGCTTAATAGCCCTTCACGCTGTCGACGGTGGTCTGATGGACTGCCGCCAACTGCCCGGCGATGCCGGTTGCGAAGATGCGGGCGTCGGTTAGAAGGGATGCGAAGTCATAGCCTTGCGCGAACATGCGGCGGATCATCTCGGGCGATCCGGTATGCACGCCAGCGATCCGACCCGCCGCTTTGGCGCGGCCTGCGATGGTTGCGATTGCCGCCAAAACTTCGGGGGCCGTCGGTTCCAGCGTGGGTTCATAGCCCAGCGACAGGCCCAGATCAGACGGGCCGACATAAACGCCGTCAATGCCCTCGACGGCCAGAATAGCGTCGAGATTGGCTAAAGCCTCGCGGGTTTCGATCATCGCCAGCGCCAGAACGCTGGTGTTTGCCGATTTGGCATAGCCCGTGCCATGCACCAGATTGGCGCGCGTGGGGCCAAAAGACCGTGCCCCCAACGGCGCATAGCGGCTGGATTGCACCAGACGGCGGGCGTCCTCGACCGTGTTGACCATTGGGCAAATTACGCCTGCAAAGCCTGCATCAAGGCATTTGGCTATGATTCCCGGCTCGTTCCACGGCACGCGCACCAAAACCGGGGCGGTCAGGCCCTGCAACACTTGCAGCATGGTCAGCGCCATCTGATAGTCGATCAGCCCGTGTTGCAGATCGACGGTCATCAGATCAAAGCCCTGCCGCCCCATGATCTCGGCAGTCACGGGCGAGGGCAGGGCGCACCAGCCGTTGACGGCTTTGGCACCAGTTGCGAAATGGCTGTGAAGGCTGAGGGGCATGGGCATCCTATTGTGGTTGGTGCAGCCAAGCTGACAAAATGGACAGCGTGGCGGCAGGGTTTTCCAGCGGGGGCAGGTGGCCCGCATCGGGTATGATCACAAGGCGCGATTGCGGCATCAGCGCGTGCATCTGCTCATGGCGGTCGCGCGGACAAAGCCGATCAGCAACCCCCATCAGCACCAAAGCCGGGCCTTTGAACGCGGCCAAAGTGGCGCATTGATCGGGGCGGTCGCGCAAAGCGCGGGATTGACAGGCAAAGACCTGCGGGCCAAGTGTCAGCGCCATATCCATGCACAGATCAAGGATCGGCTGCGGGTCCGGACTGTCGGCAAGGTAGTTTGGCTTCATCTCGTCGCGGATCACGGCCTCCAGCTTGCCCGACAGCGCGCGCGCGATTTGCGGCGCGCGGCGGGCTTGGGTTTCGGGAGTTTCAACCCGAGGATTGGTGTCCAGCAAAGCCAGCCGCGCCACGCGCTCAGGGGCTTGGCGCAGGATTTCCATGGCGACAATCCCACCCATCGACAGGCCCGCCAGAGCGAAGCGGGACGGCGCATCGTGCAGAATGGTGGTGGCCATGTGCTGCACTGTCTCGCCCGTTGTGGGAAGGGCGTGGCGGACATCAAAGCCAAGCTGTGCAGGCAAATCGCCCCACATCCGCGCGTCGCACATCATGCCGGGGATCAGCAACAGTGGCATCATTTTACCCGCCGCGCGCCTTCCTTCAGCGTGGCAAGTTTTGCCCAGGCAATTTCAGGGTCCACCGCGCCAAAGCCTGCAAAGGTGCCAAAGCCGCAATCTGACCCCGCGATCACCCGGTCATGGCCCAGAATGTTGGTGAACCGTTCCAACCGCTGCGCCACCAGATCGGGATGTTCGACAAAGTTCGTCGTGGTGTCCACCGCACCGGGGATCAGGATTTTGTCCTGCGGGATATCGGCGGCGCGGTCGCGGAATACCGTCCATTCATGTCCATGGCGGGGGTTGGCGGTTTCAAACAGGATATAGCTGGCAGGCACTTTCATCAGCAGCGGAAACACCTTGGCCATATCAATATCGCAGACATGCGGGCCTTCATAATTGCCCCAACAGATGTGCAACCGGATGCGATCTTGCGGCAGACCCTGCAGCGCATGCTCCAGCGCCTCGACATGCGTGGCCGCGATCTTCAGAAATTCCGCATCGGTCAGATCGGCGAACAGCATGTGCCGCGACAACGCCAGATCGGGGCAATCGAGTTGCAGGTCAAGCCCTGCGTCCAGAATTGTACGGTATTCGTCGCGCATCGCATTGGCCAACGCCTCAAGATAGACCTCGCGGGTGGGGTAATGCGCGTTTTGCAAAAACAGCGCAATCACGCCCGGAGAGGCCGCATTCATAAAGCCGCGCGAGACGCCATGCGCCGCCATCGCGGTTTTCAGATTGGTGATATCTTTTTGCAACTCGCCCTGACCTTTGCTGGCCACGGGACCGACGCATTGCGGGCGGGCGTATTTGGGCGAGCCACCTTCGCGGGCCAGCCGATCCAGAAAGCTGGGGAACAGCTTCAGATCGGCGGGCGCATTGCGCGGGCTGTCGCCGTCAAAACCCGTGTAGCGGTCTTTGACATAGGTGGCATAGCTGATCTTCGAGGCCTCGCCATCCGAGACAATATCAATCCCAGCCGCCTTTTGGCGACGGACGTTCTCCAGCACCGCCGCCGCCATACAGGCATCAAAAGCGGCGGCGTCATAGGCTTGACCCTTTTCGCGGGCAAACAGGAAATCCACCACCTGTTGCGAGCGAGGCAGAGAACCGACATGCGTGGCAAGCAGGGTCATCGGATGTTCCTTACAGCAAACGGCCAGTGGTTCCGGCGGGATCAGAGGTGCTGATCACACGATAGAGCGAGGCTTCCCCGGTCATCGCAGGCGTCAGGCTGTGCGGCAAACCGGGCGGAATCGCTGCCGTGTCGCCGGGGTTCAGCGCAGTGGTGCCGCCAGCCCAAGTCAGCCGCCAATGGCCGCGCATCGGCATCAGAATCTCATGCTGATCAAGGCTGTAGGTGGCATCAGAGATCGAGTTGCGCGACAGGAATTCAACCTCAAACCCCGGACGGTCGCGCAGTTTGCCTTCCGCGCCGATCACCTTGGCGGGCTGACGATCTGACAGCGCCATCAGATCCCAATAGCGCGCCACGCGATTCGGGATCACCTCGGCGGTGGTGGGTTCGGGGAAGGCCTTGAGTTCTTCATCGCTCAGCAGCGGCATCGGCACGACACCTTCGGGCAGGTTCTGGCCCTTTTTGGTGTCATAAAGCTTGCCGTTCTTGCCGAGGATCAGGCCATAATCCTTGGCATCGGTGATCACCTGCGGTGCCCAAACCACGCCACCGCCCGAATCATCGCCGCCCAGCACGGCCATGATCATCCCATAATCGGTGCCGACGTTTTCAAAGGCACGGAAGATGCCGGTGGGGATGTTGAAGATATCGCCTTCCTCGGCCACGAACTCTCCTGCGGTGCCATAACGGCCCCAGAAGAAGCGCCACCGGCCTTTGAGCACGAAGAATACTTCGGCGGTGCGGTGGGTGTGCAGCGAGTTGCGGCAACCGGGCGGCTGGCCCGCAGCGCCGATGTTAAAGCCGGGGGTCTCTCGGATATGCACATGCTGATCGGGGCTTTCAGACACGCCACCGCCGATGATGGTGAAGTTTTCCTTGCGGTTCGAGCCGGGGGTATGCGCGTCAATAAACGCAGTCTTGCAGGGGCGCAGATCGCCGTAACGGACGATGCGGGCTTCCATTTCTTGCGGAGTCATGTGGCACCTTTAAGGTTAATCGGCGGTCCAGCCGCCATCTACGAGGATTGAGGTTCCGGTGATCAGGCTGGCGGCATCCGAGGCGAGGAAGGCGACCGCTCCCATGATGTCGGTCACTTCGCCGACGCGCCCCAGTTTGATTTTGCTGGCGATCCACGCGGCACGTTCGGGGTTGGCGAAAGTGGCAGCTGTCAGCGCCGTGCGGATAAAGGTCGGGGCAATGGTGTTGACGCGGATGCCGTGCGGGCCCCATTCAATCGCCATGCTTTTGGTCATGCCTTCCACCGCGTGTTTCGTGGCGGAATAAACCGCACGATCAATCCCGCCGACATGCGCCATCTGGCTGGTAATGTTGATCAGGCTGCCGGGTTTGCGTTCGGCAATCAGGCGTTTGGCGACGCTGCGGGTCACAAAATAGGCGGCGCGCAGGTTCAGGTTGGTGGCAAAGTCGAAATCCTCGGGCGTGGTATCAATGGCGGGACTGTGACGCGCGCCGCCAGCGGAATTCACCAGAATGTCAAAGGGTTCAAGCAGCGCCAATGCGGCTTCGGTGGCAGTGGTGTCGGTGATGTCCAGCGGCAGGATGTCGGCGGTGAAACCCTCGGTGCGCATGGCGTCCGCCAAGCTCTGCAATTCAGGTGCGCGGCGGGCGCAAAGCGTCACATGCGCGCCCTGCTCGGCCAAGGCCACGGCGCAGGCGGCCCCGATGCCCGAAGACGCCCCCGCGACCAAGGCGCGGCGGCCATCCAGCCGGAACGAAGGCGTGCGCGGCAGGGTCATTCGGCGGCCGCCCCGTAAGGCACGTTTTGTCCGCCGTAGCGGCGCACGCGGATGTTGCACTGCTCGGCATGGCCGACGAAGCCTTCCAGCATGCACAGACGCGATCCATAAGCACCGATTTCAGCGGCGGCAGCGTCGGTGGTGATGCGCTGATAGCTGTGGGTTTTCAGGAACTTGCCAACCCAAAGCCCACCCGTATAGCGGCCAGCTTTCTTGGTCGGCAGGGTGTGGTTGGTGCCGATCACCTTGTCGCCATTGGCGACATTGGTGCGCGGGCCAAGGAACAAAGCACCATAAGAATGCATGTTTTCCAGGAACCAGTCGTCGCGGTCGGTCATCACCTGCACATGTTCCGACGCGATATCATTGGCCACGGCCAGCATCTCGTCATAGCTGTCGCAGACGATCACTTCGCCATAGTCTGCCCAGCTGACACTTGCGGTCGCGGCGGTGGGCAGGATTTTCAGCAGGCGCGTGATCTCAGCCATGGTGGCCTCGGCCAGCTTACGGCTGTTGGTCAGCAGCACCGATGGCGAGTTGTAGCCATGCTCGGCTTGGCCCAGAAGATCGGTGGCGCAAAGCTCGGCATCCACGGTGTCATCGGCGATCACCATGGTTTCGGTGGGGCCCGCAAACAGGTCAATGCCGACGCGGCCATAAAGCTGACGCTTGGCTTCTGCCACAAAAGCATTGCCGGGGCCGACGAGCATATCCACTGGCGTGATGGTTTCGGTTCCAATCGCCATCGCCCCCACCGCCTGCATCCCGCCCAAGACGTAGATTTCATGCGCGCCACCCAAGGCCATCGCGGCCACAATCGCGGGATGCGGTGCGCCGTTGACGGGGGGTGCGGAAGCCACAATGCGCGGCACGCCTGCCACAGAAGCCGTTAGCACCGACATATGGGCCGATGCCACCATGGGAAACTTGCCGCCCGGCACATAGCAGCCGACCGATTGCACCGGGATATTGCGGTGGCCAAGGAAAACACCGGGCAGGGTCTCAACCTCAATATCCGTCATGCTGGCGCGCTGCGCTTCGGCAAAGCGGCGGATCTGGGTCTGGGCGAAACGGATGTCCTCCATATCGCGCGTCGACACGTTTTGCATCGCGGCTTCGATCTCGGACGGGATCAGCCGAAAGCTGGGCGGGTCGTAGCGGTCGAACTTCACCGACAGATCGCGCACCGCCGCGTCGCCGCGGGCTTCGATATCGGCCAGCACAGATTCGACGGTGGCGCGCGTTTTCGCATCATCCGCAGCGCGTTCGGTTTCGGGCTTGCCACGTTTGAGCCAGGTTACAGCCATTTCATTCCTCGGCAATGAATACGTTTGCAATATAGATAGAACAAGCCCGGGCAAGATGGCAAGACACTTGTGCGGAATTATGCAGAATTTCGGCCCATTTCTGCCGCGCAATGGCTTCATGGCAAAGAAAACCCCATAGATTTAAGGAGGTTGCGGGCAAAATGCAGATGAATGTGAAACGGGGCTTTGCAATCGTATGCAGATTGTCTAGCCTAGTGGCAAAACAAAGGCCCTTCTGGGCCGAAAGGAGCATGATGTCGAACCTGTCCGAAGCCTATCCGACCGCCAAAATTTCCTGGGTGAAAGCGCCCACCCGCAATGCCGAAAGCGATAACAAGCCGGTGGCCGAATTGGTCGCCAAGATCCTTGCAGACGTGAAGGCGCGCGGCGATGCGGCGGTGCGGGAATATTCCGCGCAGTTCGACAAATCGGATCTGCAGGCGTTTGAAGTGACGCAAGCGCAGCGCGAGGCCGCCGTCGCAGCGCTTGATCCGCAAACCCGCAAGGACACCGAGTTCGCCATCGCCAACGTCCGCCGCTTTGCCGAGGCGCAGTTGGCGACGATTCTGCCGCTGGAGATCGAGCCACTTCCGGGCGTGTTCATGGGGCACCGGGTGATTCCGATTGACCGCGTGGGTTGCTATGTGCCGGGCGGGCGCTTTCCGCTGTTGTCGGCACCCATCATGACTATCGTTCCGGCCAAGGTGGCGGGCGTGCCTGAGGTGATCGCGTGTTTGCCGCCCAATGCGCATGAGGCGATGGTGGCCGGCTGCCATCTGTCGGGCGCGGATCGGATTTTCCGCATCGGCGGCGCGCAGGCGATTGCGGCGATGGCCTTTGGCACCGAAACCGTGCCGGGTGTCATGAAGATCATGGGGCCGGGCAATGCCTTTGTGAACGAGGCCAAGCGGCAGGTGTTTGGCCCGGTGGGCATTGACCAGTTGGCGGGGCCGTCCGAGATCTACATTCTGGCCGATGAAACCGGCGATGCCGAGATGATCGCGACCGACCTTCTGGCGCAGGCCGAACATGACGTGCGCACCCGTGTCGGTCTGATCACCACACACCGCCCGCTGGCCGAGGCTGTGGTGGCCGAGGTTGAAAAGCAGATGAAAACCTTGTCGACCGCGCATGTGGCGGAACCGGCTTGGCGCGACTATGGCGAGATCGCGGTGTGCGAGGACGAGGCTGCGATGATCGCCTATTCGGATTTCATCGCCGCCGAGCATTTGCAGGTGCATACCGCCGATCCGCATGGCTTCGCCAAAAAGCTGCGCAACTATGGGTCGTTGTTCATCGGCGAACTGGCGTCGGTGGTCTATTCCGACAAATGCTCGGGCACCAACCACACCCTGCCGACGATGGCGGCGGGCCGCTACACCGGCGGGCTGTGGGTGGGGGCCTATGTGAAGATCGCCACGCATCAATGGCTGGAACCGCATGGGGTCGATCAGGTCGCACCGCCTGCGGCACGGCAGGCGGCAAGCGAAGGGCTTGAGGGTCATCGTCGGGCTGCGCAACTGCGTCTTGACCGGATGCAGCGGGGGTAATTTCTTTCCCCGCTGGGAGTGACTTGTGTTTTTGCTGTTAGATATGGCCGCAAACCACAATATGTTGTGGTTTGCGGCTGATTTTTGTTCCAGGTGCTTACAGCCATGGACAGCGCCGGGGAGACAATACGTCCCCCCGGACGCCCCTGTGGGATTGCCAGAGACTAAGGAAGTTAAAAGCTTGGCCGCTGACAGGAATGGTCGGTCGCCTGTTCAAACGCATGGGCTGCGGCGCAGATCAGGTCTTCGCAGCCGTTCCTCCCCACCAGTTGCATCCCCAGCGGCAGGTCTTTGTCAAAGCCGATGGGCACCGAAATGGCAGGCTGCCCGGTCAGGTTGAAGGCGATGGTCCGCATTGGTGTCCAGACCGCCTTTTCGCCGTCAAAGTCGGAAAACGGCAGCGCGGAGGTCAGGGTGGTGGCGGTCAGGATCAGATCAAACCCCTGCATCGCCGCCAGCATCGCCGCAGTCAGGCTGGTTTGGGCAAGGCGGGCCTGCGCCAGATCTTCGGGCTCAATCGCAGCACCAAAGGCGAGACATTGCAGCACCGGGCGGCCATAGAGGGGGGCCTTGTCGCGGATCAGGTCGCGGTGTTCGGCCAAAGCCTCGGCATGCAGGATCACGGACGCGGCGGCTTCAAACGGGGCGTAGTCGGGCAGGGTGATCGGGGTGATGGTTGCGCCCAGCATCGACAGTTGCGCTGCGGCATCGTCCATCGCGCGGATCAGGGCGGGGGCGGCTTGCGGATCATCGGCGAACCAGTCGCGGGCGTAACCGATGCGCAGGCCGCGCGCGCCTTGTGCCAACTTGCCGCTGGCGGGTCGCCAGTTTTCCGGCTGCGTGGTGATCGCATCCAGCATCAGCGCCGCATCGGCAACCGAGGCGGCAATCGGCCCGGTGTGATCCAGCGCGGGCGAGAGCGGGAAGGCCCCGGCGCGCGCGACGCGTTCATAGCTGGGTTTCAGACCGACACAGCCGCAATAGGCCGAGGGGCTGCGGATCGACCCGCCGGTATCGGTGCCAAGCGCCATTCGCACGAGGCCCCCTGCCACCGCCGAGGCCGAGCCAGAGGACGACCCCCCGGTGATATGGGCGCGGTTCCACGGGTTGCGGGCAGGCGGATCGGGCAGGGCCAGATCGGGGCCGACCATGGCAAATTCATAGGTGGCGACTTTGCCCAGCACGACCGCACCCTGCGCCCGCAACAGGGCGACGGCGGGGGCGTCGGTATCAGCAATCCGCCCCGCAAGCACAGCCGAGCCGCTGGTGGCGGGCAGACCGGCAACGTCAATCAAATCCTTGACCAGAAACGGGATTCCGCAGAGCGGCCCGCCCAGACCCGCCGCCAGTAGGGCATCGGCGCGGTCGGCTTCAGCCAAGGCCTGCGGGTTCAGATGGGTGACGGCGTGCAGGTGTGGATTGCGCGCAGCACAGCGGGCCAGCGCAGCCTCGGTCAGCGCGCGGGCGGTGAAGGTGCCTGCGCGCAGGGCGGCTGCGGCGTCGTGGAGGGGCAGGTCGATGGCTTCGGTCATGGCTGGGTTGTTAACCATTTCCCAACGCGGGCGATCTCGGCCCGCAGGTGCTGCGCCCCGGCCCATGCGGCGGCAAAGGCTTTGTCATCCAGCGTCAGGCCCAAGGCGGCCAATCTGGCGCGGAAGGTGGCTTCGGTCATTGCGCAATTCCGATCCGGCGGGTGGAACTGCGGATCACCAATTCGCCCGGTAGCACCACGCGGGTAACCTTTGGCTGATCGGCGGCGATCCATGTCATCAGCATATCCACGGTTTCCCGCACCATCAAATCGACGCGCTGACGGTAAGTGGTCAGGTTATAGGCGGGCCAGGCGGCGGGGGGGACATCGTCGAAGCCGACCACCGAGACATCTTCGGGCACCCGCAGGCCCAGTTCAAACCGCAGCACATCCATCACCGCGAAGGCCATGTGATCATTGGCGACGAACACCGCATCGGGGCGGCGCTGGGTGGCAAACAGGGTGCGCGCGGCCATCTGTGCGGTGCGATAGTCGAAATTGCCATCGGCGCGCGCGAACAGATCTTGTCCCGCATCGGCGAGGCCTGCGCGAAAGCCTGCCTCGCGGTCGGCTTGGGTCGAGGCACCAGCAAAGCCCGCGATATAGGCGATGCGGCTGTGGCCGGTGGCGCAAAGGTAATCGGCCAAAGCCTTGCCGCCCGCGAAATTGTCGGAGGTGACCGAGGAGAGGTTTTTATCTTCGTGCGCGCGGTTGAACAAAACCACCGGGATGCCGGTTTCCTGACAGCGCGCGGCCAGATCGGACGACATTGAAACCGAGGCCATCACGATGCCATCCACCTGATAATCCAAGATTTCCCGGATCACCTGATCGACATTAACGCTGGTTTGCGGGGCGAGAAAGATCAGCACATGATAGCCGACTTTTTGCAGTTCTGTGGAGAGGCGTTCGACCATCTCGGGGTAGAAGTAGTTTTCCAGATAGGCCACGACCAGCCCGATGATCCGGCTTTTGCCGGATTTCAGCGACCGCGCCAGCACGTTGGGGCGGTAGCCCAGTTGCAAAGCGGCGGCACGCACCTTTTCGGCGGTTTTCTGGCTGACTGACGAGCCGGGCGTGAACACCCGGCTGACCGCCGATTGGCTGACACCGGCAAGTGCTGCCACTTCCAGCGATGTCACTTTTTCATTGGCCACCAGAACACTCCCCCTGCTTTGGCGCAGTTTGCGTCAAAGCGGCTGGCGGGGGCAAGCCTGTCATCCCGCGATCCGCGCGCCGGTGCTGGCGTCGAACAGATGCACGACGGACAACGGCACGCGGATTTGCAGCGGGCTGCCGATTTCGATGCGGAAATCCTTGGGCGCACGCACGGACACCAGTGCCGGGCCGATGCGGACCGAGACCAGCGTGGCATCGCCCAGCAGTTCCATCGCGTAAACCGGGGCGGCGATGTTGCCGCCTTCGGTCACGACGGTTGCATCCTCGGCGCGGAAGCCCAAAGTGGCGGGGCCGTTTCCGGCAAGACCTGCCACCTGCATGCCATCGGCGCGGAAGGTGCCGTCTGTGATCTGCCCTGCGATCAGGTTCATCGCAGGCGAACCGATGAAGCTGGCGACAAAGGTGTTGGCGGGGCGGTCGTAGATTTCGGTGGGCGTGCCAACTTGCTGCACCTCACCCTTGTTCATCACCACCACGCGGTCGGCCAAGGTCATCGCCTCAATCTGATCGTGGGTGACGTAGATCGTGGTGGTTTTCAGCGTGTGGTGCAGGTTTTTGATCTGGGCGCGGGTCGAAACCCGCAGCTTGGCGTCAAGGTTGGACAAAGGTTCGTCCATCAGGAACGCATTTGGTTCGCGCACAATCGCGCGGGCAAGGGCCACGCGCTGACGCTGGCCGCCGGAAAGTGCGGCTGGGCGGCGATCCAGCAGGGGGCCGAGTTCCACCATTTCTGCGGCGCGCATCACGCGCATATCATGCTCGGCTTTCGGCACGTTGCGCACCCGGAGCGGGAAGCGGATGTTTTCATACACCGTCAGGTTCGGATAAAGCCCGTAGCTTTGGAACACCATCGAGATGTCGCGGTCTTTCGGCTCCATCCCGTTGACCATGCGGTCGCCGATCCAGATTTCGCCGCTGGAAGGTTCTTCCAGACCCGCGATCATCCGCATCGTAGTGGTTTTGCCGCAGCCGGATGGCCCCAGCAGCACCAGAAACTCGGCATCGGCGATCTCTAGGCTAAAGTTATCGACGCCGACATAAGAGCCCCAGCGTTTGCAGACGTTCACAAGGCGGATTTGCGCCATGACTTACCCTTTCACAGCGCCGGCGGTCAGGCCGGAGACGATTTGACGTTGGAAGAACAGCACCATCACGAACAGCGGCACGGTGGCAGAGACCACGGCGGCCACGGCAAACATCACGTTGCCTTCGTTCTGGATCGACCCTAGGAAGCTTGCGATCTTCGGGATCATGGTTTGGTTGTCTTGGCTAAGTAGCATTGAAGTCACGGCGAAGTCGTTGTAGGCCAAAAGGAAGCTGAAAAGCCCAGTTGTCACCACCCCCGGCCACATCACCGGCATGATCACCATGCGGAAGGCCTGAAACCGGGTACAGCCATCGACCAAAGCGCTTTCGTCCAGATCCTTTGGGATCGACAGGAAAAAGCTGTGCAGCATCCACAGGGTGAAAGGTTGGTTGATCGCCACCAGCACGATGATCGTGGTGGGCAGCACGCCCCAGATGTTCAGCTGAAAGAACGGCAGCAGATAGCCCGAGACCAGCGTGATATGTGGCATGGCGCGGAACACCAGCGCCGCGATCAGCACCCAAAACGCATAGCGCTGACCAGAGCGGGCAAGGGCATAGCCGCCCAACGTGCCCACAAACAGCGAGATGCAGGTGACGAACACCGTGACGATCATGGTGTTGATCACCGGCTTCCAGAATTCGTTCTTGATCCAAGCCCCTTCATAGCCGGCGAGCGTGAAACTGCCACCGGTCTGGGCTTGGGTGCGGGTGCCTTCGATGGCGAACCACCAGCTTTCGCGTGAGAAAAAGTCAGCCTCGACCTTGAAGCTGCCCCAGACCGTCCAGGCGAAGGGGAACAGGGCGGCGATCAGCCAGATCACCAGAAATCCGGTCGTCAGACTGCGCAGGGCCAATGGGCGGCGATCCACCATGTTACACCACCTTCCGGTTGAAATCGCGCCATGTGCGCAGCAAGACCGGGGCCAGCAGGATCAGCACACCGATAATCGTGATCACCGAAGTCGCCCCGGCAGAGCCGAACTGCGCCGAATCCTGACTGACGAGATCGTTGTAAACCAACCACGACAGCGAGGTGGCATTGGCCTCGGCCGAAAAGCCGACGATGGGTTCGAACACCCGGAAATTGTCCATCAACTGCACCAGTGCGACGAAGGTCGCGAGCGGCATCAGATGCGGAATGATCACATAGCGCACGGCTTGCCAGCGGGTTGCACCATCCATCTTGGCGCTTTCCAGCGTGTCCTGCGGCACGGTTTGCAGGCCCGCATAGAACACCACAAACGAAAACGGCCCGTTGGTCCACACGCCATAGGTCAGCAAAACCGCCCATGTCAGCGCCGGGGATGCGCGCAGCGACAGCGTCGGATCGCCCGTCAGATGCTGCAAGCCTGCGCCCAGAATCCCCGCCGGGTTGAACATCCACGACAGGATCAGTGACCCCACCAAGGGCGTGATGATCATCGGCAGCAGCGACACGAAGATCGTCGGGCCGCGCAAAAGCTTGGGAATTGTGTTCACCGCCAAGGCAACCGCAAACCCCAACGCCATCGCAAGCGGGGTGACGAAAAAGCAATAGGCCAGCGTGAAGGCCAAGGCGCGGTAGAACGGCAGGTTCATCAGCCGCGCGCCGATGTCGCTTAGGCCGTTGTTATCGCTGAAAATCGCGCCCACTTCGGCCACGGCCAGATGGTTGCGGTTCAGATAGTTGGAAAAGCCCGCAAACTTGCCCATTGGGGCTTCTTCGCGCAGTTTGGCCATCGCCTCGGTATCGACTTTGGTTTCAGACTCGCAGCCAAAGGGGCCGCAGTTTTCCACCGTGGTCAGCACGGCGTCATGTTGGACGTAGAACGACTGCACCAGCACCGAAAAAATCGGCAGGGTGATGAACAACACCATCGCCAGCAGCGACGGAAACATGAAAGCAAAGAACGTGCGATGCGGCATGGCGGGCTCCGGTCATAAGGAACAGGCTGCAAGGCGGGGGAGGCCACCTTGCAGCCAAGGGCGAAAGCTTACTTCAGAAAGCCGCCTTCTTTCGCCGCTGTGTCATAGGCCGATTTCACATCAGCCAGTGCCTGCTCTGCGTCTTCTTTACCGGCAATGAAATCGGCCAGTTCGGTTTGCAGGGCGGTGTGCAGCAGGCCCATGTAGGGCTGCATCGGATAAGGCTTGGCCCCGCCTTTGGCATTGCCGATCACGCCGATGGCAGTCGGGCCTGCCTCGTAGCCAGCCACCAGCCAGGTTGCGACGCCGGGATGCGCTGCGACGGTTTCCGGGCTGATGCCTTTGACCATGGCTTGGAACGACACCGCTGCATCTTCATCCGAGATGTTGGCTGCGATGGTGAAGCCATCCCACCACAAAGCTGCCGCCGGGGTGGTGCCGCCGTTGATGGTCGGTGCGGCGGCAAAGGCGGTGCCTGCAGCAACTTCGGCGCTGGCGGTTGCGGAATCAATCGCGGCTGCCGCAAGCGAGCCCCACTGGTTCATAATCGCAACTTTGCCGGCATCCCAAACCTTGTTCAGTTCGGTCGCGTCATAGGTCAGATAGTCGGGGTTCATGAACGCCGTCATCGCGCGCATGGTTTCCAGCACTTTGTGGCCATTGTCGTTGTCAATCGCGAGTTCCGCCGAGCCATCGGCAAAGAAGCTGCCGCCGGTGCCCAGATACATGTTTACGAACTCGGCGGCCAAATCCCAACCGGGTTTGTCAGCGGCGGCCAAGGGATATTCCATCAGGCCCTTGTCCTTGATCGCCTGTGCGGCGGCCAGAACTTCTTCGTAGCTGGTCGGCACGGCCACACCGGCCTTTTCAAGGATGTCTTTGCGGTAGAACAGATGCTGGCCGTTGCCCATGAAGGCAATCGCCATCACCTTGCCGTCGATCTTGATCAACTGGTTCGGTTGCAGGCTGGAACCGTATTTGGCGACCAGATCATCCAGCGGGCGGATCAGCCCGTCGTTCATCAGCGGCACGATCGAGTTGTTGGCAACCACGGCCACGGTGTATTCGGCGGGCTTGGCCGAAAGGGCGGGGACCTGGATGTTCTTATGCTCGGCGGTGGCGTTTGCAGTGACGGTCAGTGTTGAGGTGGCGCAGCTTGCGGCCACGTCGTTGACGATGCGCAGCGCTTCGAAGTCGTTCGACAGGATGCGGACCGAACCTGCATCGGTGATGCCGCAGTCGGCCCAAGCCGCGCTGCCCGCCAGCAAGGCTGCCACACTTACCGCGCCAGCCATCAGCGCCTTGGTCATTCTGATTTTCATATCGCACCCCTCTGTTGGCGATTTTATCTCTGCGGCTGGTCGTGCCAGCCCGGAACCCATCTGCGCGGAAAGCTAAACATTTCTTGCATACGATTGCAAACATAATATCGCGAGTCAGAAAAAATGCCCGGTGCCGCGAAAATGCAAACGGCCCGCCAAGCTGGCGGGCCGTCTGAGTCTGCATCATCTGAGGTGTCAGGCCGCCAGCATTGCCGCCTTGCGGTCGGCCATCTGCGCCAGCTTCACCTGCACCAACGCCGAGGCTTCGTCATAGACGCGCCATTCATCGACAATCTTGCCGTTCTTGTAGTGGAAATGCGTAATCCCCATCATCTGCACCCACTTGCCGGTTGGCGCGCCGAGGTGGTTCAGGATGCCGTAACCCAGATGATGCCCCTCCATGATCCAGCGCACGGCAACCTTTTCGCCGCCTTCCTCGCAAGGGGTGGTGCAGATGTGCTGCGGCGTGAAGGCGGCATCCGGCAGCGACCCGATCAGACCCAGCGTTTGGTGAATGATCGAGGCCACGCCATACAATTCCGCCATCAGCGGGCCGTGATATTGCGCGGTGGGGGCGTAAAGATCGGCAATCTGGCCCAGCATCTTGCGGTTATACACTTCGTGGAGCCAGCGCAGAGTGTGCCGCTCGATCTCGTTCGAGGCGATGGACAGATCGGCTTCGGCTTCGGGTGGATACTGCCCGATCATATGGCGATTTTCACCAATATCCAATGAAACCATGCCCTTATCAAAGGCAGCACTGGCAATGCGCTCGGCATAGGCCTGCACGTCCAGCCCAAGCTGCTGCAGGATAGCGGTGGTGTCGGCGACAACCCATTCGCGGTAAATCTTGTTCTCATAGATCATGCAGTCGGCGATGGTGCGCGAGGTGAACATCCGGCCTGTCGGATAGCCCAAGTGGCCGTTCTGCGTGTGCCGCCCGGTGCCAGTGACCAGATGCGAGGTGTAAAACCCTGAATTTTCATCACCTTTCCAGATCACCTGCGTGGCCATGCCGCGCCGTTCGGGGAAGGAAACCAGCCGCTGGATGGTGTCGCGCACCACTTCTTCGCGGGTGTAAAGCGTGCCGGTGGTGCCATAGAGAACGCAGTTGTGGGTGTAGTGGGTATAGATCAGGCCGATATCACGCTCGTCCCAGATCTTGTGGGTGCAGCGCACGATGTAATCGACAATATCGGTGTAAATCGGGTCAAACCCCCGCATCGCCTGCGTGCGCTTGCCATTTGCGGGTGCCAGATCGGGGTAGTCGTGCCGCTCCACTTGCATTACTTTTTCTGCCTCCACTGAGGCCAGATCTCCCTTGGAAATCATACTGTCTTTCCTGTCCGTCATTCAGATCACCTGCCTGTTGCTGCAATCCCATGCCCGAGTCTGTGAAAGCCTCGCATGGAAGAGTCTATCCGACGATGCCGAAATTGAACGTCTTAGCATACGTATGCAAGCGGAATTTAATCCGCGTGCCAAAATAGCCCAGTCGTGTGGCGTGGGGGGATGCGGGTGCCCGCAACGAATCCTTCAATATAACATGCGGCTATGACGCTGGCGGCAGCCGTTCCGGTCAAAATCCAGATGATGAACTTGTTGCACCGACTGATCCACGGCACGGTAAAGGGCGGATCGCTACTTGCTACCCCGTCGGCACTGCCCCTGCGTCGCGAAGCCAAAGCCAATGTCGAGCGGTATGACGAATCGGGCCGGCTGTTGGTTGCGCGCGTGGCTTTGCGGTGGATGCGCGCCTGACCGATCCGAAGGCGCACAATATGGTGCAGGATCAGGCGGAGGCATTTCTGGGTTTTCAGGGGCAGGGTAAGAAGGCCCGAAATGCTGTTATCACCGAAGCTTTGGCGCGCGGGCTGAACTATGGTTTCAGCAGCTATTCCCGACCGTCAAACCTTTTTGATCACATCGAGGAAGAGGCGGGCGCTTCTATTCGCACCGTCTGGACCCCGACCGCTGCGAACTTCTTTGGCCGCGTGTCTGGTGGTTATCTCGACGCATTGCTTGCCGATCTGCTTTCTGCCCAGCCGAGCGACGCCCGTGTGAAAGCCTTTGCCAAGATGAAAAAAACCGAGAAGGCGGCGACGATGGAGCGGCTGTTCAGCGACAGCACTACTCAAACGCTTTACGCCCTTACCCCGGAGCAGATCGCGCGCATCGGCCAATGGGTGCCGGATTGCCTTTAAGCCAAAGCGGAGGGGCGGCGCAGGCCGCCCCTCACTCCCCGCCCCGAGGTGACATGCTATGACCAAACATCCCCCGCTCACTGCCGAACAGCTTGAGGCGCTTGCACATTTAGCAAAGCAGAATGGCCGGACGTGGAAAGCAAAGTTGTCCGATCAGTGGATGCGCGCCGCCGCCGAGCCGATACTGCATGGCCTGCGCAATACCCGCGGCCCAACATGGCTGCGTCAATTTACACTGCCGCTTAAACCCTGACCAACCCTCCGTTTACGCCTCGTGGTGAGGATCAACTCCCGCCCCTCCAGGGCGGCTTTTCTTTAGTGATAGCAGCTTTGCGGTTGTCATTCATACGGCATTGCCGTATGAATACCTTCATGCACTCAATCATCTCAACACCCTTGTTCCTGATGCAAGCCAAGCGGGCTGGCGTCACTGAATCTGAAATGGATGAAATTCTCTCGCTGATCGCTGCAAACCCCGAGGCCGGGGATGTTATGGTCGGCACAGGAGGCGCGCGCAAACTGCGACACGCCAAGGATGGAGCGGGCAAAAGCGGTGGCTATCGGACTATTCACTATTTCGGGGGCGATGACATTCCGGTGTTTTTACTTGCTATCTATGGAAAGTCCGAGAAGGCGAACTTGTCTATGGCGGAACGCAACGAACTGGCGAAGATCCTGTCGAAACTGGCCGATGTCTATCGGCGCAAAAAAACACTTGGAGGCTGATATGAGCTTTGGAAAAGAACTAATCGAAAGCGCCCATGAAGCGTTGCGCATTGCCAGCGGTGAGGCAGAACCTGGAGCGGTATACATTCCCGAAACGATTGATGTTGCGGCCATCAGAAAGAAACAAAAGCTTTCGCAACAGGCCTTTGCGGAGCGTTATGGCCTCTCGGCTGGCACGGTGCGCGACTGGGAGCAGGATCGCCGCCGCCCTGATCGCGCGGCCCTGATCCTACTGAAAGTTATCGCTGCCGAACCCGAAGCAGTTGCCCGCGCCTTACGGGCCTGAATATTTCCAGCGCGGCGGTAAACCTGAAAGCTTGAAGATTGCCCTCATCAAAAGCCTCGCCCGGTGCGGGGCTTTTGTTTTCCCACAGAGCCATAGCAGTCTGGGTGTCCCGCCAGTCTCGGGGCAAAAGCGCCCCAAGCCCGGCACGACCGGCGCTACCCGCGCCGGGGCCGCTGCACGGCATTTAAGTTGCAAAGATATAAAAAAATCTTCAATACATATGTATTGATGCAAACTTTGGCGCTGTATGAACCGTTCACTCACCGCGCTATTTGAAGCGCTCTGGCCATGGCGGAAGTGCTGCGCGGTAACGGGCGGCTTTCCCTCAGCGCCTCTGTCTTGGGTCCATCACTCTGCCATTAAGCCCTCTTGGTCAGATCGAAGCGTTCGGATCTGTGACGCCCCGGATGCTTTCGCACATTGTCGTTGTCGTAGGGTTTCCCGCGCGCCATCGCACAATACCCAGATCGCCAAGGGCCGACTATCTTTGATCCCCAATGGTCGCCTTCCGCAGATTGCAGCTCCATTCCACTGGCTGCCTCGAACCTGGCCCGGTCCATGCGCAAACTGCCGTGACAGCACCACTGACTATCTCGAATACCGTAGCATGAAGCCAACACGGACGATTTGGAACAAAGTTGTGGGTGCGCGCGAGGCGTTTCCTTTGCGTGTTTCAATAACGGAACCTGGCTCAGTCGGTTCTTCAGCGACCAGCGGCCAAGAGCCGCCTTCAAGCAGAAAAACGGCTTTCACGCGAGCGCGA
>JBKJTI010000133.1:0-2677 GCA_046590425.1 Cypionkella sp. | reverse complement strand
CGAACAGCTTTGCCATAAGCGGGGCCGAGGGTTCGACAGAGTTTTGCGGCGCGGCGGCTGGTGAATCTGCATCTGTCACAAGTGTTGGTACACCGGCGCGCTGACGCTTGCGGGCTGACCGCGACCAGCTTTCAGGCCAGCTTTCACTGAGCGGTCAGTCGAACACTCGCCCCGGCTGATCGGCCCATGGCAACTCTGCCACCCCACACAGGTCCTTGAGCGTCAGCACCGTGGGTTCGCGCTGGAGGACCAGCCGCTCCAGCACCAATGGCGACAGCCATGCCAGCCGGATTATGCGGCTGACGTAGCGGTCGGAGAAACATTCTTTGGCGGCCAGATCCGCCAGCGTGGTGACCTCGCCGCGTTCGATCAGTTGTCGCCAACGCCAAGCAAGACCGATGGCGCGCAGGACGTGTGGGTCCTGCCCTCGCTCCATTTCGACCTCCACCTCTTTGGGCGGCAGGATGCGCGGGCGGCCGCCGCGCTTGCGGATGGTCAGCGGGATATGGATGCGCAGCGGGTCGTTCATCATACCACCTGCTTTCTCGGTGGTGCGACCAGGGCGGCGATTACCCCAAGACCCTCGTGGCGCAGATCGACGGCTAGCCCCGCCTCACCCACCGTCACACGGGCGACCAGCAGCTGCACAACGCGCGCTTGTTCGGCCGGGATCAGCGCCGTCCACATCTTGTCGAACTGGGCCAATGCCGCTGTCACGTCCGCCTCGCCAAGGTTGGGCCGATCCTTGCGCAGCACCTTAGCCACGCGATGTGCGGCTTCCGGCGTGCGCAGCAGGCGGCGAATCTCGCCGATCACCGCATCCTCGACCATTCCGCCCGGCAAACGCTGCGGGCCGCGCAACACGGCATCGGGCCGATTCTGGATCACGTCCATCGATACGTAGTAGCGGTAAAGCCGCGTGCCCTTCTTGGTGTGATGCGGGGACATGGCCACGCCGCTCTCGGTGAAGATCAGCCCACGCAGCAACGCCGGTGCGGGCGCCCGCGCCACAGCGATCCGGGCGACGCGGTTGTTGGCCAGCACATCGTGGACCTCAGCCCACAACGCCTCGTCGATGATCGCCTCATGCTCGCCGGGGAAGGCTTCGGTCTTGTGCACAGCCAGCCCGCGATAGACCCGGTTGTGCAGCAGCTTATACAGATAGCCCTTGTCGAAGGGCTTGTGCTTCTTGGTCTGTATTCCACGGGCGTGCAGTTCGTCGATCACCTGCGCTGTGGAACTGGATCGCGCGAACAACAGGAAAATCGTCTGCACCGCCTCGGCCTCGGCCGGGTTCACGACCAGCTTGCGGTCCTTCACATCATAGCCCAGCGGCACCGGCCCACCCATCCAGATGCCCTTTCGGCGCGAGGCGGCGACCTTGTCGCGGATCCGCTCGCCGATCACCTCGCGTTCGAACTGGGCGACGGACAGCAGGATGTTCAGCGTCAGCCGCCCCATGGATGTGGTCGTATTGAAGGATTGCGTGACCGACACGAAGGTGGCGCCATTGCGGTCGAAGATCTCGACAAGCTTGGAGAAATCCATCAGCGCACGCGACAGGCGGTCGATCTTGTAGACCACGATGATGTCGATCAGCCCATCCTCGATATCGGCGATCAACTGCTTCAGCGCCGGTCGATCCAGATTGCCACCAGAAAAGCCGCCGTCGTCATAGCGGTCGCGCAGGCATACCCAGCCCTCGGCGCGCTGGCTGGTAATATAGGCCTCGCAGGACTCGCGCTGCGCGTCGAGGCTGTTGAACTCCATGTCGAGCCCTTCCTCGCTCGACTTGCGGGTGTAGATGGCGCAACGAAGGCGACGGACTGGCTCGGTTTTGGGTGGTTTGGTCATCGGCTGAACCCCGAACTAGCGCCATGGGCGAGGCCAAAGAACTTCCAGCCGTTCCGATTGGTGCCAGTGATCGCCCGCGCCGCAGCAGAAAGCGACTTGAACCGCCACCCCTGCCATTCGAACCCATCGGCGCGCACGGTGAATGAGTGTTCGATCCCCTCCCAATCCCGGACCAGTCGCGTGCCGGGCATCGGGCGGCGTGGAGCGGCCACCGTTGGCCCCGGTGCGCCGTTGGCCACCTCGTCTGCCAGCGCATCCAGCGTGCGTCGCGCCTCGCGGCCCAGCCCGCCTTGGGCCAGTTCCTGCAAGCGGTAGCCCAGCCGCAGCTCCAGGTTCCCCCGGCTGGCATTCGGCGCGGGTGCATCGAAGATGGCCACCCACTTCGCCTGCAGCTCCGGCACCGTCATCGCCTTGAGCCCTGCCAATGCAGCCAGAACGTCGATGGGCTCTGCCTGGTCGGCCAATCGTTGCTTTTGCGCTGATTTGCTTGTGTTTTTCGTCATTCGTCGTCTCCAACTCGAGTTCGCAACTGCTGACGACGACGGCGTTTCAGGGCGAGAATGTCCAGCGAACTGTCTCCGAGGTTCGGAGTATTTTCGTTTATCTGCGGTGTGTTGCAGCGATCGATGGCGGTAGCGAGGAGCCCGGCTAATTCCATCAGCCGTTCATCGCTTGTGAGCGTGTTGGGTGGCGGGGCGAAGGTGATGGGGTAATCCCGCCATTCTTAACGGGGTGCATTCGTAGAATTCACGCGGCCATTTTCAGTTTCTGGGCGGGTGTGATGCCGCCGATCGCCATGTTCGGGCGGTCGTTGTTGTAAATC
>JBKJTI010000098.1:0-10437 GCA_046590425.1 Cypionkella sp. | reverse complement strand
GGCCTTTTGATACTGGAGCGGGCGATGAGATTCGAACTCACGACCCTAACCTTGGCAAGGTTATGCTCTACCCCTGAGCTACGCCCGCACTCCGTGAGGGGTATTTAGCGAGGTGTGGGGGGCGGTGCAAGGGCTAATTCTGTGGAAATTTGATCTGGATTCGGGGGGGCGCGATCAGAGGCGGTTGCCGTTTTGCCAGACGCCGTTGAGACCCCAGTTGGCATCGAAATGCACCAGATCGGCTTGGGTGCCGGGGCGGATTGTGCCTGCACGGGCGCCGATCAGGGCGGCGGGGATGCTGGTGGCCATTGTTATCGTGCGGGTGGGGGATTGGCCGAGTTGGGTGATCAGGAAGGCTATGGCTTGCGGCAGGCTGAGGTCTGCTCCGGCGAGGGTGCCATCTGACAGCAAGAGGCGGCCGTTTTGGCGCAGGATTGTGCGGCTGCCCAAGGTGAATTCGGTGAGGCTGGTGCCTGCGACGGCCATGGCGTCGGAGACGAGGAACAACCCATCTGAGCGGGCGGCCAGGGCTGCGCGCAGGGTGGCGGGATGTACATGCAGGCCGTCGGCGATAATCCCGGCGTGCAGGGTGCCGGAGAGGACGGCACCGACGAGGCCGGGTTCGCGGTTGCCGAGTTGCGACATCGCGTTGAACAGATGGGTGACGCAACGCGCACCTGCTTGGGTGGCGGCATTGGCCTCGGTGTAGGTGGATTCGGTGTGGCCGAGCGAGACTATCGCTCCGGCTTGGGTCAGTTGGGTGATTTGGGCGGGCGTGACGGAAGCGGGGGCGAGGGTGAGCATCAGCGCGGGCAGGTGGGCGGCGGCGGCGCAGAGTTCGGCGAGATCGGTCTCGGTCATCGGGCGGATCAGCGCGGGGTCGTGCGCGCCTTGGCGTTTGGGGTCGAGATGCGGGCCTTCGAGATGCAGGCCGAGGAAGCCGGGGGTGCGGGCGTGGGCGGCGGCGATGCCGGCTGCGATCACGGCGGTTGTGGCGGTGGGGGTGTCGGTGATCAGGGTGGGCAGGATGCCGGTGGCACCGAGGCGGGCGTGGGCGGCGCAGATGGTGGCGATGCTTTGGGCGGTGGCGGTGCCGTCGAGCATGATGCCCGCGCCGCCGTTGACTTGCAGATCAATCAGGCCGGGGGCGAGGGTGCCGTTCAGGGCTTGGCGCGGGCCGTCGGGGGCTTGGGCGCGGGGCAGGATCGCGGTGATCTCGCCTGCCTCGATCACCACTGCGTGGTCGGGCAACATATTGCTGCCGTCGAACACTTGTGGGGCGGTGAGGATCAGCCTTGTCATAGCGTTTGCGTCACTTTGCGCAGGTGTGGCGGGGTGTCGGGATCGAAACCGCGGCGGCGGGCGAGGTGTTCGACGAAATGGTAAAAGCTGACGCCGGTGACGATGGGGGCGAGCAGGGGGTGCAGGCCAGTGACGGCGGGCAGGGTGGTGCAGCCTTTTGCGGCGGCACCGGTGATGAAAACATCGGCACCTTGGGCGGCGAGACGCTCGGCAGTGGCGGTGATTTGCGGCTGGGCGGCGTCTTCGACCGCGAGTGCCAGGACGGGGAAGCGTTCTTGCACGATGGCGGAGGGGCCGTGCAGGACTTCGGCTGCGGAATAGCCTTCAGCGTGCAGGCCACAGGTTTCTTTGAATTTGAGCGCCACTTCGGAGGCGATGGCGAAGCCGGGGCCTCGGCCCAGCACGAAGGCTTGTTGGGCGCGGGACAGGCGGTTGGAGAGGGCGGACCAGTCTTGCTTCAGGGCTTCGGCGAAGGCGCGGGGCAGGTCGGCGACGGCTGTGCGCAGTTGGGCGTCATCTTGCCATTCGGCCAAGAGGGCGAGGCCTGCGACAACCGAACTGACGAAGGTTTTGGTGGCGGCGACGCTTTTCTCCTCCCCTGCGGCCAATGGCAGGCAGTGGGCGGCGGCTCGCGCCATCGGCGCGTCGGCGAAGTTGGTGATGGCGATGGTCAAAGCGCCACCGGCGCGGGCGGCTTCGGTCATCGCCACGATGTCAGGGCTTTTGCCGGATTGCGAAATGCCGATGCAGGCGGCGCCCGCCAGATGCAGCGGGCGGCCGTAGATCGAGGCAATGGAGGGGCCGACGGAGGCGACCGGGATGCCTGCCAACAGTTCAACGGCGTATTTCAGGTAGGTGGCGGCATGGTCGGACGAGCCGCGCGCGACGGTGACGATCAGCTGGGGGTTGGCTTGGCGCATCGCGGCGGCGGCGGCTTGGATGTGCGGTGCCGATTGGGTGAGAAAGCGCTGGGTGGCTTCGGGGATTTCGGCCACTTCGCGGGCCATGTGGGTTTCAAGGTTGGTCATGCGCTTGGTCCTTCGTCTTCGGGGCCGATTTGAAGTTCGGCTGCAAAATCATAGGCATCGCCGCGATAGATTGAGCGGGTGAATTCCACCACGGCTCCGCTTGCGAGGTAGGAAATCCGTTCAATCCGCAGACCAGCAGCGCCCACGGGCACACGCAGCAGATCGGCGTCGCGCTTGCCCAGATTGGCGGCAGAGATGCGTTGTACGGCGCGCACCGGGCGATGGCCGCGTGCGGTGAGGGTGGCGTAGAGCGAGTGTTCGACCGAGGTGGGGTCGGGCAGGATGCTGGTGGACAGCGAGGCGCGCTCGATTGCCATCGGCTGGCCGTCGATGGTGCGGACGCGTTCAAGGCGGGCAACGCGGTCTTGGGCGGCGAGGCCGAGGGCCATGACTTCTTCGGGGGTGGGCAGGAACAGGCCGCGTTCCAGCCAGCGCGATTCGGATGTGAGGCCACGGCGGGCCATGTCTTCGGTGAACGAGGTTAGCCGTGAAAGCGATTGCTGCACGCGGGATTGGCGCGGGGCAATGTAGGAGCCAGAGCCTTGCTTTTGCAGGACAATGCCCTTGTCCACCAGATCGGCAATCGCCTTGCGCACAGTGACGCGGGAGGTGTCGGTAAGGGCGGCGATTTCGCGTTCGGGCGGCAAAAGCGTGTCGGGGGCGAGGAAACCGCTTTCGATGCCGCTTTCCAAGCGCTTGCGCAGTTGCACATAGAGCGGGCCTGCGGCGGGATTGAGCCAGAGTTCGGGGCTGAGGAATTCAGCGACGTTCATGGTAGCGACCCCGCTGCGCGGGCGGCCAGCGCTAGGGCACCGTCAAGGGCAGTGCCTTTGGCGGTGAAGGTGGGCAGGTCTAGCCAGCTGGCATAGGCCGGGCCGAGGCCGCCTGTGAGGCAGAGCGCTTCGCTTGGGTTCCAGCCGACGACGTCGAGTGCGCGGCGGATATAGGCGGCACCTTCCTGCATCAGCCGCGCGCCCAACGGATCGCCTGCTTCGGCGGCAGTGACGACATCGCGGGCGAGGCGGGCGTAGTCGGAGGGCTGCGAGTTCAGCGAGAACATCACGATCTGGCCCGGATCGTCGGCATGTTCTTTCAGGATGGCACGGCTGAGGTCGGTGTGGGGGGCGAAACCATCAACCGACAGCATGACTTCCTCCAGACAGCGGCGCAGCAGCCAAGCACCCGAGGCTTGGTCGCCAATGTAAAAACCCCAGCCGCCAACGCCGTGGATTTTGCCCGCGACTTGCCTGCCGATGAAAGATCCGGTGCCGATGGCGGCGAGCGCGCCGTCGGCCTCGCCTAAGGCTCCGGCGATTGTGGTGGGGCGGTCGTCGGTGACAGCGACATGGGCGAAGGGCAGGTGGGCGGCGACACGGGTGGCGATGGCGGGGCTCATCACACCCGCAAGGCCAAGATGGGCGGTGGCGGTGGCGAGGTCGGCCATGGTCAGGCCCGCGCGTTCGGCAAGCTGTGCCAAGGCCGCGTTGATGGTACCAAGCGCTGCATCAAAATCGGTGGAGACATTGGCGGGGCCCAAGACCACATCATACCGGGTGTTGTCCGTTCCGGCCAAAAGCGTGGCGCGGCAGGAGGTGCCGCCGCCGTCGATACCGATCAAGAGGGGTTCTATCTGTGCCATGCAGATACCATTATGATACCTTTCAAAAAATGCAACGGTTTTATTTTCGGAAATCGGTGAAATAGGTGGCTAAAACGCAAATTTATCGGCTTGTGAAGATTTTATTGGACAAGAGGTATTGAATAGGTATCTCATGACGGGATCAAGGGAGATTCGGATGACGCTGCCTGTAACGGAACTTCTGCATCCTGCCGCAGCTGGCTTGGACACGCTACCCGATGCGGTGGTATTGGGGCATTTGCTTTCGGCGCAAGCGGCGGCTGTGCAGGCTGTCAACTCGGCCTTGCCGCAGATTGAGGCGGCGGCGGCGCTGATGGCTGAGGCTTTGCAAGGGAACGGCCGCTTGGTCTATGCCGGGGCGGGGTCTTCGGCGCTGATGGCGGTGGCGGATGGGTTGGAACTGGGCGGCACGTTTGGCGTCTCGGCGGACCGAGTGTTGCTGATGATGGCGGGTGGCCTGCCTGTCGATGCGCGGATGCCGGGCGACACCGAGGATGATGCTTCCGAGGGCACTCGGGCGGCAAAGATTTTGCGGGCGGGCGATGTGGTGATTGCGGTGACGGCCTCGGGGCGCACGCCCTATGCTTTGGCAGTGGCCGAGGCGGCGCAAGCGCGCGGGGCGAAGGTGATCGGGATTGCCAATGCGGTTGGCGCTGCGCTGTTTGATCATGCCGATGTGGCGATTTGTTTGGCCACACCGCCGGAGGTTATTGCAGGCTCGACCCGGATGGGGGCGGGCACGGCGCAGAAAGTGGCATTGAATATGATGTCAACGCTGATGGGAATACGCTTGGGCCAAGTGCATGATGGCATGATGGTTGGACTGGTGGCGGACAACGAAAAGCTGCGCGGGCGGGCTGCTGCCATGGTGGCGCGGATTGCGGGCGTGGAGGCTGGGGTTGCGGCAACGGCGCTGGATGCGGCGCGGGGTGCGGTGAAGCCAGCGGTGCTGATTGCATTGGGGCAGGCGCCAGAGGCGGCGCTGGGCTTATTGAGCGAGACAAACGGAAATCTGCGCGCGGCGATCGCGCGTGGGGCAAAAAACGGCAGCTGAAGCCGGTGATTTTAACCAACAAAGGGAGATTCCCATGACCAAGACCAAACTGATCGGCGCTTTGCTCGCCAGCACTTTTCTGGCGGGTGCGGCCCATGCCGAGGACGTGACGCTGACCATCGAATCCTGGCGCAATGACGATGTGCTGATCTGGCAGGACACCATTATTCCGGCGTTTGAGGCGGCCAATCCCGGCATCAAAGTGGTGTTCGCGCCGACGGCTCCGGCGGAATATAATGCCGTGCTGAATTCGAAACTCGATGCCGGATCGGCGGGCGATTTGGTGACCTGCCGTCCGTTTGATGCCTCGCTTGAGCTTTACAAGAAGGGCAATCTGGCCGATCTGACCGGGCTTGCCTCGATGGCGAATTTCTCGCCCGTCGCGAAATCGGCGTGGCAGACGGATGATGGCGCGGCCACGTTCTGCGTGCCGATGGCGTCGGTGATCCATGGCTTTATCTATAACAAAGACGCGTTTGACGCTTTGGGCATCGCGGTGCCGACCACCAATGCCGAGTTCTTTGCGGCGCTGGACAAGATCAAGGCCGATGGCACCTATATCCCACTGGCGATGGGCACCAATGACCAGTGGGAAGCAGCCACGATGGGCTATAACAACATCGGGCCGAACTATTGGAAGGGCGAGGAAGGCCGTCTGGCGCTGATCAAGGGCGAGCAGAAGCTGACCGATGCAGATTGGGTGGCCCCGTTCGCCGAGCTGGCGAAGTGGAAGGATTATCTTGGCGACGGCTTTGAAGCGCAGACCTATCCCGACAGCCAGAACCTGTTCACGCTTGGTCGCGCGGCGATCTATCCGGCTGGGTCGTGGGAAATCGCGGGCTTCAACAAGCAAGCGACGTTCAAGATGGGGGTCTTCGCGCCGCCAGTGCAAGCGGCTGGTGACACCTGCTATATCTCGGATCACACCGATATTGCGCTGGGGATGAACGCGAAATCGGCTCATCCTGAGGAAACCAAGAAGTTTCTGGAATGGGTCGGCTCGCCCGAGTTCGCCACGATGTATGCCAACGCGCTGCCGGGCTTCTTCAGCCTGAATTCCACCCCGGTGACGATGGAAGATCCGCTGGCGCAAGAGTTCGTGTCGTGGCGCGGCAAGTGCCAATCCTCGATCCGCTCGACCTATCAGATCCTGTCGCGTGGCACGCCGAACCTTGAGAATGAGACCTGGAACGCCTCGGCCAATGTGATCAAGGGCACCGAGACGCCGGAAGCTGCGGCAGCCCGTCTGCAAGAGGGCCTTGCCAGCTGGTATGAGCCGCAAAAGGCCAAGTAACGGCTGAAAAGCCGGGGGGCTACAGCGCCCCCCGGACCCCTGCCTTGCGCTTTCACTGTGAACACAAGGGCTGACCGCATGTCCGACAGCAAACCCTTCCGCTGGCATATTCTGGTGTTCTTGGCGCCTGCTGTGCTGGTCTACACCGCCATCATGATCATCCCGTTGTTCGCGACGCTGAACCTGTCCTTGTATACCAAGGTGGATCGGGTGTCGCAGTTCAACGGTTTGGGGAATTTCCGCACGCTGTTCGGTGATCCGCGCTGGTCGGCGAGTTTCTGGAATGCGCTGGGCAACAACACCTGGTTTTTCATCGTGCATATGCTGGTGCAGAACCCGATCGGGATTCTGCTGGCGGCAATCTTGTCGAACCCCCGGCTGCGCGGGGCGGCGTTCTACCGCACGGCGATTTTCATCCCGACGATTTTAAGCTTTGTGGTGGTTGGTTTCGTCTGGAAGCTGATGCTGTCGCCGATCTGGGGGGTGGCCCCGGATTTGCTCAACGCGGTCGGGCTGAAATCCTTGTTCGCGCCATGGTTGGGCAAAGAGGCCTATGCGCTGACCACTTTGGCGCTGATCTCGGTCTGGCAGTTTGTCGGCATCCCGATGATGCTGATTTATGCAGCGCTGCTGAGCATCCCCGAGGAGGTGATTGAGGCCTCTGAGATGGACGGCATCACCGGAGCCTCGCAGTTCTGGAAGATCAAGCTGCCGCTGATCCTGCCGAGCATCGGGATTATCTCGATCCTGACATTCGTGGGCAATTTCAACGCCTTCGATCTGATCTATTCGGCGCAGGGGGCGCTTGCGGGGCCGAACTTTGCAACCGATATTTTGGGGACGTTCCTGTATCGCACCTTCTTCGGCTTTCAATTGCAACTGGGAGATCAGAACATGGGGGCGACGATTGCGACGGCGATGTTCTTCATCATCCTGATCGGGGTCTGCATCTATCTGTTTGCCATCCAGACGCGGCTGCGCCGCTATCAGTTTTAAGGGGGTGGTCATGTCCGTCTCACGCCATTCGCCTACCCGCAGCATTGCCGCCCATGCCGTGCTGATCACCTACACACTGATTGCGCTGTTCCCGGTGTTTGTCATTGTGATCAACGCGTTCAAATCCCGCAAGGCGATCTTTGCGCATCCCTTGGCTTTGCCCAATGCCGAGACTTTGGATTGGGTCGGGTTTCAGACCGTGCTGAAACAGGGCGATTTCTTTCAGTATTTCCTGAACTCGATGACCGTCACCGTGGGCAGCCTGTTCTTCGTGCTGCTGTTTGGCGCGATGGCGGCGTTTGCTTTGTCGGAGTATCGGTTCAAGGGCAATACACTGGTGGGGCTGTATCTGGCGCTGGGAATCATGATCCCGATCCGGCTGGGGACGGTGGCGATTTTGCAGCTGATGGTGGCGAGTGGGTTGGTCAACACACTGACCGCGCTGGTGCTGGTTTACACCGCGCAGGGGTTGCCGCTTGCGGTGTTCATTCTGTCCGAGTTCATGCGGCAGGTGTCGGATGATCTGAAAAACGCGGGCCGCATTGACGGGTTGTCGGAATACCGCATCTTCTTCCGGCTGGTGCTGCCGCTGGTGCGGCCAGCGATGGCGACGGTGGCGGTGTTTACCATGATCCCGATCTGGAACGATCTGTGGTTTCCGCTGATTTTGGCACCTGCGGAGTCCACCAAGACCATCACCTTGGGCAGTCAGGTGTTCATCGGGCAGTTTGTGACGGATTGGAACGCGGTGCTGGCGGCGCTGAGTTTGGCAATCTTGCCAGTGCTGGTGCTGTATCTGATCTTCTCGCGCCAACTTATTCGCGGCATCACCGCAGGAGCCGTCAAATGACCATTCGCGTTCTCGTCGCAGGCTTGGGCAACATGGGCCGCAGTCATGCGCTGGCCTACCACAACGACCCGGCGTTTGAGATTATCGGGTTGGTGAACCGATCCAAGGTTGATCTGCCTGCCGAGTTGCAGGGCTATCCGCTGCTGACGGATTATGCGGCTGCGCTGGCAGCGTTGAAGCCCGATCTGGTGTGTGTGGCGACCTATTCTGACAGCCACGCTGATTATGCTTGTGCCGCGATGGCGGCGGGGGCGGATGTGTTTGTTGAAAAGCCGCTTGCCACCACGGTTGCCGATGCGCGCCGGGTGCAGGCGATGGCGGTCGCGAGCGGGCGCAAGGTGGTGGTGGGCTACATCCTGCGGCATCATCCCAGTTGGATCCGGTTGATCGCGGAAGCGCGGGCGTTGGGCGGGCCTTATGTGTTCCGGCTGAACCTGAACCAGCAGTCGAGTGGGCCAACGTGGGAGGTGCATAAGGCGCTGATGCAGACCACGCCGCCGATTGTCGATTGCGGCGTGCATTATGTCGATGTGATGTGCCAGATCACCGATGCGCAGCCGGTGGAAGTGCGCGGCATGGGGCTGCGGCTGTCCAATGAAATAGCAGCCGATATGTATAACTATGGGCATTTTCAGGTGATTTTCGCGGACGGCTCGCTGGGTTGGTATGAGGCCGGCTGGGGCCCGATGATGTCGGACACGGCGTTTTTCGTGAAGGATGTGGTCAGCCCGAATGGCGCGGTGTCGATCAGGATGCCGGACTCGGCGCGCTCGGACGATATCGACACCCACACCAAAACCTCGCTGCTGCGGGTGCATAAGGTGGCGACGGGGGATACCGATATTTCGATGGCGGATGAGCCGGGCCATCAGGAATTGTGTGACCGCGAGGCGGCTTATGTGGCGCGCGCGATCACGGAAAACCTCGACCTGAGCCGGCATATGAATGATGCGGTGCAATCTTTGGCGATCTGCCTTGCGGCGGATGAAAGCGTGCGATCCGGCCAACCTGTCAAGCTAGGAGCCTGAAATGGGCAATCTGACTTTATCCGCCGTCACCAAGAATTTTGGCACCATCGAGGTGATCAAGGGCGTCAATCTGGCGGTTGAAAACGGCGAGTTTTGCGTCTTCGTCGGCCCCTCGGGCTGCGGCAAATCTACCCTGTTGCGCATCATCGCCGGGCTGGAAGATGCCAGCGGTGGCGAGATCAAGATCGACGGGGTTTCGGTGAACAACACCCCGCCCAGCAAGCGCGAAATCGCGATGGTGTTCCAATCCTACGCGCTTTACCCACATCTGACGGTGCGCGACAATATGGGGCTGGGGCTGAAACAGGCGGGGTCTTCGGCGGCTCAGGTGGCGCAAAGTGTGGCACGGGCGTCTGGGATGCTATCGCTGGATGCGCTGTTGGACCGGCGGCCTGCGGAATTGTCGGGCGGACAGCGGCAGCGGGTGGCGATTGGTCGGGCGATTGTGCGCACGCCCAAGCTGTTCCTGTTTGACGAGCCTTTGTCGAACCTAGACGCCGCTTTGCGGGTGAATACGCGGATCGAGATTGCGCGGCTGCACCGGGAATTGAAGGCGACGATGGTGTATGTCACGCATGATCAGGTTGAGGCGATGACCTTGGCCGACAAGATCGTGGTGCTGAATGCGGGGCGGGTCGAGCAGGTTGGCCGCCCGATGGATTTGTATATTGATCCCGACAACGCCTTCGTGGCGGGGTTTATCGGCTCGCCCAAAATGAACTTCCTGAAGGCCGCAGCCTTGGGTGAGACGGGCGAGACGGTTGGCGTGCGACCGGAACATCTGGCGATCTCACGCGAGGGCGGGCCGATTGCGGGGCGGATCAGCCATGTCGAAAAGCTGGGCAGCGAGACGCTGATCTATGTGCGCGCGGATCCCCATGGGCTTTTGACGGTGCGGCAGTTTGGCGAGCAGGATTTCGCGGTGGATGAGGCGGTTTATCTGACCGCTGATGCCGCGCGGGCGTTCCGGTTTGATGCGGGCGGTCAGCGGATGCGCTAGGGCTATCTCCTCGCCGCCCCGGCCCTGAGCCAGGGCTTCCTGCTCAAACCCGAGGGGGCCCGGCTCAGGGCCGGGGCGGCGATCAACCCAGCAAAAAGCGCCCGAGAGGGCGCTTTTTTCATGCAGATCTTTGGATTTCCGATGGAGCGGGCGATGAGATTCGAACTCACGACCCTAACCTTGGCAAGGTTATGCTCTACCCCTGAGCTACGCCCGCAACCGTCGGATGGCGGTGAGATAAGCGAG
>JBKJTI010000007.1:0-92741 GCA_046590425.1 Cypionkella sp. | reverse complement strand
TCAAAGGCGTGAACATCCGACCGATGCGATTGTCTTGGGAAAAGGTCGTGGGCATCTGGATATCGCTTTCAAAAATAGGCGTAAAACGGGCAGGCTGGGGAAAATAACCCCGGATACCTGCAACGTTACATCAAGCCGCAGCAATCTGGCAAGAAAAGCCGCGCCTGCCCCCTGCTCAGTTCTCCAGCCGGAAATAGGCCAAGCCAAGCGTCGGTTTCACCCCGGCCTTTTCCAACTGCTTTTCAAGGAACGGCACCAGCGACTGCGCCGTCACCCCCGCGGGCACCTTGTCCAGCGCGGGCAACGGCTTGTCCGTTACCATCGCCACCAGAATCTGCGGCGCGGGTGGCGCATTGGCCTCCAGCGTCAGGTTAAACTCGAAACTGGCGCTGCCATCGCTGGCCATCGTGGTCCAAGGCTTGAGGTTGGTCGCCCCGCCGCCTTCCGAGAACAGGAACAGCGCGAAATTCCGCCCCTCCAGCCCTTCGACCTTGCCGCTGACATTGGCCCCGCTTTTCACCACTTCCGCCGTCGTCTGCATCACCACTGCCAGAGGATCGACATCCGGGGCGGGGTAACGGGTGGCAAATTCAATCAGCGGGCATTGCGCTGTGTTGATCGGGTGGATGGCAAGGTCGGGCGTGGTCTGCGTCGCCGTCTGCCAATCCTTCACATAGCCTGCCAAAGCCGCCGGGTCGGCCGTATAGCCGTCCAGCCCAAAGCCTGAGGCCTTGGCATCCTTCAGCGTCACCAAAGCACACAGCGGCGGCTTTGCGCCCGCCAGATACGCCAGCTGCGTGGTAACCGGATCGGCTTTCGCCGCCGCTTCCTCAGCGGCCCTTTGCGCCGCCGCCTCATCCGCCAATTTCTGTGCCGCAGCGGCTTCCTCGGCAGCCTTTTGTGCCGCCGCCGCGTCAGCCGCAGCAACTTCCGCCTCCGCAGCCTGCTTTGCCGTTGCCTCATCGGCGGCTTTCTTGGCTGCCGCTTCGTCCGCCGCCTGCTTCGCCGCAGCCTCCTGCGCCAGCCGTTGCGCTTCAGCCTCGGCAGCCTGCTTCGCCGCCACCTCATCAGCCAGCCGTTGCGCTTCAGCCGCCTGCTTCGCCGCCGCTTCCTCGGCCAGTTTCTGCGCCTCTGCCGCCTGTTTGGCAGCAAGCTCATCCGCCGCCATCTTGGCAGCCGCATCCGCCTCAGCCTTCTGCGCTGCGGTTTGCCTCGCAGCGGTTTCCTCGGCGGCTTTCTGAGCTGCTGCCTGCTCCGCCGCCAGTGTCGCTGCCGCCGCCGCATCAGCGGCCTTTTGTGCGGCCAGTTCCTCCGCCGCCGTCTGTGCTGCTGCATCCGCCTCGGCCTGCTTGGCCGCATCCTCTGCGGCTTTGGCATCTGTCGCGGCCTTAACAGCCGCCGCGTCTTCGGCCGCCTTCGCCGCTGCGGCATCCGCTGCCGCTTTCGCCTCTGCAGCAGCCCGTTCCGCGTCAGCCGCCTCTGCCTTTACCCGCGCTTCTGCCTGCGCTTGAGTCTCGCCTGCCACAGGCAACGCCTTGCCGTCAAACACCCCGCCGAAATACGCCCCCGCCGCCCCGCCACCCAAAGCCAACAGCGCCACCACCGCGATCAAACCGCTTTTGCTGTTCTTCACCACCAACGGCTCGACCAGAGGAGGCTTCACCGCAGCCGCCACTCCCGGCGCGCCAAACGGGCTGACATCTTCGCTTTCCGGCGCTTGCGTCACCGCCGCAATCACCGTCACCCCAACCGGAGCCGAAGTTTTCGTCCCCACAGGTGCGACAGAGACCAGAATCTCGACCGGAGGGACCGACACCACCTTCGGCTCGGGGATCGGCAACGCCCCGCCAATCACCGTCCGGTTCGGATCCGGCGCTTTGGGCGCAGGCGGCTCGACCTGCGGCACCAGCGACGGATTATCGACCGCTGCCATCACCTTGGCCATGCTGTCGGGCCGCAGCGCCGGATCGGGCTGCAACATCCAGGACAGCAGCGGCACCAGCGCTTCATCCACCCCGGCTAAATCTGGCACGCCCGAGCGTTTGCCCACAGCATCGACAATCGACGCCCCCATTGGCAGCACGGCACCCTTGCTCGCCGCCGCCGTCACCAAGGCCAGCGAGTAAATATCCGACCGCCCGTCGACAGTGCCGCCAAACGCCCCCAACTGCTCAGGCGACACCCAGTTGAACTTCCCGGCAAACTGCCCCTGCAACAAAGTCCCCGCCCCCAAAGCGGTGCTTTTCGCAATGCCAAAGTCGATCAGCTTGGCGTGCTCAACATGGCCATCCTCTAGGATCACGTTGTCAGGCGACAAATCCCGATGCACCACGCCCGCCCGATGCGCTTTGTCCAGACCCGAGGCCACCCGCCGCAGCATCACCCGCACGTCATCGACGGGCATCGGCCCTTGCTCAATGCGATCCGACACCGAGGTACCCGAGACGAACTCCATCACCATGCAGGGTCGCCCGATGGTCGGATCGACTGTAAACACGTGGTAGCGCACGATCGCTTCGTGGCTTAACCGCGACAGCGTGGTGCTTTCCTTTTGGAACAACGCCACGATCTTCGGGTCATGCGCCAGCGAGGGCAGCACGATCTTGATCGCAACCGGCTCGTCATTGTGGATGTTGCGACCGCGATAGACCTCGCCCATGCCACCAGAGTTGATCAAACGCTCAATCTCATACGTGCCCATGATCAGGGTGCCAGAAGACACCGTCGTCGCATGGTTCGGGGCTTTTTCGGGGCCGTTATTTGAGGCATCGGTCATTGCCACGCCCTCGCCGCACTGACCCGAACCACCACCACCGTCACATTATCCCGCGCTCCGCGCTGCAACGTCAGTTGCACCAACGCGTCACTTGCCGCCTGCGGTGCAAACTGCGCCAAAGCTTCGGCCATCTCGTGATCTTCGACATGCTCGGTCAAACCGTCCGAGCACAGCAAAAATACATCGCCATCCGCCAACCCGCCCGAGCGTTCATCGGTCTGCGGCGTCGCATGAACCCCAATCGCGCGGGTGATCACATTGCGGCGCGGCCATGTCAGGGCCTGTTCCGCCGTGATTGCCCCGGTGCGCAGCAGTTCGTTGACCTCAGTGTGATCGACCGTGACCTGGGTATATTGCCCTGCCCGCAGCAGATAAATCCGGCTATCCCCCGACCACACGCAGGCGAAATGCTGATCAAACGACAGCAAGGCCACCAAAGTCGCCCCCACCGTCGCGCCATTCAGCAGCGCCGATTGATCCTGAATCAACTGATGCGCCCGCAAAAGCCGATCCATGAACCGCGCTTGCAAATCCGGGGCGGAAACCGGGCGGCCCAAAGACCCCACGCTTTCAACAATCGTCCGGCTGGCGAAATCCCCGGCGTGATGCCCGCCCATACCATCGGCCACGACCCAAACCCCGGCCTCTGGCAGCGTCAGAAAGCTATCCTCATTGTGATCGCGCACGCGCCCCGTATCGGTCGCTGCCCCGGTCTCGAATTGAAATGGAGCCTCGATCATCGACCCACCCATTTGAAACAACCTTGCCCAACGGGCTGAATATATCCGTCCAGCTTAGGCAGAAAGCGTTGCATCTGCCTAGCCCCAACCTGTCTAAGCATTTTCGACATATCCGCGCAAAAACCACGCAAGCACATGCCCCGAGGGCAAACCCTCCCCGGCCCAGACCTGCGAATGGCCAAAGTCATCGCCCGCAATCCACCAATAACTGCGGTTGTGGCTGGCGCGGTGATGATCTGTGATCGCGATATCCTCCAGCAGCCCAACCACATCCGCACCCGGCCTAGCGGCCCAAAACTCCGGCGGGCCATCGGGCATTGCAATGGGGGAGGGAGCTGAAAAACTGTTCAATTCGGCCGTCTCGCCCGCCAACAGTTCTACCAGCTTCGCCTCTACGTCCGCGTGCCATTCCTGCGCCGGATCAATTACCGGGCAGGGCGGACAATCCGCCGCAAACCCCGCGATCAACAAAGGATAGCGCCGCCCGACTTTATCCGCACTTGTGCCTAACACCCCCGCGCAAGCCTCACCCCAAACACTCGGCCCAATCCAGAACCGCAAAGGCCGCGCCGATCCCCAAACGCCTTCCCATTCTGCGTCCAATCCGTGCCGCGCCTCTGCCAAAGCAGAATCCAGCCATCCCTCCAACCCCGCCTGCACAGGCAAATCACCGCCGATAAAATCCCCCTTCGACGGATGCTTGCCATACAGCGCCAGCATCTACAGGCCTGTCGGGCAGCGGAACTCGCGCAGTTCCGCCATGTTGAACGGGTTGACCAGCGCATTCACCCTAATTTCATAGGTGATATTGCGCCCGCCGATCACGTAATCCACCTGCATCACATCGCCGATCTGCCGTGGATTGCCGTCGCGGATGAACTGCAACAGCGCCCAGGGCCCCTGATACATGATCTGGCTTTCGCGGTTGTTGATCTCGGGCAACAACTGCACCGAAGTGTTACCCGCGCCCCCCGGCCACGTCACCGTCACCGGCGTATTGCCAGCCTTGCGCATCTGGATCGGCTGATCATCAATCACCAGAATGGATTGCTTGATCCGGTCATGTGCTGTGATCTGGTTCACGGTCACATCCAGCTTCACCACGGGTGAGCGCCCCGGAAAAAACGCATCCCTGATCGCCGCCGCCTTTTGAAACTGCCGCAGGCTTTGCAACGACAACTTCTTCGCCAGCGGGCTATCGTCCCGCCACGTCCAGTCTCCCGCGCCCATATTCGCGTGGATCGCGAGGTTGGCATTAAAGAACCTATCCAGCACGCCATCGGGCGCAAACACCTGCGCAAATTCAGACAAAGGTACCTGCCTGCCTGGACTTTTGCTGAACGGATAGCGCCCGTCAACAATCCCCTCGCACACCGCCGTCACTTGCGAGGTCAAATCCGCATTGATCTGCGCCACAGCAGTCGAGGCCGCATCGCCCTCAAAATTATCCACCGCCTCGTTCACCATCCGCGACAATTCCGGTGGCAGCCGAGAAGCCGCCGTCTTCAATTGCCCGATCAGCGCCGGTATCTGCGCATTGGCCTCCGCCTGATTGAACCCCGCCGCAATCACCAACCCCTGTTGAATAGCTCCTAGTGAGTTCAGCAACGCATCAATCGGCCGCGTCCCCGGCGTACCCTCCAACAGCGCGTGATATTCGGCAAACTGTGCCTCAATATCCGCCCCCGGTACCGTCGGCCCAGCCCCCGCAGCCGCCCCCGCGCGTTTCTGCGATTTCCCCGCCGCCAGCGCGATATCCAACCCGATCCGCTGCAAACCACTGGTGCGGCTGGCGATCATCTGCGTCACATCGCTGCCCGCTTGGCTGATCGCCCCCGCCACAGCATCCGCATCCTCGGATGCCTGCTCCGCCACGCCTTCCGGCACCAAAGGCTGCGTCAGCTTCGTCTCCGCCGAAATCCCCTCCACCAGCTTCAAAATCGGCGAGGTCGTGGGCGAAGATGCCGCCGACAGAGCCAGATACGCAGGCTTATCCGCCGCCATCGGGGCCAGCTTGATATTCGACAAAACCGCATCCCAAGCCGCCAGATAATCTTCGCGATAGCGCGCCAGCAGTTGCGGCCCCAGTCGCGACAACTGTTCATCCACCTTCGCCGCTGCCGCCTGCTCGCCCATAACCCACTGCTCAGTCTCAAGTTTATGCGCAACCGCCGCCAACTGTTCCAGGAAGAAATCGTTGAACCCGGCATAGGTATACAAAGCCGGCACCGTCAGCGTGCCAAGGTCCGACCCGTCCACCGTCTCAAACACCAGCCTGATATCCGGCCCTGCGCGCTCCACCACGTTGAAATCCGGCAACCCCGACACCGGAGCCGTCGCCACGATCAAGGAATAGGCCTGATCCGCCACAGACATTCGCGCCAAGATCACTTCAGCCTTGGCCACCAGATCGGCGTTCAATTCGACCGTCGGCGCTGTGGTGTCATCCAACTCCAGCATCGCCGCGAGGTGCTTGTTCAGCATATCCCGCGCCGGTTCCTCGTTGATGCCGGGAAACATCACCTGCTCCCAATCATCATGGAACCACGTCTTCACCAGATCATCCTGCGGCGCAGGGGCCGCTCCCCCCAACAGCTTGTAAACCTTCAACGTCTCATAAATCGGTATCGGCTCATTCGCCAAAACGAACTGCTGCAACTGGCCTTCCACCCGCAACACCAGCCGTGGCCGCAACAACCGCTCCAACGCCTGCGCATAAGAATCCCGCGCCGCCTGCCGGATAGCACCCTGCTGCGACAGGCCAAAGCCGCGGGTCCAGTCGCCCTCTGGCTCCTCGGGAGACTCATACCCCGACGGCATGGTGCGCAGCAGCTTTAACTCATTGCTGATACGCAGAAAATCGGTGTCTTTCACTTCAATCGCCTGCAAATCCTCGGTTGCAGCCAACTCGTAATCCGCCATCGCCGCCTGCGCTGACGCGACCAAAGTGCGGTTGTTCAGATAGCTATAACCCCAAGCCGCCAAGATCCCGGCCGAAGCCAAAAACATCGCCGTCGTCAGCCCAATCCGCAGCACAGACGCCCGCCGCACCGCCTTGCGATCATAAGACACCCAGCCCTGTTCGCCGAAAATAACCTTAGTCAGCAGGTCATGCAGGAAGAAGCTTTTGCCCTTTCCAGACAACTGCGCCTGCACGCCCAAAGATCGACTCATCGCGCCCAAAACCTGATCAATCGGGGTGCCTTCTTGCGTGCCAGAGGTGAAATAGAACCCGCGCAGCATGGCCGAAGTCTTATACCGCGTCGGCTCAAACACCTGCCGCAGGAAGCTCTCCACCTCGTCCTTCAGCATCGCCATCTGGCCGGGAAGCCCGAAAATCGCGATCCGGTTCACGCCGTCGGGCTCCTCTGACAACCGATCAATCACCTCGTCCGACAACCGCGCCACCAGGGCATCAAACTCGGTGCCAACCCGGTCAAACGTCTGCGCCTTGCGGTTTTCGGTCTGGAACGTCGCACCCCACACCTTCTTCCGCCGCCCCGCCGCGAAACTGCTGAAATACTCACGAAACCCGGCGATCAGATCGGCCTTGGTGAACATCACATAAACCGGAAAATCCACCTTCAACGTCTCATGGATTTCCCCCAACCGCGCCCGGATGGTTTCCGCATGGGCGGAGATCTTATCCGGCCCCGCATTCATCAGATCGGCCACCGAAATCGCTAGGATCACGCCATTGATTGGCTGTTTTGGGCGGTTTTTCTTCAACAAATTCAGAAAGCTGGTCCAAGACGCCTTGTCCTCGCCCGCATCGCTATCCTGCGTCGTATACCGCCCCGCCGTGTCTATCATCACCGCGTCTTCGGCGAACCACCAATCGCAATAGCGCGTGCCGCCAAAGCCCTGCAATCCACCTTGCTGGCCCGACAGCGGAAACTTGATCTCTGAATTCACCAACGCCGTCGTCTTGCCAGAACCGGGCGGGCCGATGATCACATACCAAGGCATATCGTAGAGATAAGTTTTTGAATTCCCGGATTTCTTTAACGTGTTCAACGCGGCGGTCATCCGGTTTGCCAATTCGCGGCCATCCCCCGCAGGAGCATCCACCACAATCGCCTTTTCCAGCGCAGCGTTGCCCTTGCGCCGCCGCAGCAGCGCAATCAGGCCCCAGACCAACAGCACCAATGCCAGCAGTCCGATAATCAGCGCCCGCACCCAAACCGGATCAAACGGACGGGATTCACCAAAACCAATCAGCGGGCCTGCAAACCAGACCACCGCCGAGAACGCCAAAAATCCAATGATAATCAGCGCAAGCTTGACCCACTTCATTGCAAAGTCTCTTCCCGCTTGATCATAATCTCAACCCGACGATTGGCACTGCGGCCCTCATCGCTGGCATTGTCTCCAATCGGTTCTGCCTCACCCTTGCCTTCAACCTGAAAGCGCGAAGGATCGGTCATGCCAACCGCCAGCACTTTTTGCACCGCTTCGGCTCGCGCCTGCGACAGATCGTGGTTGTTCTTGAACCGCCCGCGCCCCGACATCGGCACGTTATCAGTATAGCCCCAGACAAGCACCGGGCCGGGTTCTTTATCCAACGCTGCCGTGATCCGCGCTGCCAAGTCGTTGAATTCCGGCTTGGTTTCCGCCTTGCCACTGGCAAACAACGCCGCATTGCTGACGCGGATAAAGATGAAATCGCCCTTGATGTCGACCGCGACCAGCCCGCTGGCAATGTCTTCCTTCATCTTCTCTTGCAGCCGGTCCAACTGGCTGCTTTCCGTCACCGGAACCACCTCTAGCGGCGTAAACGCCACCGCCCGCACGAGGCTGATCTTCGAGGTCGGCGTCAGCGACAGCAACCTTTGCGACACCACAGACCCCTCCTGCGCGATCAGTGTCGACAGCCCAAAGTAAGCCCCCATCAGCACCACCCCCAGCACCGATCCGATCACCCACAACGGCGTGCCGCCAAACCGCCGCCGCCCGCCGACCATAACCGGCTGCCAACGCGGCGAAATATCATCGTCGGGACGGTTCTGCACCCGGCGGAGCGAGTCGTAAATCATCCCCCGCACCCGCGCCAATTCCACCGCACCGCTGGGGGCCGAACGATACTGCCCCTCAAACCCAAGGCTCAGACACGTCATCGCCAATTCCAACAGCTGGAAATTCTGCGCCGGGGCCTGCAACGCCTTCTCAACCTCTTGGAAGAACCCCACTCCGCTCGTGCGCCGATTGAAAAACCGCGCCACCATCGAATATTGAATCCACAAATGCCGATCCGTGCCGGGGATATTCTGCACGATATCATCCGCCGTCCCGCACAGCAGATACTTCGCGACCTGCGTCTGATGCGCGTCCACCCCGCCTTTCAGACAGTTCTCCTCAAATCCTTCAATCTCGCGGGTGACGTATTCCATCAACGGAACCGCCTCCATTTCCACCATCTGAGTCCGCAGTCGCCCGAACAAAATCAACAGGTTCGCCGCCGCCGCCAGCATTGGGCTTTTCGGCCCGCCCGCGCCGAGACCCTTGGCAACCAGCGCTTTCCGCAGATCAATCTTCGGCCCGGTATTGGCGTAATTCGTTGGCTGCGCGGTGGAGGCATCCGGGAAAAACTGATCGGGCTGCGCAAACGCCCCCGCCACGGGCCGAGGCGCGGGCTGCCCGCCAAACGGCTGCCCGCCAAACCCCGGACTGTTCACCCCCGGATGCGTCGATGCGGGCGGGATCGGCGCAAACCCGCCCTGACCGCCACCGGCGGGAGCAGGCGCAGGCGCAGGCACGCCCCAAGCATCCGCCTCCCCCGAAAATCCCGGCGAACTTGCAGGCGGCATCCCGCCCTGCGGCCCGAACCCGCCCGGACCAAACGCCCCGCCCGCCCCCGGCAAGGCCCCGCCGATCACCGTGCGCTCATTTGGGCTAACCTGCCGCTTGCCCTGCGGCATCGGATTCACCCCCCCGGGCAAAGGCGACGGCATCCCCATCCCGCCAATGACGGTCTTGTCTTTGCCATCGCCACTGCCGCTCATGCCTTGGTCTCCACGATGGCCCACAACTCCATCTTCAGATCTGGCCAATCCCCCGCGAAATGCATCCCGATCGCAGGTGCTGTCGAAAACTCCCGCCACAAAGGTGAGTTCTTCTCCAGAATGAAATACACATTGCGCGACACCGCCCGGATTTGCCGGGGAGGCGTCGGAATATGAATCAACTCGATTCCCGGCAGGTTGTTGTTCACAATCTCTGACATCCGGGTGTTCGGCCCTACCTTGCACAACAACGGGAACTGCTGCTGCACCAGCGTCAACGCCCGCGAAGATTCGACCTCGACCACAAACGTCGCATCGCGGAACAAATTCCGATCCGGTACCTGCGCGAGGTAAGAATTCTGCCGCACCTGCACCAAATCCAACCGAGTCGCGCGGCCCACATCGCGGCTCAGCAAGCGCTGAATGTCCCGCACCACAGGCTCCACCGAGCCCTTCAGGTCGGCATGGTCATAAGCGTCATAGGGCGGCGCCAGACGCTTATCCTGATCAAACGTCCACAACTCACCGGAAAACCGCAGCAACTCCTCATACAGCCGCTCTGGATGCACATAACGCGACTGCCGCAGATGCCGCAAAACGTTGATCTGACGGTTCAAACACAGCAACATGAAGTAATCCGTCGCCTGCAAACCGCCCGCCGCCGACGGGTCCGCCGCATAGCGCGCCAAACTGTCCAGCTTGGTTTCCACCCAGCCGATCACCCGATCCAGCCAGCCCAACGCCACGCCATGCGCCGAGATCGTCAAAAGCGGCGGCGGAAACGCGTCATCCAAGATCACCACATTGTCGCGCACTTCCACGATCCGCGCGATCTTGATGCACTGATAGCCGGGCTTCGCCGTCGCCCGCACATCCAACTCCAGCCGAGGCGAAGCCACCTCAATCTGCTGCTCTAACCGCAAGGCCGAAGCCGAATCCGCCACCGTCTCGGCCCCCAAAACGTAGCGAGAGCCCGCCTCAGCCTCCATCGCCACTTCGCGCCCGTTCATCACCTGATCGGGCAGCGTCAGCCAAACCCCCAACCCATCCGACCCTGCAGGCACCTCAACCGCGCGCGGCAAAGGCGAAATCCCCGGCGCTTCAAATGGCGTGCCATCCGGGAAAATCCCTGCCACGCTTGCCAATTCAATCCGCCCTTGCTGCAACCGATCCCGGTTGACCCGCATTTCCTCGATGCCCCAGGGATAGGGCGAGACGTGCCGCACCCGCGCCTCGATCAGCTTTTCCACATAGCGATCACTTTGCTGCAAGTGGTGCGGCTGTAGGAACAGCCCTTCCTTCCACGCAACCTTGCTATACCAAGACATGCAAACCTCAATTCAATCGGCCTTTAGGCCCACAATAGCGCTTCTAAATCTGCCACCTAGAAAAAACGACGGCGGCATAAAGGAAAAACCTGCGGCCAGTTTGCAGCGCCCACCGCGCCGGATCAAGCCCGAGATTGCCATCCCGGCTGCCGTCTCTAAACTGCCCCAGACTTCCCTCCAGCGGGCGGCGCTGGTATACAACGGTATGCGAATGACCCTGACCGAGATTTACGAGGCCGAAGTTGCCGCAGGCCGCCTGCGCGCCGACCCGGCGCAACTGGCGCTGCTACCGAAGATGGAAGACTTGCGGGTCTGGCTAGAGACAAACGCCATCCGCAAAGTCGGCCTGTTTGCCGGCCTGTTCGCCAAGCCGGTGACGCCGCCGAAAGGGCTTTACCTCTGGGGCGGCGTTGGGCGCGGCAAGTCGATGCTGATGGATCTGTTCTTCAGCCATCTGGACATCACGCAGAAACGCCGTGTGCATTTCCATGCCTTCATGCAGGACATCCACCACGCCATGCACGAGGCCCGAAAGCAGGGCGTCGATGATGCCATAGCCCCTGTGGCCGAGGCGATCAGCCGTGATATTCGCCTGCTGGCGTTTGACGAAATGCAAATCACCGATATCACTGATGCGATGATCGTTGGCCGCCTATTTGAGAAACTGCTGGCTGCAGGCGTGGTGATCGTCACCACCTCGAACCGCCCGCCCGAGGATCTCTATAAAGACGGATTAAGCCGCGCCTTGTTCTTGCCTTTCATCGCTATGCTGCGGGAACGGCTGGAGGTAGAAGAAATCGCCTCGCCCAACGACTACCGCCAACATCGTTTGACCGGGGCGCAGGTGTATTTCCACCCCGTAGGCAAAGCGACAGAAGCGATCAACGCAATCTGGCACGACCTGACCGGGGGGGCCTCCGGTGAACCATTGCGCCTGCCCGTCAATGGTCGCGAAACCATCCTGCCGCGCTTTGCGAGTGGCATAGGTCGTGCAAATTTCTGGGAGCTTTGCGCCAAACCCCTCGGCCCCGCCGATTTCCTCGCCATCGCAAGTGCTGTCCGCGTGCTGATCCTCGAAGACATTCCACAGCTTTCCGCCAGCAACTACAACGAGGCCAAACGCTTCGTCATCCTGATCGATGCGTTATACGAGGCGAAAACCAAACTGATTTGCTCCGCTGCTGATGAACCCGAACGCCTGTATATCGAAGGTTCGGGCAGCTTTGAATTTGAACGCACTGCCAGCCGTCTGCGAGAGATGCAGGCCGCTGATTGGGGACAATAACGCCAGCAGCTTACGCGCTGGGCCGGCCCAAGCCGGGGGTTTCACACCCCCGGACCCCCGTGGGATATTTGAGCACAGAGAATGACCAACTTTAGATAAAATTTAGAGTTTTTGAAAGCTCATTTACCCCGCCACCAAGTCACTGGTTTCCACAGTTTGATTAAAATTTGCTTTCATATTGGCGTAAATATTCCACGGGGTCTGGGGTGTGAAACCCCCGGTTCAACCGCAAGGCGGGGCGAAACGTTAAAAACTTCTTAACGCGCCTATGTCAATATACTGATATATAACAATAAAAAATGGTCCCGAGTTGGGACCATCACCCAAATGCCTGCCACAACAACCGCAACGCCATCCCCGTCGAGGTCAGCACCAGCAACGGCTTGATCAACCGCGCCCCGATCCGCATCGCAAGCTTTGCCCCCAATGCCGCCCCCGCAACCTGACCCACAGCCATCGCCAGCCCCACCCCCCACCACGTCGCCCCACTCCAGGCAAACACCGCGAGCGAGCCGATATTCGAAGCAAAGTTCAGCATCTTTGTATGGGCCGTCGCCTTCAAAACCCCAAACCCCGCCAACATCACAAAGGCCAGCATCAGAAAGCTGCCCGTCCCCGGCCCGAAGAAGCCATCATAAGCCGCAATCAACGGCACCGCCGTAAACGTGAACACCGCAGGCTTGATCCGCTCGGTCCGGTCAGCATCGGTCAGCCCCGGCTTGAAAGCGAAGAACAACGCCACCGCAATCAGCACCACCGGCATGATCACCCGTAACACCTCGGCTGGCATCAAATGCGCCACCAGCGCGCCCATCCCCCCGGCAACCGCAGCCACCGCAGCCATCCCCAACTGATCCAGCGGCCTGACATGCCCCGCCCGCGCATAGGCCAGCACCGCCGTACCCGCGCCAAAGCTGCCCTGAAGCTTGTTGGTGGCCAAAGCCTCAATTGGCGAAGCCCCGGCCAGTAGCAAAGCGGGAACCGAGATCAGACCGCCTCCGCCTGCGATGGCATCGACAAACCCCGCGACAAAAGCAGCGCAGACGAGCAACAGGGTCAGATGTGTGGCGATCTCAAACACCGCGCACCTCAAAGCGTTTGGAAATCTGACCGACGCGGCGGCCATCTTTCAACTGATATTCGGGATCACTGGCGTAATCGACAAAGCCGCGGCGGCTGTAATAGCCTAAGCCCGCCACGTTATCGCCCCTTATCGTCGCGTTAATTGCCTCCAAGCCCTGCGCTCGTGCCACCGCCAAAGTTGCGGTAAACAGCGCAGCCCCCGCGCCAGTGCGCTGCCGATCCGGGTTCACATAGCTGCCAATATCGCCCCAACCTTCTGGCAAAGCGGCATGGCGACCCATCGACTGAAAACCGATCAAGCCAAAGTCATCCTCGGCCAGATGGCAACAGATCACCCCATCGCCGCTGATATAATGCGTATCGACATAGGCTGCATCATGTTCAACCTCATGCGCTGTGGTGCCGCCGATGCGGATAATTCGGTTCTGCAAAGCTGACATTGCGATGGCATCTTGCGGGGTGGCGGGGCGGATGATCATTGCACGAACTCCTCGCGGGCGTAGCCCTGAAGATGCAACAGCGCCGTCAGATCGCCGTGGTTTACCCGCAGATCGCATTGCGCGGCAACGGCGGGCTTCGCGTGCAAGGCCACGCCCGCGCCAGCCAGCCCCAGCATCCCCAGATCATTCGCGCCATCGCCCACCGCAATCGCATCGGCGGGGGTGATTCCCAACCGCGCCGAAATCTCCTCCAGCGCCGTCACTTTCGCGGCGCGGCCCAAGATCGGATCGGCGACTTTCCCGGTCAGCACGTTATCCTCGACCAGCAGGATATTGGCGCGGTTTTCGTCAAACCCCAGCATCCCGGCGATCGCTGAGGTGAAGGCGGTGAACCCGCCGGAGACCAGAGCGGCATAAGCACCATTGGCTTTCATCGTCGCGAGCAGCACCGGCCCACCCGGCATCAATGTGATGCGGTCGCGTACCACATGAGCGATCACCGTGGCGTGCAGACCTTTCAGCAAGCCCACACGTTCGCGCAACGCATCCTCGAAATCCAACTCGCCATTCATCGCCCGCGCGGTGATCTCGGCGACATAGGCCCCGACGCCAGCCTCATCCGCCAACTCGTCAATACATTCCTGCTGGATCATCGTGCTGTCCATATCGGCGATCAGCAGGTTTTTCCGCCGCCCCGCCGCCGCCTGCACCACCAGATCAATGCCCATGCCTTGCAGACCCTGCCACACATCCCAACGGTTTGCAGGCATCTCCGGGAGAGCGAATTCCGCGGCCACACCCGGATCCAGCCAAACCGCATCCCGGCCCGCCCAAGCGTTGCGCAATGACTCGACCGTCACACGGTCAAGCACGGGCCGGTTGGGGTTGGTCAGCAATGTGGCTATGAACATGCGTGTTTCCGATAGTGGAGTTTGTGTCGGTTTTTGCAGATGATGCGCCGGAATAGCGCGATTATTTGGCTTGCGCCACCCCGGCCGGGCCAATATGCACGGCGGTGGGACACCCTTCCCCAACGAAGGGCATTTATCTGTGAGGATACCATGGCTGATCTACCCGCCCCGGCGACGCGTCCGGCAAACCCGCGTTTTTCTTCTGGCCCCTGCGCCAAAATTCCCGGTTATACCCTTGATATGCTTGGTGATGCGCCCTTGGGCCGCTCGCACCGTGCCTCAGTTGGCAAGGCCAAGCTGAAACAAGCGATTGACCTGACCCGTGAAATTCTGAACGTCCCCGCGGACTACCGCATCGGCATCGTCCCCGGTTCTGACACCGGCGCGGTTGAGATGGCAATGTGGTCGCTGCTGGGTGCGCGCTCCGTCGAGATGCTGGCTTGGGAAAGCTTTGGCGAAGGCTGGATCACCGATGTGGTCAAGCAGTTAAAGCTGGATGCGAAAGTTAAAATCGCACCCTATGGACAGATCGTTGACTTTGCGACCGTCGATTTCAATTCCGATGTGGTCTTCACTTGGAACGGCACGACTTCGGGTTGCCGCCTGCCCAACGCCGATGCAATCCCGGCGGACCGCCAAGGCCTGACGATCTGCGACGCCACTTCTGCCGCCTTTGCGATGGATCTCGACTGGGCCAAGTTGGATGTGACGACCTTCTCTTGGCAGAAAGTGCTGGGCGGCGAAGGTGCGCACGGCATGATCATTCTGTCGCCACGCGCGGTTGAGCGGCTGGAAAGCTACACCCCCGCATGGCCCTTGCCGAAGGTTTTCCGCATGACATCGAAGGGCAAAGTCATCGAAGGCATTTTTGTGGGTGAGACGATCAACACCCCGTCAATGCTGGCGGTCGAAGATTACCTTGTGTCGCTGAAATGGGCGCAATCGGTGGGCGGGCTGGCTGGCCTTGTGGGCCGCGCCACCGCTAACGCCAAAACCGTCTGGGATTTCTGCGCTGCAAATCCGTGGCTACAAAACCTCGCCGAAACCCCAGCGATTGCCTCGACAACTTCTGTTTGCCTGAAATTCAACGATCCCCGTATCAAAGATGGTGAGGCGTTCGCAAAAGCCGTGGCCAAGCGGTTGGAGCAGGCCAAAGTCGCCTATGACATCGGTGCCTATCGTGATGCGCCTGCGGGCCTGCGGATCTGGTGCGGCTCGACGGTGGAAACCGACGATGTTGCGGCGCTGATGCCGTGGGTGGCCCATGCTTTCGACGCGGAAATCGCCGCACAAACTTGAAAACAAGTTGTGGGTTAGCACCCACCTTGACTCTCATCCGTAGGGTGGGTGCTAACCCACCACAACTTAAGGATCATGGCTATGGCCCCCCGCGTTCTCGTATCTGACGAACTCTCCGAAACCGCCGTCCAAATCTTCCGCGACCGTGGTGTCGAGGTGGATTACATGCCCAAACTGGGCAAAGACAAAGACGCGCTGGCCGCGATCATCGACCAATATGATGGTCTCGCCATCCGTTCGGCCACCAAAGCCACCGAGAAACTGCTCAGCCTCGCCACCCGTCTGAAAGTGATCGGCCGCGCGGGCATCGGCGTCGATAACGTTGACATCCCCGCCGCGTCGAAAAAGGGCGTGATCGTGATGAATACGCCATTCGGCAACTCTATCACCACCGCTGAACATGCCATTGCGATGATGTTCGCCGTGGCGCGGCAGCTGCCCGAGGCCAACGCTTCGACCCAAGCCGGTAAATGGGAGAAATCCCGGTTCATGGGGGTGGAGTTGTTCAACAAAACTCTTGGCGTGATCGGCGCTGGCAACATCGGCGGCATCGTCTGCAACCGTGCGGTCGGTCTGCATATGAAGGTCGTGGCCTACGATCCCTTCCTGTCGGACGAGCGCGCCAAGACGCTGGGCGTCACCAAGGTGGAACTGGATGAGTTGCTGCACCGCGCCGATTTCATCACATTGCATGTGCCGCTGACTGACAAGACCCGCAACATCCTCTCCGCCGAAAATCTGGCGAAAACCAAGAAAGGCGTGCGCATCATCAACTGCGCCCGTGGCGGTCTGGTAGATGAGGCGGCTCTGGCGGAAGCGCTGAAATCCGGCCACGTCGCAGGCGCTGCTCTGGATGTGTTTGAGGTCGAGCCCGCGACTGCATCCCCGCTGTTCAACCTGCCCAACGTGGTCTGCACCCCGCATCTGGGCGCATCGACGACTGAAGCGCAGGAGAACGTGGCGCTGCAAGTGGCTGAACAGATGTCGGATTACCTGCTGACGGGTGCTGTCTCTAACGCGCTGAACATGCCGAATGTCACGGCAGAAGAAGCCGCAGTGATGGGGCCATGGATCAAACTCGCCAGCCATTTGGGTGCCTTTATCGGCCAGATGACCGAGGAGCCGATCAAGGCGATCAACATCCTTTATGATGGCACCGTGGCGGGGATGAACCTTGCGGCGCTGAATTCGGCGGTGATCGCGGGGGTGCTGAAAACCCAGAACCCGGATGTGAATTTGGTCTCCGCGCCGATTGTGGCGAAGGACAAGGGCATCCAGATCTCGACCACCCGGCAAGATAAAACCGGCACGTTTGACGCCTATATCAAGGTCACCATGGTCACCGACAAGCGCGAGCGTTCGGTGGCGGGCACTTGCTTCAGCGATGGCAAGCCGCGTTTCATCCAGATCAAGGGCATCAACATCGATGCCGAAATCGGCGAACATATGCTCTACACCACCAACGACGATGTGCCCGGCATCATCGGTCTGCTGGGCATGACGATGTCGAAAAACAACGTCAACATCGCGAATTTCACGCTCGGTCGCGAAGGCATCGGCAAACAAGCCATCGCGATCCTGTACCTTGATCAAGCCATCGACCCCAAGGTTCTCGAAACCCTCGAATCCACCGGCATGTTCCAGTCGGTGAAAGCGCTGCAATTCGAAGTGGCTTGACCCGCTTGCGCTTTCGGTTTGCCGCAAATATTCAACACGGCTTCGGGTGTGTTATGCCCCCGGCCTATGCTTTGTGAGGCGCGCATGAGAACCTATGCTATCGGCGACATCCACGGTCATACTGAGCTGTTACGTGAGGTCCATGCGTGGATTGCCGCAGATCAAGCCAAGTATGGCGCAGCGCCGATTGTGCATGTCGGCGATCTGGTGGATCGTGGTCCGGATTGCCGGGGCGTGGTGGAATATCTGCGCGCGGGGATCGAAGCCGGGCAAGATTGGGTGGTGCTGAAAGGCAATCATGACCGGATGTTCACAAACTACATTCGCGACATCAATTATCATGATCCTTGCCTGCGCACCGACCTTTCATACCTGCATCCCAGGATCGGCGGGGCGGCGACTTTGGAATCCTACGGTGTGAAAAACGCCGCTGACCGGCCGCTGGCTCCGGTCCATGCTGAGGCTGTGGCGGCAGTGCCCGAGTCCCATCTGCAATTCCTCGAATCCCTGCCGATCTACCACCGACGCGGTGAGGTGATCTACGTCCATGCTGGCATTCGTCCCGGCATTGCAATGGAACAGCAGGTCGAGGATGATCTGGTCTGGATTCGCAAAGGTTTCCTTGAAGACACCCGCAATTTCGGCGCGCTAATTGTTCATGGTCACACCGCGCTGGATGCGCCGATGCATTTCGGCAACCGGGTCAATATCGACTCGAGTGCCGCCTATGGCGGACCCTTGACGGCAGTGGTTCTGGAAGGACGTGAGGTGTTTAACCTGACCGCAGCCGGACGCGTGGCTCTGTTGCCCGCGTAGGGCTTAGCTCCCCGCCCTTGCCAGTTCCAAAGCTTGGGCCAGCACCTCGGCGTCGCCAATATGATTGGCCAAAATCAGCACCAGCCGCGCATTCAGCGCATGGCTATCTGCCTCGCTCAAACCGCGATGTGTTCTCAGAAGATCGGCGTAAAAACCATCCGCATCCATGATATTTGGCTTGGTGTTCAAGAGCATATCAGCATTTCCAACTTTGCGCCAAGGCGCCTTCTACCTCGCTTGCCGTGGCCGAAAGCCAGCGCGCAGCCACTACCTGATCGGGGCGGATCAAGTAAATCGCCTGAGCTTGATCGCCAAGATACCGCTTGCGGATCATCTCTGTAAGCACAGGTTTCACCACTCGCAAGCCTGTCTCGGGAGCATCACACCCCAAGGCGAGCAAGACAAACTCGCGCCCCAAAATCTCGGTCATCCAGGCGTTGTCCAAGCGTGCATCAGGTGCCACAGCCCCCGGCCGAGCGCCAGTTGGAAGGTCAGCATCCGGCGCGGTTAAAGGATAGACACAAGGCCGCGACAATCGCCCCGAGTTGACCATCGGTCGCGCGAAATCCGCCTGTCCGGCCAGATGTAAAACAGCATCGCGAAATAGGCGTTCAGCGCCCGGCTGCGGCGACATGAAGCGTGTCGAGCGGCTGGAGTTCAGCAAATTCTCATCCGCACCATAACAACGTTCGCAGTCATACCCTTCCAGGGCTTCAGGTGCAGCAGCACCGTTTACCACCGCCGCCAACCGCCAACCCAGTGCGTCGACATCGCCCAAGCCGCCATTTCCGCCACGCGCGCCAAAAGGCGAGACGACATGCGCGCTGTCGCCAACGAACAAAACTCGATTATGAACAAAACTTCGTAAACGTCGGCACTGGAAGGTGTAGACACTGACCCAATCCAGTTTAAAATTCGAATGACCCACCACTTTTTCGATGCGGGGGATGACATTCTCGGGCTGCTTCTCGACCTCTGGGTCGGTGTCCCAGCCAAGCTGAAGATCAATCCGGTAAATACTATCGGGTTGCTTGTGTAACAGGGCGGATTGGCCGGGATGGAAGTTCGGTTCGAACCAAAACCAACGCTCGCTGGCAAAATCACCCTGCATCTCGATGTCGGCGATCAGGAAGCGTTCCTCAAACAACTCGCCGTCAAATTCCAAACCCATCATCTCGCGGATTGGGCTGCGCGCTCCGTCGCAGGCGATCACCCAGTCCGCCTCCAGCATGTAGGAACCGTCCGGGGTTTCGATGGTCACCGAAGCGAAATCCGTCTGTTGATCTACGAAAGTCACCCGGCTTTTCCAGCGCAGGTCAATACCAAGTTCTTGCGCTCGTTGCGCCAGATACTCCTCGACGAAATACTGTTGCAGGTTCACAAATGCGGGCATTTTATACCCGTCCTCGGGCATCAGATCGAAGTTGAACACTTCCTTGTCGCGGTGAAACGTGCGCCCGACTTTCCACGTCACACCTTTTGTGACGGATCGTTCACCTACGCCCAGACGATCGAGGATCTCCAACGAGCGTTTGCTCCAGCAGATAGCCCGAGACCCCACTGAGACCACGTTGTTATCGTCCAGCACCGTAGCCTGCACACCGTGGTTGGCAAGTTCAATCGCCATCGCCAGCCCGATCGGACCTGCGCCGACGATGATCACTTTGCGGCGCGGCTCACGAGCAGTCAGACCTACAGGGACAATATAATCAAAGGGTTGGTAAGCATAAGCCATCGCATCACCCTTGCAAATCTGCCCACATCTGGCGGTCACGTTCGGCTGTCCAGACGCGGGGTGTCTCGATCCCGCGTGCCTCGTCAAACGCTCGTGCGACATTGAACGGCAAGCAGTGTTCATAGATTGCAAAATTTGCGAACTTAGAGTCACATTCGGCCCGCACCGCGTTCCAAGCGTCCTTCAAGCTGCCCCCGCGCGCCGCCACTTTCGCCGCCGGACGATAGGTGCTTTGCACAAAATCAGCAGTCGAGGCGATGGCTTTTCCCACCATTTCCCGCCCAATCAGCGCATCCCCGCGTCCGGGTGCAATCGCCACCGGATCGAAGGCCGCAATATTCGCCAAAGTGTCGGTCCAATCGGAAAAATGCCCGTCACCACAGTAGCAAGCGGAGTGACACTCGACGATATCGCCGGTGAACATCACTTCGGAATCCGGTACCCACACCACTGCATCGCCCGCCGTATGCGCCCGGCCCAGATGCATTATATCGACTCGGCGTTTGCCCAGATAGACCGTCATCTGATCGCTGAACGTGGTGGTCGGCAGCGTCAGGCCAGGGATTTCTTCATGACCCTGAAACAGGCGCGGGAAGCGGCCGAATTCGCTGTCCCAATCCTCTTGGCCACGTTCCATCACCATACCGCGCGCGGCGGCGGACATGATGATTTCCTTTGCACCATAAGCACTTGCGCCCAGAACTCGCACCGCGTGGTAGTGCGTCAGCACCAGATAGCTGATCGGTTTATCGGTGACAGAGCGGATACAGTCCACCACTTTGCGCGCCAGTCGTGGCGTTGCCTGCGCCTCAACCACCATAACCGAATCGTCGCCGATGATTACGCCAGAGTTCGGATCACCCTCAGCTGTGAAGGCGTAGATCCCGTCCCCGATTTCGACGAATGAGGTCTTTTTTTCGGTTAGATCGCCCTGTGATGCAAACGCCTTAGCCATTCATGTCTTCCTTGCATAGGGGTCCGCCAGCGCCGGGATCACTTTGCCCGAACACGCGCCAAACCCGATCCGATACCCGTCGCCCAGCGCCGCTCCGCGCAGGGTCAATGTGTCATTGTCCTCGATGAAACTGCGAGTGCCCCCCGCAATCGTGAAGGGCTCTTTGCCACCCCAAGACAGCTCCAGCAGACTGCCCCGGCTGTCTTTCGCTGCGCCTGAAATCGTGCCGGACCCCAGAAGATCACCGACGTTCATCGCGCAGCCGGACGTCGTGTGATGCGCGAGTTGCTGGGGCGCAGAGTAGTACATTTCCGCATAGTCAGTGCGGGTGATGATGGTTTCCGGAGCGCCCTCTGGCGTCAAGCCAACTTCAAGTGCGATATTGTAAAGCATAGGTCCGGGCTCTTGCAGATGCGGCAAAAGCGGGACTTCGCGCGGCGGGGTAGAGGTGCGGAATGGCTCAAGCGCCGCTTTCATAACGATCCATGGGCTGAGGCTGGTGGCGGTGGCTTTGGCCTGGAATGGGCCGAGCGGTTGATACTCCCACGCTTGAATATCTCTGGCAGACCAATCATTTAGCAGCACATAGCCAAAAATCATCGCATCGGCTTCCCCAACTGTCACGGGTTGGCCATGCGCGGAGGCTTGCCCGACAATCGCACCGATTTCCAACTCGATATCGAAGCGGCGTGAAGGCGCGAAGATTGGTGTGTCATACTCGGGGCTTTTCAACTGGCCCCAAGGGCGTCGAACTTTAGTGCCAGACACGACGACAGAAGAGGCACGCCCATTATACCCGATTGGTATATGCAGCCAGTTCGGCGGCAAGGCATTTTCGGCGCCACGGAACATGGTGCCGACATTGGTGGCGTGGTGGCGACCAGCGTAGAAATCGGTGTATTCAGCGACGATGAAGGGCAAGTGCAGCGTGGTACCAGCCATCGGCACCAGATGATCTTCGACCACCCAACGTTTGCTGGCACCGTCGATGAGCATCGCGGTGATCTGGGCGCGAAACTCGGCCCAAATGTTCGGGCCAGCCTCCATGAACTCGTTCCAGAATGGCACGTCGAACAGCGGGCGATCAGCTAGCTTCAGCAGAGCTTCGGCTTCCAGAGCGCTCACATCAAGAATGAAGTCACCGATGGCCACTCCACAGCGCGCCGGTTCATCGGCAACGGAAAACACCCCGCAAGGTAGATTATTCAGCGGGAAATCGGTCGTCGCGGAATTCGCGCTTTCTACCCAAGATTTCAGCAGTTTCATCGTGCGCTCTCCCTTGCTTGCGGCCCAAGGCCTAGGGATGCGGGTCGGTAGATGCGGCTGTCAAGTCGGCAGAGTCTTCCTGCCAGTGAGACGGTAGCTTTCATTTCACCCCCGGTGTGCCGTCGAACTTCTTCGTCAAACTCTCCCAACAGTCGATGTAGTCGTCCTGTAGCGGAGCCTCTTTCGCGGCGAAAGCGGTCAGGTGCTGCGGGAAGCGGGTCTCAAACATGAAAGACATGGTTTCCTCCAGCTTTTCGGCCTTTAACACCGCGTTTGATGCCCCATCGAATGCTTGCTTGTCCGGTCCGTGCGGCAACATCATGTTATGCAGGCTCATCCCCCCTGGCACAAAGCCTTTGGGTTTGGCGTCGTAGATGCCGTAAATGTTGCCCATCATTTCAGACATGATGTTCTTGTGATACCATGGCGGACGGAAGGTATCTTCGGCGACCATCCAACGCTCGCGGAACAGCACGAAATCAATATTCGCAGTCCCCTCGACGCCTGAAGGCGCGGTCAGAACTGTGAAAATCGACGGATCCGGATGATCGAACAGGATCGCGCCCACCGGACAATACGTCCGCAGATCGTATTTTACCGGCGCATAATTGCCATGCCATGCCACCACGTCCAGCGGACTGTGGCCGATGCGGGTGCGGTGGAACTGGCCGCACCATTTCACCACCACCGAGGACGGCACTTCGCGGTCTTCAAACGCCGCCACCGGGGTCTTGAAATCGCGAGGATTGGCCATACAATTCGCGCCAATCGGGCCGCGTCCTGGCAATATGAACTTTTGTCCGTAATTTTCACAGACAAAGCCGCGACAAGGGCCTTCCAGCACCTCAACTCGATACACAAGCCCGCGCGGGATCACGGCGATCTCTTGCGGCTCAAGATCAATCACGCCCAATTCGGTGCAAAAACGCAGGCGGCCTTGCTGCGGGACAATCAAAAGCTCGCTATCGGCGCTGAAGAAATATTCATCCCGCATTGACTGGGTGACGAGGTAGACGTGGCTCGCCATGCCGACTTGTGTATTCACATCGCCCGCCGTGGTCATCGTGCGCATACCAGTGATCCACGTCAGTGCGGCGTCAGTATGCGGCACCGGGTCCCAGCGGTACTGACCGAGCGATATTACATCCGGGTCGATATGCGGGGCGGATTTCCAATAGGGAACGTCAATCTTTTCAAAGCGATGCGTATGCTTGACCGAGGGACGAATGCGGTAGCACCATGTTCGCTCATTTTGGTGGCTGGGGGCGGTGAAGGCGGTGCCAGACAGTTGCTCGCCATAAAGCCCGTAGTTGCATTTCTGCGGCGAGTTCATGCCCTGCGGCAAAGCACCCGGCAAAGCCTCGGTTTCAAAGTCATTGCCGAACCCGGGCATGTAGTGGGCATGGGTGCCCATAGGGGTCGCTGCGCGGATCAATCCTGAGGGCAGACTTTGGCTATTCATGGCGGCCTCGCGATGCGGAATCGGGTTTAACCTATGGCTGTAAAATATCGTTGCAAGTGCAACGATGTCAAGGCAGATATGCGATGTCGGAAAAATTCCACAGTGGAGGTTAGCGGTTCATGGATCGCAGATTGGCCAAAGCCCCAAGCGACAGCAGGCCCGTGGTGCAGGCGATCACCCAGAAAAAGCCGCGCTGGCCCATGGTTTCCAGAAACGGCGACATCATCAGCGGGGCAAAAACCCCGCCGACGAGGCCAGCGCCGATGATGGTTGGGGCGACACGGGTGTTGTCGCCCATTTTGCGGGTGGCTGTGACGTATTCGGTGGGAAAGAACATGCCGGCGCAAAAACCCAAACCAACAAAGCCAGCACCGGGCAACCATAGCGCGGCGATCAGCGCCGAGATGCAGGCTCCGATCAACGATAGGCTGAACAGGGTGAAAGCGGGCAGCAGCCCCGCCACAAACATCAGGCAAAGCCGGGCGGTAAGGAAGGCGAGGAAGAACGCTGACAGCAGTTGGGCGGCGACGGTTTCGGACAGTCCGGCGTTGATCAGGGCGGAAGGGCCAAGCCCGGTCAGGCAGGCTTCAACGCTGATCGCCACGGCACCGAAGATCAGGATCGGCAGGTTCAGCCGGAACGGTGTGGTCGAGGTACTGGCAGCCTCCGTCGCATCGCGCCCCGCAGGCCCGGCGCAGGCGGTGATCACAACGCCGATCACGGCGCAAATGATGAAGCTGAGTACCGCGTCATTGCCCAAAGCGACGAAAACCAAGGGTGCGCTGATGGCTCCTATGCCAAAGGTCGCATTCAGTAGGCTCAGCATTGCGGGACCGCGCGTACCAAACGCCCTCAGCATCCGTGGGTTGAACACCACGGTGGCGCAGCCATATCCCACGCCGAACAGCACCGCCCCCAGCAAGGTCAGCACCCAACTGGCGCCCAAAGACATCAACCCGGTCCCTGACGTCATCGCAGCAACCACCAATCGAGGTGTCGCGCGTGGGCCAAGGAAGAACATCGCCGCGACGCCAATCGAACAGCCGATCCAATGCGCCGAAATCAGCAACCCCGCCGTGCCGATATGTATGTCAAAACTGCGCGCAAACACTGGCAGTGCCGGGCCATACAGCGCCGTGCCCGCGCCCATCAGAATGAAGCTGGCAATGCTGATCACCAGCAACGCGACGTTGGATTTGATCAGGTCACGCACGTCACTCTCCAATTTGCCGCGCATGGTGTCCCTCGCTTGTCTGAGACTGTCAACCGTACGCCTTGCGAAATTCCTTGCCAGCGGGCAGGCTTGGGCAAAACATGAGGCCAGATAATGAGTTTTGATCTTTCCGCTTTCTTGCCCTACCAGTTAGCCGTCGCCGCTGCCCGTATTTCCAAGGGTTTTGCCGAGCTTTACCGCGCTGAATTTGGCCTGACGATCCCGGAATGGCGTGTGTTGGCGCATCTTGCGCAATCCGATCAGGTCTCGGTGCGCGAGATTCAGGCACGGGTGGATATGGATAAATCCAAAGTCAGCCGGGCAGCGGCGCGACTTGAGGCCTCGGGGCTGATTGAGAAGCGCGAGAACCTTGAGGATCGACGCTTGCTCGACATGCGCCTGACTCCCAAGGGCCGCGATCTGATCGCCCGCATCGTGCCCATTGCCGATGCGTATCAGGCGCAGATCCTTGGCCAGATCGGCGCGGATGCCACGCTGTTTCGCGCCGCATTGCTGCGTCTGTTGGAGGAAAAATGATCACGCTTTACGACTACTGGCGCTCGTCCGCCGCCTACCGCGTGCGGATGGCGCTGAATCTTCTGAACCTGTCCTATGAAAGCCACCCAGTTGATCTGGTAAAGGGCGAGCACCGCGGGCCTGACAACCTGGCGCGCAACCCGCAAGGCCTTGTGCCTACGCTGGACATCGACGGCCTGCGGCTGACGCAATCCTTGGCGATCATCGAATATCTCGACGAAACCAAGGGTGGCCTGCTGCCGAAAGCTCCCACAGCCCGCGCCCAGGTCCGCGCGCTGTCCTATGCGATTGCCATGGAAATTGCCCCGATCTGCAACCTGACAGTCCGCAATCACATCGGCTCTATGGGCGTGATGACTAGTGAGGAATGGTCTGGCCACTACATTACCAAAGGCCTGACCGCCTTTGAGGCGATGCTGACCGGCGCGGGTCGCTATTGCTACGCTGATAGCGTGACCATGGCCGATCTTTGCCTTGTGCCGCAGATCTATAATGCCGAGCGAATTGGCATTGACGTGACGTCCTTCCCCCAAATCGCAAGGATCGTGGCAAACTTGCGCGAACTACCTGCTATTGCCGCTGCTCACCCGGATCGCGTCAAACCCTAGAGGCTCGCCCCATGACTGCCATGCCCGACATTTTTATCCTCTCCGCCGCACGCACCGCAATCGGCGGCTTTGGTGGCTCTCTCGCCGATATGCCTCCGATCGACATTGCGACCCATGCCGCGAAAGCCGCCATCGCGCGGGCGGGGATAGAAGCGGCGCAGGTCGGCACGGTCGTGTTCGGCCATGTCATAAACACCGAGCCGCGTGATATGTATCTGTCGCGCGTCGCCGCCATGCAGGCCGGGGTGCCTCAAACCACGCCCGCGATGAACGTCAACCGCCTGTGCGGCTCTGGCGCGCAAGCCATCGTTTCAGCGGTGCAGATGCTGATGCTGGGCGATGCCCAAATCGCGCTGGCAGGCGGAGCTGAATGTATGAGCCGCGCGCCCTATGCTGTGCAAACCGCACGTTTCGGGCAGAAGATGGGCGATACCAAAATGCTCGATATGATGACGGGGGCGCTGACCTGCCCGTTTGGGACCGGGCACATGGGCATCACGGCTGAGAATGTCGCCACCCTTTACGGTCTGACGCGCGAGGCGCAGGACGCCTTCGCTTTGGAATCGCAAACCCGTGCTGCCCGCGCCATTGCCGAGAGCCGCTTTGTTGATCAAATCGTGCCGATTGAACTGTCGGGCCGGAAGGGCCACACAATCTTCGCACAGGATGAACATCCGAAAGCCAGCACGGCGACAGCTTTGGCATCCCTGCGTCCAGCCTTTGCCAAGGAAGGTACGGTTACAGCAGGCAATGCCTCCGGCATTAACGACGGTGCAGCTGCCGTGATCCTCTCGCGCGGGAATGTTGCTGGTCGTGCCCGCGGCCGCATAATGGGTTATGCGGTGGCGGGGGTTGATCCGAAAGTCATGGGACTCGGGCCGATCCCGGCGGTGCAGGCGCTGTGCGCAAAGCTTGGCTTCAAACCCGAAGGCTTCGACGTGGTAGAATCGAATGAAGCTTTTGCCGCGCAAGCGATGGCCGTGACGCAGGCCTTGGCCCTCGACCCGGCCCGCGTCAACCCGAACGGCGGGGCGATTGCTTTGGGCCATCCGGTGGGGGCGACGGGCGTTATTCTGCTCGCCAAAGCGCTGGCCGAACTGGAGCGGGCGGGTGGCAAAACCGCGCTGATCACGATGTGCATTGGTGGTGGACAAGGCATCGCAATCGCCATTGAGCGTGCATAAATCGTGTGAGCACATAAAAAGCACGTGATAAACACGATTAAAAACAAGGCAGTTCAGCGCAGACGTACTTTGGTACGGGCTGATCTGCCCTCGGCGTCTATCACTGACAGTGTGATAAACCCGCGCCCTAAACTGCTAAGCATTGTCTCACGCGAGCCCAGCGAAATCGCCACAGGCACTCCATTCGCCAGCCAAGTGTAGGGTGCTTTGCCGCCTGAAACACGCACCAATAGGCCCTCTGGCAGCATCTCAACTTCCGCCCCATCGGGGGGGAAAGCTACGGCTGGTGCATCCTTATCCGGTTGAAACGCTGCATTGCGGTTTCGGAATTTCTGCAAGGGGGGTGGCAGTTCAGCGTTGGAAATCAATAGGGTAAAAGGTGGAGCCTCTGGCTGTGGATCCAAATTTGGCTTGAGCCGTGCGAAGGCCTGAAACAAAATCGGCGCCGCCAGATCCGCACCGAACGCCCCCGGCACTGGCGTTCCGTCCGGCCTCCCCATCCATACTCCGATGACATGCCGCCCATCAAACCCAATCGCCCATGCATCGCGGTGGCCGTAACTGGTGCCCGTTTTGTAGGCCAAGCGGTTTTCCGGTGCGCCTGGTGGCGGTGCCAATCCGGCCAGAATATCCGCGACCTGCCATGCACTAGAGGTCGACAAAACCCGCTGCCCTTCCTCACGAACCCCCTTCATCTGGTGTGTCAGCGGCAGCGAAACTCCACCCCTTGCTATGGCGGCGTAAAGTTGCGCCATGTCTTCCAGTGAAACGCCGATCCCGCCCAAAGCAATCGCCAATCCCGGTTGCCCTCCAGGCAGATCATACTTAAGGCCCGCTTTATCCAGGGTTGCCAGCAGCTTGGCAGGCCCCAAGGCATCGGCCAGCGCCACCACCGGGATATTCAAAGACTCTTGCAAAGCTTCCCTGATCCGGATGGTGCCGCGAAACCGGCGGTCAAAATTCTGCGGTTTGTAGCCATTGAAATCGGTCGGCTTATCCTCGATCAGAGTCTCGGGATGCGCCAGACCTTCATCAAAAGCCAAGCCATAAATCAAAGGCTTAAGTGTCGATCCGGGGCTGCGGATCGCCCGTGTCATGTCAAGAAACCCCGCCCGCCGATCCGCCGCAAATGCCGCTGATCCGACGGAACCAAGGACCTCGCCCGAGGCATGATCCGCCACTACAATCGCCACTTGCAGCCTGTCGCCCCGGTTGGTGACCATATCCGCAGCCAATCGCTCCAATTTGCTCTGCAAGGTCTTGTCCAGCGTCAGTTGATGCCGCTTAAGGCCTGGTTCTTCTGCGATGATCCGGTCAGACATATGCGGCGCCAGCGCAGGGAAGGCGCGGCGCACCGAGGGCACGACTTCGGTCCGTGCCGCCTGCATCTGTTCACCGTCAATCAACCCATCACGCAACGCACGCGCCAGGACTCTATCCCTGGCATCCGTGCCGCGCTCGACCGATCGATCCGGCCGCCGCGTCTCCGGGCTTTGCGGAATCGCCACCAACAGCGCCGCCTCAGCTGGGGTCAGGCGCAAAGGCTCCTTGCCAAAATAGGATAGCGTCGCAGCCCGGATGCCTTCAAGGTTACCACCATAGGGCGCAAGTTGCAGATATAGCGACAGAATTTCCTGCTTGGTCAACCGCCGTTCCAGCGCCATCGCCACCCGCATCTGCCGCAATTTGCCGTCGATCTGTCCTGTGGTGCCATCCTCCAGCAAACGCGCCACCTGCATCGTCAGCGTCGATCCGCCCGATACCACACGCCCATTCCAAACCGCTTGAAAGGCTGCCCGCAGAAGCGCTTGCGGATCGACCCCGCCGTGGTTGTAAAACCGCTTATCTTCATAGGCGAGCAGTGCTGCGATGTAATTCGGGTCTACATCGGAAAGCGCGACATCCAGCCGCCAGCGGCCATCTGCCACGGTGTAAGCCCGCAGCAACGCGCCGTTGCGATCCAGTACTTCAACCGAAGTGTCCACCTGCAGCGGTGGCAAAACCGTTGCATCAACCCATTGATCCAGCTTGTCATTTGAAAAAGCGGCGAGCCCCAGACCCGCCGCCAGAACAAAGAGAAACCGCGCGCCCATCACTCGGCAATGGTGACGGTGCCCGCATCTGTCCGCCCGGTCAGGTCGGGTCGATACATGTCTTCGACCGATGCCGCAGGCTGGTGGAACGTGCCGGGCGAGATCGCGCGCACCACATATGCCAGCCGGAAGGTTTCATTGCTGTAGCGGTCGATTGCGGTCAGGAAACGGTCTTGCCGGAACTCGCTATGCGCGACCTCAGTTTCCAGACCCAGTTCCGAGAGCGCGTCCGTACCCGAGGACATCAGGTTCGGATTGTCGATCTCAAAACCGGCGGGTAGCGGATCGTTGACCATCAGGCGGGCTTCGCCGCGACCGAAGGGGGTGACCTCCAGCACGGTGATCAGACGAGCGCCGACTTTGAGGCCTTCAAGCGTCGTCGCTTGACCGTCCATCGTGTAGTAATTCCGCGTGATGGCATAACCATTGCCGCCAGCAGGTTCGGGCTCGGATGGCACGCCATAGGTGGTTACGGTCAGCGTGGTGTCGCTATCGCTGGAGTTTTTCACCACCACAGGCGCGGTGTTGGCCGCGTCCAGTACCTTCACCAACGGGCCGTTGGCAGGCGCGCCGTCGATCAGAATGCCATCAGCCCCCTTGCGATCAATCAGCGCATTGGCGGCCAGCAACGCCCAAGTGGCTTCTTGCGTGGACAGTGCCGAAGTGGTTGCGATGCGCGAAGTCAGCGCCTCCACATCTACAGCCTTCGAGCCGGATTCAGCCGCCAAAGCCAGCACAGCCGCTGCATCGCGGTAGTTGGTGCCGTAGTCAGCGCGGAAGATCTGCTCAGTTTCTCGGCCTTTCAGCGTCGACAAAGCCACGCCTGCACGGCGGAACATCGCATCGGCGCGTGGCTGGTCGCCATAGCTGGCCAAAGCCGCGCCCAGTTGTGCCATCGCCGCAGGCGTGCTGAACGCATCACCCTTCACATCGGCATAGTAGCGCAGATCGCCAACAGCTGCGGCGCCTTCGCGGGCGAGAACCATCAGCGCATAGGCCAAAGCCTCCCCGCCGCTGTCGAAGTCTGCTTGGTAGTTCACTTGGTTGCGCAGGTTATCCAACGCGTTGCGGAAGGCCAGATCCGGCACCGCATAGCCGCGCGCTTTCGCCCGGCTGAGGAAGTCGGTGACGAAAGCATCCAGCCACATATCGCCGCCGTTTTCGACCGGCCCCCAGAGTCCAAACGAACCGTTGGAGGATTGGTTGGTCAACACTTCTTCGACAGCTTGTTCGACCCGCAGTTTGATGTTGTCAGATCCCGGCAGATCCATTGCGAGCGCGACTTGATCGAAATACAGAAGCGGCAGCGCCTTGGAGGTGATCTGCTCCGTGCAGCCATAGGGATAGGCATCCAGCGCCGCCAAAACGCCGGGAGCGTTCAGGCGGGCGATGGGGCCAACAGCCATCGTGGCTTTGCCAGATCCGGGGATCATTCCGGTGAAGGCGTTGGAATCGAAAGTGAATTCCTGACCTTTCTTCAGATCAAGACGGCTGACCCGCACGACAGCAGGATCGTTGATCTGCACCGGAACCGTCAGGGTTTTCCTCAAGACCTTACCGTCCGGCGTGGTCAAAGCCACCTCAATTGTCTGGTTTCCAATGGCATCCGCCGTCACCGGAATGGCGAACGTGGCCTTGGCCTTATCGCCCAGATCAAAGCCGGAAGGCACATCGCCCAGCTTCAAACCCGTCGAGGACACATCCAGCGACATCCGGCCGGAAGGCCCGGTGGCATGGACGATTTCCAGCAGCAGGCGCGATCGGTCGTCCGGCTGCAGGAAGCGAGGCAAGGACGCCGTCACCACAACCGGATCGCGCACCAGCACGTCAGCGCTGGACTGACCGACACCTTTTTTCGACCATGCCACCGCCATCACCTTCACCGTGCCATTGAACGAGGGCAGGGTGAACGAGGCGCGGGCGTAACCATCAGCCCCGACTTGAACCGGGCCGGTAAAATAAGCCACAAGTTCTTCTGTAGGCGGTGGTGCTTGCAGACGCGCTTGTGCGCCCGCATCGCCCCCCGAACGCACCGAGCCTTCGGCGCCATTCATGCCGTCAATCAAGCGGCCATAAATGTCGCGGATGCCGACGCCCAGTTTTCGCTGCCCGAAGTAGTGATTCTGTGGGTTTGGCGGCTGGAAGCCGGTCAGGTTCAGGATGCCTTGATCAACTGCGGCGATGGTGACGTAAGCGGTGTCACCAGCCGCAATACCGTTAACCTTAACAGCCACATCCAGTGGCCCACGCGGCACGGCCTCGGGTGCGGTTTCCACCGTAGCCGTCAGCGCACGCGCGCCCGGGTCGATGCTGGCATGGGTCAGGCCCAAGGCGCGGGCCGGGTTGCGGCCGGCGGCCACATCCATCGGGCGCAGCACGGAGACAGTGATGTAAACGCCAGCACCCCATTCGTCGGTGACGCTCAGCGGGATAGTATTCTCGCCTTCCTTCACCTCCACCGCTTGCATCGACACCAGACGGTTCGACAAAACGGTGACCAGTGCCATGCCCGCCGCACGCGGAACGATACGCAAAGTGGCGGTATCGCCGGATTTATAGGCCGGTTTGTCGAGTGACAGCTCCAACGTGTCGGGCGAGTCGGTCGCATCCGCAGGCGCATACCAACCGGCATAGAAGCTAGTCGAGCTGGCCGCAGGCGCGCCGTCTGTGCGTTCGACCAATAGCTCATACTCGCCCCACTGCACGGGGGCCGCAATTTTTGCAGGCTCTGCGCCCAGATCAACGGTGCCTTCGTTGACCTTGCTGCGGGTGGTGACAGGCTCCCAGTTCCACGAGCTATTGCTTTGGTACCATTGGTAATTCGTCTCAATCCGCGTGATCGTCCATTTGACTTTCATCGGTGCGGCTTTGGCTTCGGGATCAATGCCGATCAGGCTGAACGCGGCTTCCGAGCCTTCCGGCACCACATCGGCAAACAAAGGCCTGATGCCGATCAGATCAGAGGATGGTGCCAGCAGTTTGCTGACCTTGCGTTCCACCGGGCGGCCCGAGCCTTCGGTCACGCGCACGGTGGCGCGCATTTCCAAAGGGCGACCGGGATCTTCGACAGCGGGAAGTGACAGATCAACGGTGGCTTTGCCGTCAGCATCGGTGCCGATATCGCCGAAGGAGGACATTTGCGCGTCGAACGGGGCATCGTAGCGGCCAAAGACATAGCCGGGCCAAGCCTCTAGCTCTTTCGCGGCCCGCAGCAGAACCTCACCCTCAATCGCCAAATCAGCCCCCGGCGCACCGAACAGGTATTTCGCATCCACAGTCATCTGCGGCACATCGCCAAGACGGATCGGTTGATCGGCCAGTGCCAGGGTGAAGTCGATACGCTCCGGCAAGAAGTCTTCCACCAAAACGGTTTGTGTGGTCAAAGCGCTCGCTTCCAGATCTGCGTAAACTTCGAGCGTCCATACCCCACGCGGGGCGGTGCCGCCCACCGGCATAGCAAAAACATGACCGCCGGCCCCGCCATCCGCCATCTGTGCGCGGGAATATTCCACGCCATCCGGACGCTTCAGAATCGCAGTCAGGGGCAGGTTTTCAACCGCCGCAGTCTCGGCATCGCGGGACAGCGCTGTGGCATAGATCGTCTCACCCGCGCGATAGGCGCCGCGATCGGTGGTCAGGAATACGTCGACCGGCGGCGATGCCTCTCGCCCCGCCACACCCCGATCCGACAGGTCAAACTCGGGCTCAGTCAGCGACAGGAAGGCGAGATCGGTGTCATCATGTGCGACGATCATAGCAGGAGCTTGCCCGCCCGTGCCCAACGCCAAAGCGGCATCAAATTTGGCATAGCCTTGCGCATCGGTTTTGATCGAGCCCAGAACTTCGTTGGTGGTCGAGAGCAGATCAACGGTCACGCCATCCACCGCGGCCGCAGTGCCAAGGCTGCGCACGAAGACATGCAGCCCATCGACGCCTGACATCGTGGTCAGACCCAGATCGGAGACCACAAACCACTGCCAGCCCGCGGGCACGACATAGGGATCAACACCCGGAACCGCTGCGCGCAGCGCATAAATTCCCGGCGGTTGACCCTTCAGCGCCTCATCCAGTGGCAGGCGGGTGGTGATATCAACGTTCACCTCTTGCTTGACAGACCCTTCACCCTTCCAGATTTCAGAACCAATCTGGCTGGAGAAATCATACTCCTGATACTCCGCCATCGGGGTGCCGAAATAGCCATTCTGCAACGAACGCAGCAGGTTACGGTCAGTCACGTGGTACAGCGACAATTCCAGTTTCTCAGTGTTTACGGTCTCCACCGGGATCGAAGCGGCACCCGTGCGTGGCAGCACATAGCCACGCCCGGGGAAGCGCACGCCGGGATTTCGGTCGCGGACATAGGCGGTGATGTCGATGGATTTTGCCAAAGCCTGGCCATCCGCCGCCGGAAGCCCTTCGCGGAAAGTGATGGTGTTGCGCGACCCGAAGGTCACGCCTTCAACGCACAGCTGCTGCCAGCCATCGGTTGTCACGGTCTGGCCGACATCGGCCAGTTGCACATAGCTGGCGTAATCAACACCCGATTTCGCCAGATTTTCCGAGAAATTCACGCAGATGCGCGGCCGGGCGGTGTCGGTTTGCACGATGTTATCGACAATGCGAAAGCCGTATTTGCCAATCGCATCGTCCAGCGCCAAAGCCGTATCGTCACGCGGTTGTAAAGCTTGTGCCAGCCTCAGGGCCTGCACCTTGTCGCGGCCCCGGTCGATTGCCTCTAATGCATCACCCATGGTCAGCAGAATCGTGTGTTCCTGTGCCTTGTTGTCCGAGCGCAGGAAAGCGTTGACAGAGGCATAATACGCCCGGTCCAGATAGCTGCGATCACTGGCCTTTTGCCCCGCAGCCAGCAGCAGCCGAGCATATTCCGCCCAGCCATCAGCAGAATCGGTCAGGTTCAGCGCGGCACCGCCGTAATTGCTGGCCAGCGCGAAATCGTCATTCGCCTCTGCATCCGCAGCAGCCCCAAGATGATCTTTGGCGGAATAGCCATTGGTGGTGTGGGTATTGGCAAGCTGTTCGGCTTGTTGGGTGATGCCGGAAAGTTCCCAAACCTGCACGAAGCTCAACTCAGTCCGACGGGTCTTGGCGCGGTCTTCTGCACCTTTCTCGGCCTCCAGCACGGTGCCGGAATAGGCCCCGTCAAAAGCTGCAGCCTCACCCACTTTGGATTTCGGGAAACATGAGCCGTTGCGGGTGTTGAAGGTGAAAGCCTTGCATTGCTTATTGGTCAGGCAGGCGCGTTGGCAGGCCTCTAAAGTAGTGTCGAAAATCGACGCAATATCGCCGCCGGGCATATCGGTGTTTTCGCTGAGAATCAGACGCTTGCTGGGGATCAGATCCTGCGCCGCAGCAGGCATCGCTGCCAGAACAAACAAACTTGCAAAAGCACCCATAAGGGCACGACCGAGCCTAATGTGCATCGCCAAAATCCTCCCTGAAATCAGTGGATCGACTGTCGCATGTGGGCCGCCGCATTGGCAAGACATCTGATCCGCACAACGAAACTTGTCATCTTAATCCATGATTCATTTTGTTGCGCCAAATTGCCCAAGACTCAACGGCCCGCTTGCGACGCGGGCGCACAGAATGCGACGGAACGGGGCGGGCATGGATTTCGCAGAACGGCTGGCAAAGGAAAGGCGCGCGCGGTTGGCGGCGGAACGGCTGCTCGAGCAAAAAAGCCGTGAGCTGTTTGCCGCCAATGCCAAGCTTGGCCTTCATGCCCGCGCTTTGTCCGACCAGATCGTCGAGCAACGTCAGGTGGTGAAATCGGCGCTGACAGAGGCGGAACAGTTGAAGGGGCAGCAATCGCGCTTCGTCGAAGACCTTGACCGCGCGCATACGATGGCGGTGATGGCAGAGCGCCGATTGTGGGATAGCATCAACACCATCAAAGATGGCTTCGCAGTGTTCGATTGCAACCAGCAGCTGATCACCGCCAACGCGGCCTACCTTTCCGCCTTTCATGATCCCGAAGTCGTGCCGGGCCTGCCCTATGCCGATCTATTGTGTATTGTGGCAGAGGGCGGCTTGGTGGAACTGGGCGCGCTTACCCCCGATGTCTGGGTTGCCGACATGCTGGCCCGCTGGGAAGCAGAGTCTATCGAGCCGATCACCGTGCAATTCAAGACGGGCACATGGGTGCGTATGGTCGATCAGCGCGCTCGCGACGGCGATATGGTCAGCCTTGCGCTTGATATCACCGAACAAATGCGAATCTGGGCCGCCATTGAAGCAATTCCCGATGGCTTCGTGCTGTTTGACAGAGAGGAACGACTTTTGACATGTAATCAACGCTACCGTGACATCTATTCGGCTTCGGCCCCCGCCATCGTTCCGGGCGCGAAGTTCGAAGATATTTTGCGTTATGGGCTGCGCCACGGCCAACATTTGGACGCCATGGGGCGAGAGGCAGAATGGCTGCCCGAACGCTTGGCGCAACACCGCAATCCCGGCGCTGCCGTTGAACAACAGCTAGCGGACGGTCGCTGGATCAGTGCGCAAGATCACGCCACACCGGATGGCGGGCGGGTTGGTCTGCGGGTGGATATTACCCATCTGAAAGCCCAACAGGTGGCGTTGGAGGCTGCGCGATTGGCCGCCGAGGCCGCCAGCCGCGCCAAATCGGCCTTTCTCGCCAATATGAGCCATGAAATTCGCACCCCGATGAATGGCGTGGTCGGCATGGCGGAACTGCTCTGCGACACCACTTTGTCCGAAGAACAGCGCCTGTTCGCCGAAACCATACGCTCGTCAGGCGAGGCATTGTTGGTGATTATCAACGACATTCTCGATTTCTCGAAGATTGAGGCAGAGCGGCTGACGCTACACCCGGAACCCTTTGATATGGAACGTACAATCCACGAGATCGCAATGCTGTTGCAGCCACGCGCCCGCGAAAAGGGGCTGGATCTGATGATTGATTTCGACATGTTTCTACCCACGCGATACATCGGCGATCCGGGGCGGCTGCGGCAAATTCTGATTAATCTGATCGGCAATGCGGTGAAATTCACCGATAAAGGCCATGTGCTGATTCGCGTTGTCGGGCTTGAGGGCGAGGCGGGCGAACAAGATTTGCACATCACGGTCGAGGACACTGGCATCGGCATCGCGCCTGAAAACCTCGCACATATCTTCGGTGAATTTAACCAGGTTGAAAGCCAGTCAAACCGCAAGTTTGAAGGCACCGGTCTGGGTCTGGCGATCACCAAACGGCTGGTGGAACGGATGGAAGGAGAGGTCTGGGTTGACAGCGATCTGGGCAAGGGCGCCTGCTTTGGTTTCCGTATCCCGCTGCCGATTGCCGAAGACGCCGAGGAACCACGTTTGCCAATCACGGTCAAACGCGTGCTGGTGGTGGACGATCAATTTATCAACCGTACCATTCTTGAGCGCCAACTGGTGCCCTGTGGCATCACAGTCACACTATGCCGGTCGGGTGCCGAGGCGCTGTTGGCGCTAGAGCGCGGCAGCTTTGACGCCATCATCACCGATCATGAAATGTCCGAGATGGATGGCTTGGCTCTGGCCGGCCGCATCCGCGCCAAAGGGATCGAAACCCCAATCCTACTGTTGTCGTCCAGCCCCGCCAATGCCCGCGAGGTCGAAGGCGCGCAATACCTGGCGGCGACTTTGCAAAAACCCATCCTGCGCGCCGATCTTTATCGTCGCCTGCAATCATTGGCAGCGCCGGTGACCGAACCCGCGCCGATCATCGAAGCTGTGCCAGAGGCAGAACGTCGTCAGATGCGGGTATTGACCGCAGAAGACAACCGCACCAACCAACTGGTGTTTCAAAAAATGGTGCGCGAGATCGACATCGAACTGGTTTTTGCCAACAACGGGGTAGAAGCCGTGGCCCTATTCCAAAGCTTTCGGCCGGATCTGATTTTCATGGATATTTCCATGCCCGAGATGGATGGGCGTGACGCGGCGCGTGCCATCCGCGCGCTTGAGGATAACAAAACCCATGTGCCGATTGTCGCGTTAACCGCACATGCGATGGATGGTGACGCCGAAGGCATTCTTGCCGCCGGGATCGACCGTTACATGACCAAACCGCTACGAAAGGGGGCTATCACCGAAACGCTGGCGGACTACTGCCCGAGCTTCGTGCGCCCCATCGCCGTTGCCGAACAGGCGGCCTAAGCCGCGAGTGCTGCCGCTTGGCGCGAGAAAACCAGCCGTGTCGCGTCCGATTGGGTGGGCCTATAGGTGTAACCCCCCAAATCAAAATCGCGCAGATCGGCGGGCTGGGTCAGATGGTGCTGGCTGATGAAGCGCGCCATTGCCCCGCGGGCTTTCTTCGCCCAAAAGCTGACGACTTTGGCGTCACCATTACGCTCTTCCAAAAACATCGGAGTCACCACAGCCAGCTTCAGCACTTTCAGATCAACAGCGCCAAAGTACTCTGCCGACGCACAGTTGATCAATACCTTCGCACCTTGCTCGGCGGCTAACACGTTCAAAGATTTGGCTATTTTGCTGCCCCAATAGGCGTAAAGATCCGCGCCCTTCGGGTTTTCCAGCTTGCTGCCCATCTCCAAGCGATAGGGCTGGATCGCATCCAATGGCCGCAGCAAGCCATAAAGCCCCGATAAAATCCGCAAATGCCCTTGCGCCCAAAGCAAAGTATCGGGCTCCATCTTGCGGGCTTCAAGCCCAGCGTAAGTATCGCCGTCAAAGGTGAAGGCCGCAGGCAGTCCAACTGCATCGGCGCGAAAGGCCTTGAACCGCGCGTGGTTTAACTGACCCAAAGCGGGAGAAATATCCATCAGCGCGCAGAGATCGGCGACGCTCAGCCCGCGTGCAAGCTTCGCCAGACGCAGCGCATCGGGGGCAAAATCCGGGTTGGTGGCGGCGACATCGGTAGGATGCGGCGTTTCATTCAATCGTTTGGCGGGAGAAATCACGGTCAGCAAGGGCGGGCTCCTTCGCGGCTAGACATAGCGTGCTTCATGCCTCGCGCAAGACACCAAGGAAGGCGGTGCCGAAACGGTCGATTTTCTGATCGCCCATGCCTTGAATGTTGGCCAGTTCGGCCAAAGTGGAAGGCCGCCTTTCCGCAATATGGCGCAGGGTAGATTGGGTGCAGGACAGATGCTTGCCGATGCCATCTTCCCCTCGCGCGAGTCCCAGTTGCACCTCATTCAACCGATCACACACCGCGCCAGCGTCTCGCCCCGCGAGCGCACGACGCGCCGGGTGCATCGGCACAGGTGCTGCCCCAGTGATAATCTGCAAGAACGCAGCGCCATAGCTTTCCAGTTTTTTCGCGCCAACCCCGGTGATGCCCATCATTGCATCCAAATCGGCGGGGCGCACTTCTGCCATTTCAATCAAGGTCTTATCGGCGAAGATCACATAAGCGGGCACGCCCGCGGCTTCGGCCAAAGCCCGACGCTTGGCTTTCAGGGCCGATAGCAGGCTGGCGTCTTCTTCGGACACTTGGGTTTTGATCGCCACGCGCGGCATGGCTTTGTCGATGGTGTCCTTGCGCAAGGTGATCGACGCCTCGCCGCGCAGGATAGGGCGTGCGGCCTCGGTCATCCGCAAAGCACCAAAGCGATCCGGATCAGGCCGCACCAAATCGCGACCCATCATCTGACGAAACACCGCCCCCCAGGCGGGTTTCGACAGATCTCGCCCAACCGCGAAGGTGGGTAGTTGATCATGACCTTTTTCGCGTACCTTGGGGGTGGAGTTTCCGGTGAGGATATCGATCAGATGACCAGCACCAAACCATTCCCCTGTCCGCAGCATCGCGGACAGGGCTTTGCGCACAGCATCGGTGGCGTCGAACAGTTGCGCGGGGCGTTGGCATAGATCGCAGTTGCCGCAGGGCTCAGCCACTTCACCGAAATACCCCAGCAACACCTGACGGCGGCAAGCCATCGCTTCGGCCAAACCCAGCAGCGCGTTCAGACGCCCGTGGTCGGCGGCTTTGCGATCCGGCGGCGCGGCACCTTCGTCAATCTGGGTGCGGCGCAGGCGAATATCGTCGGGGCCATAGAGCGTCAGCGTCTCGGCGGGCGCGCTGTCGCGTCCTGCACGCCCGATTTCCTGATAATAGCCCTCGATGGATTTAGGCAAATCGGCATGTGCGACCCAGCGAATATCGGGCTTGTCGATGCCCATCCCGAAGGCAACCGTGGCCACCACGATCAGCCCGTCTTCCTGTTGAAACCGGATTTCAACGCGGCGACGAACTTCGGCGTCCATCCCGCCATGATAGTAGCAAGCGGAATGCGCCTCGGCTTTCAAAGCCTGCGCAAGGGTTTCAGTCTTCGCCCTAGTGGCGCAATAGACGATGCCGGATTGCCCCCGCCGCGCCCCGGCAAACCGCAAAATCTGTTCGCGCGGACTGTCTTTTACCGCGAAGGCCAAGTGGATATTCGGGCGGTCAAAGCCGCGCAGGAAACTCTCCGGCGCTTTGCCGTCAAACAGCCGCGTGACGATTTCAGCGCGGGTTTCCTCATCCGCCGTGGCGGTAAAGGCGGCCAAAGGCACGTTCAGCGCCTTCCGCAACTCCCCAATGCGTAGATAATCCGGGCGGAAATCATGGCCCCATTGGCTGACGCAATGCGCCTCATCCACCGCGATCATCGTGCAATTGATCCGGCGCAGCAGCGGCAGGGTGGCAGACGAGGCCAGCCGTTCGGGCGCCATGTACAGCAGCTTCAACCGACCTTCATCCAGCGCCGCAAACACTTCCTCGGTCTGCTCCTCTGTATTGCCCGAGGTCAGCGCGCCCGCCTCAACCCCGGCTTCCTTCAAGCTGCGAACCTGATCCCGCATCAACGCAATGAGAGGTGAGATCACCACTGTCACGCCATCGCGACACAAGGCAGGCAGTTGAAAACACAAAGATTTCCCGCCACCAGTCGGCATGATCGCGAGCGTATTACGCCCCGCCATCACCGCATCGACAATTTCCTCCTGACCGGGGCGAAAGCCGGGGAAGCCAAAAATCGAATGCAGAAGATCTTGCGGTGCGGGCATGGTCTTTCTTCGCGCCACGCAGGCGCTCGCGGGATCAAATCAGGAAAAGCTGTACATGTTGTTATAGACCACGATCCGCAGGCCATAAATCACCAGCAGCGCAATCAGTGGCGCCAGATCCAACCCCGGCGTGTTCGGCAAGATCGAGCGCACACGGTTATATATCGGGTCCAGCAGCCGGTTAAGACCATACCAGATTTGTGCCACCAAGGACTGGCGCAGGTTCAGCACCTGAAAATTGATCAGCCAACTCATGACGATATGGATCAGGATGATCCACTTGGCGATATCAAGCACCATCAGCAAAATCTGCAACACAGAGGTCATAGTCGGCTCCAAGTACAAAGGATTGTGGCAGAGGTAACGCCCCACCCCCAAAAGGGCAATGCTTTCCGCAGCGTTTTGGTTGACGGTTCCCGCGACAAAAGGCACTGCAGGCGGCGGAGGTGCCCGATGTATCCCTATATCCGCATGGCGAAAGAGCTTTGGAAATTTCGCAACGCCCCACCCTTGGGCCTGTTTGACGCCCATATCAGCACCCATCGCATCTGGCCGTGGGATCTCGACCCATGGCGAGAGTTGAACAATGGCCGCACCCTGACTCTGTTCGATCTCGGGCGGATTCCGATGTCGGTGCGGATGGGGTTTGAAAAGGTTGCGAAAGCGCACGGCTGGGGCATCACGGTTGCAGGCAACACCACGCGTTATCGTAAGCGGGTGACGGTGTTTCAGAAGGTCACCCAGATCAGTCGAGTGGTCGGCTGGGATGACCGCTTCGGCTATATCGAGCAGAGTTTCTGGCGCGGTGAGGAATGCACCAGCCACATGCTGCTGCGCTATGCGTTCATCTCGAAAGTGGGGATGGTGAAGCCATATGAGGTGATTGCGGCGCTGGGTTATCCTACCGAAAGCCCGGCTATGCCGGATTGGATCACTGCTTGGATCGCCGCCGATGCGATGCGGCCTTGGCCGCCGCAACGCGCTTAAGCACAGCGCTTGCGCGGTCGCAGTTTTTCAGGCTTGAATGGCGAAAACCGCACAAGGGGGCAGGGCATGGCAACGGCACGGCAACGCATCTGGGGCTGGTGGTTCTACGACTGGGCCAGCCAACCCTACAACACCTTGTTGCTGACCTTCATCTTTGGCCCATATTTTGCCGAAATCGCCCGAGGCTATTATATGGGCACTGGCATGGAGGAAGAGGCGGCCAAAGCTGCGGCTCAGGCCTATTGGGGCTTTGGCTTGACGATTGCTTCTGTGATTGTCGCGGTGCTTGCCCCAATCCTTGGCGCGATTGCCGATGGCACAGGGCGCCGGTTGATCTGGGTCTGGATCTTCTCGATGTTCTATGTCGCCGGTGCCTATGGTCTTTGGTGGGTGATGCCAGGCGGTGAGGCCAGCACGCTGACTTGGGCAGTGGCGTTTTTCGGCCTTGGCTTCATCGGGATGGAGTTTACCACCATTTTCACCAATGCCCTGATGCCGACGCTTTCCGATCACGACGATATCGGTGCAATTTCGGGATCAGGCTTTGCGTTTGGCTATTTGGGTGGGCTTTTGGCGCTGATCCTGATGCTGGTGCTGTTCGCCGAAAGCGCCACCACGGGCAAAACGCTGATTGGGATTGACCCGATTTTTGGCCTAGATCCTGAATCGCGCGAAGGAACGCGGATGGTTGGACCACTGACGGCGGTTTGGTATGTGGTCTTCATGATCCCGTTTTTTCTTTGGGTGAAAGAGCCGAAGATGCCCGCTGGTCGCCTGCATATCGGCGCGGCGCTTGCCAGCTTGGTCGATCTGCTGAAAAGCCTGCGCTTCCGCAAAAGCCTTGCGGCTTATCTGGGGTCTTCACTCGCCTACCGTGATGCACTGAACGCGCTTTACGGGTTTGGCGGGGTTTATGCATCGAACGTGTTGGATTGGTCGATCACCCAGATCGGCGTGTTCGGCATTCTGGGCGGTCTCACGGCGATGGTGGCTTCGTGGGTTGGTGGGCGATTGGATCGGCGTTTTGGCCCGCGTTTTGTGATCGGCTGGTCGATTGTCGTGTTGATCTTGGTCTGCAGTGTCATTGTCGGGATGACGCGCGAAAGTCTGTGGGGCATTCCGATGGATCCGGCCTCGAACACCGCCGACATCATTTTCTACATCTGCGGCGGGCTGATTGGCGCGGCTGGTGGCCCATTGCAGGCCGCCTCGCGCACGATGTTGGTGCGGCATACGACGCCGGATCGTGCAACGGAGGCCTTTGGTTTATTTGCGCTTTCCGGAAAGGTCGCGAGTTTCATCACGCCTTTCCTCATCGCTTTGGTTTCGTTCTACAGCGGATCTGCGCGCATCGGCATTTCGCCGATAATCCTGGTCTTCCTGATCGGGCTTATTCTGTTAATTTGGGTCAATCCCAAGGGCGAGCAGGCATGATCCGTCAACTGATTCTATGTTTGGTGCTTTTGTCGCCACTTCCAGTTCACGCCGAGAAACTGGCGAACAAGTTGTTCGGTGTGGCCGATCAGCCCAGTCAGCAAGACCCTATGCCGATTGGCTCTTACGCGCGGGGCTGTGCGGCCGGGTTGGTTGCATTGCCTGAAACCGGGCCGACATGGCAGGCGATGCGGTTGTCGCGCCACCGCAATTTCGGCCATCCGGTGCTGATTCAGTATCTGGAAGACTTGTCGCAAAACGCCACGCAAATCGGCTGGCGCGGGCTTTACATTGGCGACATGGGCCAGCCGCGTGGCGGGCCGATGACCTCTGGCCATGCCAGTCATCAGATTGGGCTAGATGCTGACATCTGGATGCTGCCGCCGAAAAAGCTGAACCTTTCCCGGAAAGACCGCGAAAACATCAGCTCCATCCCGGTGCGCTCTGCCGATCAGAAATCAGTGACGGCAAACTGGACCCCACGTCATGCAGCGTTGCTGAAAGCGGCAGCCTCGGATTCCCGTGTCGATCGGATCTTCGTCGCCGCCGCGGTGAAGATCGAGATGTGCAAGGCAGCGAAGAAATCTGACAAGAAATGGCTGCAAAAGATCCGTCCCATTGCTGGACATGACACGCATTTCCACGTCCGGCTGAAATGTCCGAAAGGCGCACGCCTGTGTGAGACGCAGACCCCAAGCGTGTCCGAGCTTTCCAACGGCGGGGATGGCTGCGATGAAACTCTGGCGTGGTGGGTGTCGGATGCCTATCTTAACCCTAAGCCGGTTAAAAATCCGGGTCCCGCTGTTCCACGAAAGAAAGGCCCGCGTGAATTCACCATGGCCGATTTGCCTCGCCAATGCGCAGACGTGCTTTCCTCGCCGTAGCGGCGGGGCTTCTGCTGATCGCGGGCCTTGAGAGCAGCGCCAGCCCAACCCCGCCGTCCGGCTTTCTCGATGCCTTCCATTGGATGATGGACACCCCGCGTTTTGGCGGGTTTTCTGCTATTGAAGTGTCCGAAAACGGACGCGATATCGTCGTGCTGTCAGACCGGGGCGCTTACACGACAGGCCACATTACACGTGACGAGGCTGGCCGGATCGCGTCGATTTCAACACAACCCGTGCAACCCCTGCAAGGCGCAGATGGCAAGCCGCTGAAGCCCGGCCTTTCCGACAGCGAAGGTATCGCTTTGGCGTCAGACGGCTCGGTCTATATTTCGTTTGAAGGCCGCGCGCGGGTGCTGTTCTATCCGAAACTGGGCAGTCCGGCAAAGGACCTGCCTTCGCCCGCAGACTTCAAAGCCATGCTAGAGAATTCTGCGCTAGAGGCTTTGGCGATTGACGCAAAAGGCGCGCTTTACACTCTGCCCGAACGCTCGGGGGCCGAGCATAAACCCTTCCCGGTCTATCGCTTCAAAGGCGGAAAATGGGATAAACGTCTGCAAATCACGCGCGAGGGCGGCTATCTTCCAGTCGGCGCAGATTTTGGCCCCGATGGCAAATTTTACCTGCTAGAGCGTGATTTTCGCGGCCTCGCCGGATTTTCCAGCCGCCTACGCCGTTTTAGCCTCGGCCCTAAAGGCTTCAACCAAGGCGAAACCCTGCTGGAAACGCCGGTCGGACTCCATGACAATCTCGAAGGCATCTCAATCTGGCGCGATGCGGCGGGGCATCTGACCGCGACGATGGTGTCGGACGACAATTTCAATTTCTTTCTGCGCAGTCAGATTGTCGAATACCAACTGCCGGATTGACAGGCCCCCGCACCCGCGCTAGGCCACCGCGTCCCATAATGGGCCAAACCTACGGCTGAACCAAGTCTCCGCGACCTTGTAAAAAACGGATCATACAATGAACAAACTGCTGCTTGGCGTCATCGCCATGGCCACCATCGTGGTGGCCTCGAATATCTTGGTGCAATATCCGGTTGGCCTATGGCTGACCTGGGGTGCCTTCACCTATCCATTCGCGTTTCTGGTGTCCGAATTGGTCAACCGCTTTGAGGGTGCCAAAGCCGCTCGTCGGGTGGTTTATGCTGGCTTCGCAGTGGGTTTGATCTGCTCGGTGATTGGCACGCAGATCATCGGGGAATTTGGTCCTTTGGTCACCCTGCGGGTCGCCATCGGTTCGGGCGCTGCCTTTCTAATAGGCCAACTTCTGGACGTAGCTGTGTTTGACAAGCTGCGCCGCACCGCTTGGTGGCGCGCGCCGTTCCTAGGCTCATTGCTCGGCTCCGGTGTGGACACGGTTTTGTTCTTCACTCTGGCATTTTCCAGCGCTTTCATCTGGTTGGACCCGGCAAGTGATGTAAGCTGGGCCGCTGCCCAAGTACCGCTTTTGGGCTTTGGTGCCGAAGTCCCGCTTTGGGTTTCGCTCGGATTGGCCGACTTTTGTGTCAAAGTTGCCGTCGATTTAATCGCTTTGATGCCGTTCAGACTCGCAATCGCAAAATACGCATCGCGCGCAGCGTAAAACCTTTTGACAAAGCGAGAATCTATGTCAGGCTTGCCTTATCGGCAACATTTTGAAAGGAGGTGACCCAGTGTCTAGAGTGATATTGGAGAGCGGTGTCGGGACAGTCGTGGGGGGTGTTTTCTAGAGGCAGCCCTCTAGCGAAACAAACTTCAGATTGGGCTTTTGATACCTAACTGGCCCATCTCCTTAGATCTCGGAAAGGGTTGCCACGTACAGGCTGGCAGCCCTTTCTCTTTTCCAAACAGCCCGCTAGTTTGGCCGCATGTTGTGGATCACCGACACCATTTCGATTGCCGACTGGGAGCTGAGCGAAAGCTTTGTGCGCGCCTCTGGTCCGGGTGGGCAGAACGTCAACAAAGTGTCTACAGCGGTTGAATTGCGGTTTGAGGCTGAGCGCTCCCCCAATCTGACCACTAGCGTGAAGACGCGGTTGAAAAAACTGGCCGGGCGGCGCTGGACTTTAGAGGGCGCGTTGGTGCTTCAAGTTGAGGACACTCGCAGCCAAGCCCGTAACCGTGAAATCGCCCGCGAACGACTGGCCGAATTGATCCGCGCCGCCCTGGTCGCCCCGAAGCGCCGCATCGCCACAAAACCCAGCTACGGCAGCCAACTGCGCCGTGTTGCTGCGAAGGTGCAGCGTGGCGAGGTCAAAGCACTGCGCAGCAAGCCAGGTGACGAGGAATGACGATTGAAGCCTTGGCCGCCGAAGCCGTAAGCCACTGGAATGGCAGCGTAACGCGGCTGTTGGGCAATCGCGAAAACGCGGTGTTCGAGGTTGCCCTGCCTTCGGGTCGCGCGGCGCTGCGTCTACATCGTCAAGGCTATCAGGACGATGCCGCGATCCAATCTGAATTATGGTGGTGTGCAGCTTTGGTCCGTCAAGGTGCTGCGGTGCCTGCCGCTCTTCCCAGCCGCTCGGGTGGGTATCTGGTGAAACTATCCAGCGGACGCAATGCCTCGATCATTGATTGGATGCAGGGCGAGGCGTTTGGTGAGGCAGGCAAACCGTTGCCTTGCGCGCGAGAAGATCGGCTCAAACGCCATTCTGGCCTGGGCGAACTGCTTGCTAATATCCATGCTGTCACAGATCGCTTGATCTTGCCTGCCGATTTCACCCGCCCGCGTTGGGATATTGATGGGCTGGTTGGCGAGACTCCTCTATGGGGTCGGTTCTGGGACCATCCTGCCGCAAGCCCAAGCCAAGCCGAAATCCTGCGGGAGGCGCGAGAGTTTCTGCGCGATCAGATCAGCAGACACCAGCAGGAGAGCGGTGATTTTGGTCTGATCCACGCCGACGTGCTGCGCGAAAACGTCATTGTGAACCAAGGCGCGCTGTCGCTGATCGACTTTGACGACTCTGGCTTTGGCTTCAGGCTTTACGACCTTGGCACAGCGCTGAGCCAGAACCTGTATGAACCGGATTACGCGCAAATCCGCGATGCTTTGCTGGCAGGCTACGGCCAAACCCGTCCCGTCAGTACCAAAATGGCTGAGATTTTCACCTTGGCACGGACCTGCACCTCGGTAGGTTGGACGGCTCCGCGTCTAGCGCCCAATGATCCGATCCACAAATCCCACATCGCCCGCGCGGTGATGTGCGCGCAAAGGGTGATGGCCTAAACCACCACCGCCTGCGCGAGTTGGTCCCCAACCCCAAACACCCGCTTATACCGCGCAATCTCCTCCGCCGGGCCCATCGCCTTATTGGGATTATCGGAAAGCTTCACCGTTGGCCGCCCGTTGGCCGCAATCGCCTTGCAGACGACGCTGAACGGAGCCAAGCCATCATCGGGCGCTAAGCCACGGAAATCATTGGTCAGCATCGTGCCCCAGCCGAAGGAAACCTTGACACGACCCCGGAATTGCTTTTGCAACTCAACGATCTTGTCCACATCAAGACCGTCCGAAAAGATCACCAGCTTTTGTCGCGGATCTTCTCCGCGATCCTTCCACCATTGAATGGCAATTTCTGCCGCCGTCGCCGGATCGCCGCTATCAATCCGGATGCCCGTCCAAGACGCCAGCCAGTCCGGCGCGCGTTTCAGAAAGCCTTCGGTGCCAAAGGTATCCGGCAGAATGATCCGCAGGTTTCCGTCATGTTCCTCCTGCCAGTCGGCGAGCACCTGATAGGGCGATTGCGCCAGTTCCGCGTCAGAATTGGCAAGCGCTGCGTAAACCATCGGCAGTTCGTGTGCGTTGGTGCCAATCGCTTCAACTTCGCGGCGCATGGCGATCAGGCAGTTTGAAGTGCCGGTGAACTTGCCTTCCAACCCCTCTTGCATGGCTTGCACCGCCCAATCCTGCCACAAAAAAGAATGCCTGCGCCGCGTGCCAAAATCGGCGATCCTAAGGCCGTCAATCTCGCGTAACTGAGTGATCTTCTCCCACAGTTTGGTCATCGCGCGGGCATACAGCACCTGCAATTCAAACCGCCCCTGTTTTTCCAACACGGCGCGACTGCGCAATTCCATCAGCACCGAAAGTGCCGGGATTTCCCACAGCATCACCTCGGGCCAACTGCCTTCAAAGGTCAACTCATACTGTCCGTCGCGCTTTTCCAGATGATAGGCGGGCAGTCGCATGCCCTCAAACCATTCCATGAAATCCGGGCGAAACATCTGACGCTTGCCATAAAAGGTATTGCCGCGCAGCCAAGTGCTTTCGCCCCGTGTCAGGCTGAGCGAGCGGACATGATCCAATTGTTCGCGCAACTCTGCCTCATCGACCAAATCGGCCAATCGCACGGATTTAGAGCGATTGATCAGGCTGAAGGTAACGACAGTATCCGGCTTATTTCTAAAAATAGATTGACACATCAATAGCTTGTAAAAATCGGTGTCAATCAGCGACCGGACGATCGGGTCGATCTTCCACTTGTGATTCCAGACGCGCGCGGCGATGTCGACCATGACAGCCCTCCCTTTGCTGCCCTGTCTAAGGCATGAAGGGGGGCGTCGTCAAAACGATCCCGCGCGGCGGCCGTACGTTCCAGCAAAGCGTAAAGCTCCGCGCGGATCAATGGTTTGGTCAAAACTGCATCCATGCCAGCCGCAAGGCACAAAGCGGCTTCCTCAGCCGACTCATAGGCGGTCAACGCCACAATCGGGCAGCGCGGCAGACCAGTTTCGGCCTCAAACCGCCGGATCTCGCGGGCGGCATCCTGACCATGCATCTCGGGCATTGAGACATCCATCAGCACAAGGTCCGGCTGCGCACGCCAATAGGCCGCCACTGCCAGCTTGCCGTTTTCAGCTTCATCAATCGACGCAACACAGCGTTCCAGCAACTTGCGCGTCACCAGCATGTTGGTGCGATTGTCTTCCGCGACCAACACGCGCAAGTTTGTCTTCGGCGCTATATTGAGGCTGGGCAACTGCACCCGATTTTGCGCCACGCGGGGCAGACGCAGAACCAGCGTAAAGACCGACCCAACGCCCAGTTCAGACGCCACTTCAATATCGCCTCGCATTTGCTGCGCCAGCAAACGCGAGATTGTCAGGCCAAGACCGGTGCCGCCAAATTGCCGCGAGATCGTGGTGTCGGCCTGCGCAAAGCTGTCAAACACATGCCCGATGCGATCGGCTGCAATGCCAATGCCGCTGTCGGTGATCGCGATCCGGATCTGGTCGCACAGGCCTTCCGGTATGATGTGTACCGATACGTTCACGCTGCCCTTCGTAGTAAATTTCACGGCATTCCCAAGCAGATTCAACAGAACTTGACGCAGCCGACCAGAATCCCCCAAATGCAGATGATCCAGTGACGGCAGATCTGCTTGCAACAAAATCGCCTTTTTCATTGCTGTCGGACGCAGAAGATCCAAAGCGCGCGCCACCGCCTCGGTGATGGAGAACGGCTCAACCAGAAGATCAAACCGACCGGCCTGAAGCTTGGACAGATCGAGCACGTCGTTGATGATGGTCAGCAGCGCCCGACTGGAATCAACGATGGTGGTGACATATTGCCGCTGCACCGGGTCGAGTGGGGTTTCCTCCAACAACTCTGCCACGCCAATCACTCCATTCATCGGCGTGCGAATCTCATGGCTCATCGTGGCAAGGAATTGGGATTTGGCCTGCGCCGCCGCTTCGGCTGCGGAGCGTGCCTCAGCAAACTCTGCGGCATGGGCTTTGGCTTGGGTCACATCCCGCTCCACAGCGATATAGACACTGGGCTTGCCGTCGGGGCCGATCACGGGAGACATGGAGATGTCAACCCATATCACCCGACCGGATTTGGTGCGGTTTTGAATCTCTAACCGCACCGGCGTCGCATTTTCGCGCGCCTCTAAGAGGTCGTCTAGGGCGGCAAGGCTGGTCTCATCGGCGTTCAAGAGATCGCTCGTTTGCTGACCGACGGCCTCATCAAAGCTATAGCCTGTGATGCGGGTAAAGCCTTCGTTTACCCATTCTATGCTGCCATCTGGCGCAGTAAATACAATAGAATCAGTAGCATGTTGCGCCACAAGCGCAAGGCGCTCTGCCTTATGCGCGGCATCGGCAGCAGCAATCCGCGCGCTGTCCAGAGCCACGCTTTCGTGCAGAAGTGCCTGTTCAAACCGCAAACGCTCGGTCTGGCCACGCTCGACTGCGCGGATGAACAAGGTGGCGGTATAGGCCATGATCAAGACTGAAATGAATAAAAACCACGATTCTGCGAGCAGTTGATGCGTGTCCGAACGCATGTCTGAAAGCAGCATGGCCAGACAGGTCACCGCGTAAACCATCAGGCGCAAAGTGGCGCCGAGGGCAAAATGGTGCCGCACCAACCCAGCATTGATCACCGCAGACATCAGGAAAGCGGCTGCGAAAAATCGCGCACCTTGCAACGGAATCAGTCGCCAGCAGATCATCACGCAAGCGGCAATCGTCAGTGCCTGTACCGTGCCGGAAAATGCCGCGCCGATACGGGCAGCCTTCGGCACCTCTGCGTCGGTAAAACGGCGGGATATGTAAAATAGCACACTACAATCAGTCGCTTCGCCGATCAACGCCAGGCAACCAGCCAAAGCCCCAAGCCAAACCGACGACAGTGCCGCAATGCTGACAGAGCCGATCAACGTCATCGTCTGACGCATGAGGAAGCCACGTGCGCGACCCCGCGCATAGCGAAGAAACAGCCCGTCCCTGCTGTTGCGGGCCAGAAACAGGCCGATTTCACTGCTGATCGCTGCGTTCATTCCCTACGGCCCTTGCCTCTCATCGGGCAAGCCTATCCTGCAAGGGTTAACGTCAGATGAGTATCACCCGACCCAATGCACGCCTGTCGCCTGACATTTCGTCTTTGCCTCGGCAAGCGTGCCATTCAGATCAATCGCGCGGCAGGCACTTGCCAGCAGGGTCACCGAAAACCCAAGCCTTGCCGCATCCAGTGCCGAATAGGCGACGCAGAAATCCGTGGCCAAGCCGACCAGAGTCAGCACCTTTATCCCGCGCGCGCGCAGATAGCCTTCCAACCCGGTAGGGGTGGTGCGGTCATTCTCAAAAAACGCCGAATAGCTGTCGATGCCAGAGCGAAAACCTTTACGCACAATCAGTTGCGCCGGCTTCGTCCGCAAATCGGCATGAAACTCAGCTCCCACAGAGCCCTGCACGCAATGCACCGGCCACAAAACTTGCGGGCCATAAGGCATCTCGATCAGCGAAAATGCCTCCGTCCCCGGATGGTTGGCCGCGAAGGAGGAATGATCCGCCGGATGCCAATCTTGCGTCAGCACAACGCAGTCAAACTCCGCCATCAAAGCGTTGACCTGCGGGATAATTGCATCGCCCCCCGCCACCGCCAAAGCGCCGCCGGGGCAGAAATCGTTCTGGATGTCGATCACGATCAAGGCTTCATCGGCTGGGCGCATCGGGGTCTCCTGTTCCGGGTGTCTATTGGGTAAGCACCGCCTTCTTTCCGGTCAACCGAAAGCACGTCGATGGCTTGAACATGTGGCTGCTATAGATGTTGCCCTGTCCCGCGCTTAGGCGTAAATCGCAGCCATGCTGACCGTTGCCGCACTTTATCACTTCACCCGCTTCCCCGACCCCGATGCTTTGCGTGGGCCGCTGATCGAGGTTTGCACCCAGCATGGCGTGAAGGGATCGCTCCTACTTGCTCAGGAGGGTGTAAACGGCACCATCGCTGGGCCAGCGTCCGGGATCGCCGCCGTTCTCGCACATCTGCGGACTCTGCCAGGTTGTGCGGCGCTGGAGCATAAGGAAAGTTACACCGCCGAGCTGCCGTTTGGCCGCATGAAGGTGAAGCTGAAGCATGAGATCGTCACCATGGGCCAGCCGGATGTCGATCCGGTGGCGCGAGTGGGGTCTTACGTGGCACCGCAGGATTGGAACGCGCTGATCTCCTCGCCGGATGTGGCACTGATTGATATGCGCAATGATTACGAGGTTGGCATCGGCACCTTTCAGGGTGCGGTTGACCCCGATATTCGAACCTTCCGAGATTTCCCGAAATGGTGGACAGAGCATAAAGACGAATACCGGGGCAAGCGGATTGCCATGTTCTGCACAGGTGGGATTCGCTGTGAAAAATCAACGAATTACCTGCTGGGGCAGGGGGTGAATGAAGTGTTTCACCTTAAGGGCGGCATCCTGAAATATCTTGAAGATGTGCCCGCTGAAGCTTCGATGTGGGATGGCGAATGCTATGTGTTTGATGGCCGCGTCTCGGTTGGGCATGGGCTGATACCCGGCGACTACGACAGTTGCCATGCCTGCCGTCGCCCGATCAGCGGCGAGGACAAACAGCGCCCGGAATATGAGCGAGGGGCTTGTTGCCACCACTGCGCGGGCGAGTATTCCGAGGCGGATCGCAACCGTTTCCGCGAGCGTCAGCGGCAGTTGGATTTGGCCGCAATCCGGGGTGGGACGCACTTTTCCGACTGAGGCGGCGGTATCTGTCTGCCTAACCGTGTTCGGGAAACCGCCAGCTTTCCGCCTCGGCTGCAATCTCAGTCGCTGTCACCTTCAACCGCTCTACATGCGTCTCTAAAGCCTGCAAGCTGCTGCGCGCCGTGGTTGAGGTGACTGAAACCGCGCCGATCATCCGCCCCGAGCGGGCCAGAATGGGGGCGGCCACGCAGATGATGCCCAGCTCATGCTCCTCATTGTCATAGGCATAGCATCGCGCGCGGATTGCGGTCAGTTCAAGTAACAGGGCAGGGCTGTCCAAGGTCTGCGAGGTAAAGCGGTGAAAGCTCTGCCGCGCCAAGGCTGCGGCCAGCGCCGCGTCGGGCATAAACGCCAGCATCGCCTTGCCGACGCCGGTGCAATAGGCTGGCCCAACCTTGCCCGCCTGCGAAAACATTTCGACAGGCCGAGCGGCGTTACGCTTGTCGACATACAGGACCTGACCCTGATCCATCTGCGCCAGATGCACCGTCTCACCCGTCAGCGCCGCCAGTTCATCCAATGCCCGCCGCGCCAGTGGGGCAAGCGAGCTTTGCGCCCAAGCATTATGCGCCAGCCTGACCAGCCGCAGCCCTAGGCTATAGTTGCCATGATTCTCATCATAGTTGAGCATGCCCTGATGCGTCAGGGTCTGCAGAAGGCGATACAGCGTCGCCTTCGGATAGCCGCCGCGCGCCAGCAGATCGCTGAACCGCACTGGGGCAAGCGCGGCCACCGTCTCCAAAACGTCCAGCGCCTTGCCTACCGTGCCATCTTGCTGATCATCGTGACTATTACCGCGCATCTTGCCCCATCGGAATTGACAGGCCCCAGGGTAAATCTTATTACTATCATTATGCAAGACTTAGTTTCAAATAATGGAACCAGAATGACACCCGACTGGATCGCCGTCGATTGGGGCACTTCAAATCTGCGCGCTTGGGGGATGGGGCCTGAGGGCGTGCTGGTTTCGGGCAACTCTGACGAAGGCATGGCCAAACTGGCAAAGGCCGAATTTGAACCAGCACTGTTGAAGGTGATTGCGCCTTGGCTGGGCACGGGTGTGACGCCAGTGATCGCCTGCGGTATGGTCGGCGCGCGTCAAGGCTGGATGGAAGCGCCCTATCGTCACGTCCCTTGCGCCCCGGTTGCGCCGGGCGAACTGATGGCGGTGCCCACCGTTGACCCGCGCTTGCAGATGATGATCGCGCCCGGCCTATCCCAAGCTAGGCCCGCAGACGTGATGCGCGGCGAAGAAACCCAAATCGCAGGGGCTTTGGCGCTGCTTCCGGGGTTTGATGGCGTGTTCTGCCTGCCCGGCACCCATTCCAAATGGGTGCATGTTTCGGCGGGCGAGGTGGTGTCGTTCCAAACCTTCATGACCGGAGAGATGTTCGCGCTGCTGTCGCAACAGTCGGTGTTGCGGTATGGCATGGCAGGCGAGGGCAGCGATGAGGCCGCTTTTGCACAAGGGTTGGCAGATGCGATGGAGCGACCCGAGAAGATTTCCGCACGCCTGTTCACATTGCGCGCCGAAGGCCTATTGAGCGGGCTTTCGCCGGCTGCAGCCCGCTCGCGATTGTCGGGGCTGCTGATCGGATTGGAACTCGCCGCCGCCAAACCCTATTGGCTCGGTCAGCGAATTGTTCTGATCGGGGTCGAAGCGCTGTCCAGCCGCTACGCCTCTGCGCTCACCGCGCAAGGGGCAACTTCCCAAGCTTTAGACGCCACCGCCGGCACCCTCGCAGGCCTTGCCGCTGCACGCGGTATTTTGCAGAAAGCCAAGCCATGACCCGCCCCCTGATCGCCATTCTGCGGGGTATCACCCCGGCCGAGGCCGTGCCCGTGGCCGAGGCGCTGATCGCCGCTGGCATCACCCGCATTGAGGTGCCGCTGAATTCGCCCAATCCGCTGGACTCGATAGCGGCGATGGTTAAGGTCGTCGGATCGCAGGCAGAAATCGGGGCTGGCACGGTGCTGAGCGTGCAGGATGTGGCCGCCGTCGCCGCTGCGGGAGGGCGTCTGATTGTCTCGCCAAACTGCAACTCCGATGTGATCCGCGCCAGCAAAGCCGCTGGCATGGCCAGTTGGCCGGGGGTCATGACGCCCACCGAATGCTTCGCCGCTTTGGCGGCAGGCGCAGACGGGCTGAAGATCTTCCCGGCGAACCTGATCGGCCCAGACGGTCTGAAAGCCATCCGCGCCGTTTTGCCGAAAACCTGTGAGGTCTATGCCGTAGGTGGGGCGGGTGCCTCGAACTTCGGCGAATGGATCAAAGCGGGTGCCAGTGGTTTTGGGATAGGCACAGCACTTTACAGGCCTGGCCTGTCGGTTGCCGAAGTCGCGGCCAAAGCTCGCGCAATCGTCACCGCATACGATGAGGCCCGCGCATGATTTTTGACTCTCGCCTGTGTGAGTTGGGCGAAGGCCCGCTCTGGCACCCGCTTCGTGAACAAATGTTTTGGTTCGATATCACCAACCAGAAACTGCTGTCGCAAGACCGCGACGGCCCGCGTGAATGGCGCTTCCCCGAGATCGTCTCAGCAGCGGGTTGGGTCTCGGAGGACGTTCTGCTAATCGCCGGAGAGCGAGACCTTTTTCTGTTTGATCTGGAGACTGAAGAGGTTGAAACGCTCTGCCTGCTGGAACAAGACAAGCCAAAAAACCGCCCGAACGACGGCCGCGCTGATCCTCAAGGCGGCTTCTGGATCGGCACTATGGCAAAGGATGAAGCGGCGGGCGCCGGCGCGATTTACCGCTACTATCGTGGAGAATTGCGAAAGCTTTACAGCGACATAACCGTCCCTAACGCTATCTGCTTCCCTCCCGATGGCAGCTTCGCACATTTCACTGATACTGTGACGCAAAAGGTGATGAAGGTTGCTCTCGACGCAGATGGTTGGCCTAGCGCCGCGCCCGAGGTGTTCCTCGATCTGACAACCGATGGCCTCTACCCCGATGGCGCCGTGATTGACGCCAGCGGAGTGATGTGGCTGGCACAATGGGGTGCTTCGCGCGTTGCCGCCTATGACGCTGATGGGACTTTCCTCCGGTCCATTCCCGTCGATGCGCCGCAAACCACTTGCCCTGCTTTCGCGGGCCCCCAACTTACCGCCCTGATCGTTACCTCGGCGCGGAAGGATCTGGATGCGGAAGCTCTGCGTGTCGCCCCCTATTCCGGCGCGACCTTCCTGATCGAAGGCACTACTAAAGGCCAACGCGAACACCAATGCATAATTTAGTGAATTAAAGGTCACAAATATGTAGCGCAGCCTAGCAGGCTGGTACTACCCTGAACATTGACCGGAAACCCAGTGGTTCGAGGATGCTGCGCGGATGCTCAAACTCGGCTTGACCTGGATGCGGATCGGTGAATTCGCTTGGGCGCCGATCTAGCCTGCACCCGGCAGCTATGATTGGGGCTGGCTTGATCGCACCATCGCCACCCTCGGACAAGCGGGCATGAAAGTGGTGCTTGGCACGCCACCGCCACCCGGCAACTCTGCGCGCCTTCCGCGATTGGTTGGCGCAGCGCTACCAGGCGCCTGATGCCCTGACCCGCTATTGGACGAATGTGTTCTGGTCGATGGGCTACGCTGATTTCAACGAAATCGCGCTGCCCAATCTGACCGTGACCGAGGCCAATCCGGCGCATCTCATGGTCTTCTGCTGCTTCGCCTGTGATGAGGTTGTCGCGTTTAACCACCTGCAAACCGAGATCATCCGTCGCCACTCGGCGGCCCCCATCGCGCATAATTACATAGGTCAGGTCACCGATCCCGATCATTTCGCGACAGTGCAGCCCTCGATATCGCAGCGTGGGATGCCTGTCCGCTGGGCTTTCCGTCTGCCCGCGCGCCGTCCACCGATGAAAACCGCCTGCGCATTGTCCGCCAAGGCAAGCCCGACGACCAAACCTTTCATCACGACCTGTATCGCGCCGTGAGTTGGAGCCGCTGGTGGAACAGGCAGCAGCAACCCGGCTCGGTAAACTGGGTGTCATGGAGCCCCGATCCGCTGCCCGGCGTGGTCCGGATGTCGGCGTGGGAAGCTTGCGCGCATGGGGCCGAAGCCGTCTGCTATTTCCATTGGTGGCAGGCCCCCTTCGCACAAGAGCCATGTACGCAGGTCTGTTGCGCCCTGACAGCATCGCGGCCCCGGCGTGTGAAGTCGCACAAATTGCCGCCGAACCGGCGGAAATGCCAGATGTTTCCACAGCCCGCGCCGATGCAGCGCTGGGGTGGATTACGCCTCAGCTTGGGCATGGGACACCAGCCGCTAGGACGCGATTTCAGCTCTTTCCATCTTGCGTTTGAGACCTGCCGCGCCAGCGCCGTTTGGGTCTGAACATCGACATCATCCTACCCGATTGCGCCGATCTTTCGGCTTACAAACTTCTGCTTGCCGTCGTCGCTACGACCCTGTCGCAGCCGTTCCTAATGGCACTTGCCGCCCACAAAGGCATCTTTTTGATCGGCGCGCGCAGCAATGCCAAAACGGTTGACTTCGCGACGCCGGTTCCATTGCCGCGCAATCTGCCCGGCCGCCTGCGCCGGCGGGTCCGCTGGCCAAAAGCGGCCAGTTTCTGCACTGGCGCAAGAAAATTGAGACCACGGAGGAGGCGATTGAAACTACTACCGTTGGCTGACCCGCACTGATCCGCGCGGGGGTATCCACTATCTTGCGGGATGGCTCGACGATACCGTCTCGGTCCGCATCTTGACAGTGCTGTGCCGCAAGGCCGGAATTGAGACCGACCCCCAACCGGAAGGTCTGTGCCGCACGGATACTGAAACCCATCATTTCTTATTAAATTACAATGCTTTCTATGTTGAATGGGACGGTAAGACCATTCTTGCAGCGGTCGTCTCCTGGCAGAGAATCTCGCCCCGCTAGGCCCAGATTCATCTGGGCCGGGGGCTAAGCCCCGGCGTTCTTGATGTAGCAGGCTCGCTCAGGCCCGCACCGACACCGCCCCATCCACAGTCAGAAATGCAAAGCCATTCGGCCCCAGCGCCAACCGCGTACCCTCCAGAACCGCGTTTTGTGACGGCCCCGCCAGCCCGCTTGTGCCGTCAACGGCAACGGAAAACGCCTCTGGCGACAGGTTGAAGACGCAAAGCACCGCCTCGCCACGGGTAAAGGCCAAAATCGGTTCGGGCAGATGGAAGAACTGCGTGGGCCCCGCCACCAAAGCCTCCGACGCCTTCCGATACGCCAGCATGGCGCGATAGGTTTCCAGCACCGAGCCCGCAACGCCCACTTGAGACGCCACATTCCGGGCCAGTTGTGGTGCTTTCACCGGCAGCCACGGGTTGCCCGATGTAAACCCGCCGTTTGGCGAGGCATCCCAGACCATCGGGGTGCGGGTATTGTCGCGGCCCACAGGTTCCGGCCAAAAGTTGATGCCCTGCGGATCGGTCAATTCGTCAAATACCAGTTCAGTATCAGTCTGGCCAATCTCCTCGCCCTCCCACAGGCAAATCGAGCCTTGGAAGGACAGCAAAAGCGCCCCCGCCTGCCGCGCCAAAGCGTCCTGCGACACACCGTGCTTGGCCCAACGCGAAGCCTGCCGCACCACATCATGGTTGGAAAACGCCCACATTGGCCAGCCATTTGGCGCACCGGTGAAGAATTCCTCAATCTTCCCCCGGAAGAACGCCGCCGAGTAATCGTAGCCCATCATTTCAAACGAATAGCACTGATGCAGCCGACCGGGTGCGGTGTATTCCCCCATCATCCGAATGGCATGATGCGCCTCGCCCATCTCTCCCACCGTGGCGCGATCAACATATTCATCCATCACCCGGCGAATACGCTCCATCCAGCCCAAGTTCTCCGGCTGCCCCTTCGAGAACAAATGATATTGCATCTCATACGGATTGCCGTCGGCCTTGGTTTTCACCCGGTAATCGGCAGCATCATTGCGGAACAACGCGTCTTTGTAGAAGTAGTTCACCGTGTCAAAGCGAAAGCCATCCACCCCGCGATCCAGCCAGAACCGCAGCACAGATTCCATATACTCCACCACCGACGGATTGCGGTAATTGAAGTCCGGTTGCTGCGGCAAAAACGAATGCATGTAATACTGCTTGCGCCGCGCATCCCACGTAAACGCAGGCCCGCCAAACACCGACAGCCAGTTGCAGGGCGGCGTGCCATCGGGGCGCGGATCGACCCAGATATACCAGTCCGATTTATCATTCTCACGTGTCTTCCGGCTTTCCGCAAAGAACGGATGCTTGTCAGACGAATGGTTCAAAACCTGATCAATGATCACCTTCAGGCCCAGATCATGTGCCCGCGCCACCAGCGCATCGAAATCCGCCAATGTACCAAACACCGGGTCAACATCGGTGTAATTGGCCACATCATAGCCCATATCCAGCATGGGTGAGGTGAAGAACGGCGACAACCACACCGCATCGCAGCCCAGATCCGCGATATGGTCCAGCCGCCGCGTGATGCCTTTCAGATCACCAATCCCGTCGCCGTTGTCATCCTGAAATGACCGGGGATAGACCTGATACGTCACCGAGCCGCGCCACCATTCCGCCATTCATGCCTCCGTTTCCTGTGATTTCCCAAAGCCTAAACCGCTTTGAAGGCCTTGCACAGACCGCCCGGGTTGTGCCCCACACAATTCTGCCGTTGACCCTGCCAAACCATCGGCTAACCGTGGCGACCAAGCAGGAGCCGTGCCATGATCCAGACCTCCCCCAAATCCAGCATCTTCACCCCGGTCCTGATCGCAGGTTCTGTCATCTTGATGCTAGGCTTCGCGATACGCGCCAGTTTCGGGGTGTTCCAGATCCCGATCGCCGCCGAATTCAACTGGCCCCGCGCCGAGTTTTCCATGGCCATAGCTATCCAGAACCTTGCTTGGGGTGTCGGCCAGCCGATTTTTGGCGCAATCGCCGAACGCTTCGGCGACCGCCGCGCCATCATTGCGGGGGCCATCCTGTATGCATTGGGTCTGGTGCTATCCAGCTTCGCCGTTACCCCCGGCCAGATGCAACTGCTGGAAGTATTGGTAGGTTTCGGTATCGCAGGCACCGGCTTTGGCGTGATCCTCGCCATCGTCGGCCGTGCCGCCAAGCCCGAAAATCGCTCGCTCGCCTTAGGCATCGCCACCGCCGCAGGTTCGGCAGGCCAAGTGTTCGGCGCGCCCGCTGCGCAAATCCTGCTGCAATACTATCACTGGCAAGTGGTATTCGTGATCTTCGCCGTGGTGATCCTCTGCGCTTTGTTCGCGCTGCCCTTCCTGCGCTCGCCCAGCATGACGACCAAAGCCGAACTAGACGAGTCCCTCGGCACCGTCCTCAAACGCGCCTTCAAAGACCCGTCCTTCACTATGATTTTCGTCGGCTTCTTCTCCTGCGGCTATCAGTTGGGCTTTATCACCGCCCACTTTCCCGCCTTTATCACCGAGAAATGCGGCGCGATTGATCCCACAGGCCTGCTCGCGGACATCGGCATCACCACCACCTCAATCTTGGGCGCAATCGCAATCTCGGTGATTGGTCTGGCGAACATCGCAGGCAGCATCATGTCGGGCTGGCTCGGCAAACGCTTTACCAAGAAATACCTGCTGTCGGGCATCTACGTCGCCCGTACCGTCGCTTCGGCTTTGTTCATCCTGCTGCCGATGACCCCCGCCTCTGTGCTGATTTTCTCGCTGGTGATGGGCAGCCTGTGGCTGGCCACCGTGCCGCTCACAAGCGGTCTGGTCGCCCATATCTATGGCCTGCGTTACATGGGCACGCTCTATGGAGTGGTGTTCTTCTCACATCAACTCGGCAGCTTCCTCGGCGTTTGGCTGGGTGGCAGGCTTTATGACCTGACCGGAGATTATAGCACCGTCTGGTGGATTGGCGTTGGCGTCGGGGCGTTCTCGGCCCTCGTCCATCTGCCGATCCGCGAGAAACCTCTGATGGCGCAGCCTGCGTGATCACCGCCTGAAAGGAGCCGCCATGCGCGTTGGAATTGCTGCCCTTGTGCTGGCCTATGTGCTCAGCCAATTCTACCGCGCCTTTCTGGCGGTGCTTTCGCCTGTCTTGGCGGTGGATATTGGGGCCACGGCAGAAAACCTCGCCTCGGCGTCCGGGCTGTGGTTTCTGGCGTTCGCGCTGATGCAGATTCCGGTGGGTGAGGCGTTGGATCGGATCGGGCCCCGGATAACCTCTGCCGGACTGCTCGCGGTGGGCGGCATCGGCGCTGCGGTATTTGCGATGGCAACCGGACCGGGCGCCATCAACCTTGCGATGGTGCTGATCGGCATGGGCTGCGCGCCGGTGCTGATGGCGGCCTATTACATCTTCGCCCGCAGCTTTTCGCCCGTGGTGTTCGGCACCCTCGCGGGGGTGGTGATCGGCATTGGCTCGCTCGGAAACATTGCAGCCTCGCTACCCCTGTCGCTGGCGGTCGAGGCGATTGGCTGGCGTGGCGCGATGTGGGCGCTGTGTGGGGTCACGTTCGTCACCGCCGCTGCAATTTGGCTCTTGGTCCGCGACCCCGCCCGCGTGATCCACACCAGCAAAGGCTCGCTGCTCGATCTGCTGCGAATGCCCGCTTTGTGGCCGATTTTCATCATGATGGCGGCCTGCTATGCCCCTGCCGCTGGTCTGCGCGGGCTTTGGGCAGGCCCTTACCTGACAGATGTGTTCCAGGCCGATGCCGAGCGGATTGGTTTTGTGACACTGATCATGGGGCTGGCGATGGTGGCAGGCAACTTCGCTTATGGCCCGCTGGATCGGCTTCTGGGCAGCCGCAAATGGCTGATTTTTGGCGGTAACGCCTTGGCCGTTGCTTGCCTGCTTGGCCTTTACGCGCATCCCGCCGCCCCCGGCATTATGCCCGTCTTGCTGCTTGCCGGAGTTGGCTTTTTCGGAGCCTCCTTCCCGATGGTGATGGCGCATGGCCGCGCCTTCCTGCCGCCGCATCTGGTCGGGCGAGGGGTGACGTTGATCAACCTGTTTGGCATTGGCGCGACCGGGATCATGCAAATTCTGACAGGCCGCTTGCACCATGCCCTGACCCCCAGCGCCACGGTGGTCAACAGCGCCCCGCCCAGCACACCCTATGCGGCGCTATTTGCCTTCTACGCCGCCCTGCTGACAGCGGGGTTGGTGGTATATCTGCTGTCGAAAGACCGTACCGACTGACCCGTCCGCGTTTTATGCTTTCCCCGCGCTGCCCCATGCGCTAACAGGCCTCGTCTTTGATGGTCACTGACAGAATTTAGGAGAACCCCGATGGGCTATAAGGTCGTCGTCGCGGGTGCCACGGGCAACGTGGGCCGCGAAATGCTGAACATCCTCGCCGAGCGCGAGTTCCCGATTGACGAGATTGCCGCTTTGGCATCGCGCAAATCGCTGGGCACTGAAATCAGCTTTGGCGACAAAACCCTGAAGACCAAGGATCTCGACACTTTCGATTTCACCGGCTGGGACATTGCATTGTTCGCCGTGGGCTCGGATGCGACCAAAATCTACGCCCCGAAAGCGGCGGCCGCAGGCTGTGTGGTGATCGACAATTCGTCACTCTATCGCTACGATCCCGCCGTGCCGCTGATCGTGCCAGAAGTGAACGCGGATGCGATCTCGGGCTATAAGAACAAGATGATCATTGCCAACCCGAACTGCTCGACCGCGCAGATGGTGGTGGCGTTGAAGCCGCTGCATGACCGCGCGAAGATCAAGAGGGTGGTTGTTTCGACCTATCAGTCGGTTTCCGGCGCGGGCAAAGAAGGCATTGACGAGCTGTGGGATCAGACCAAGGGTCTTTACGTCCCCGGTCAGGAAGTGCGGCCTTCGAAGTTCACCAAGCAGATCGCGTTCAATGTGATCCCGCATATTGATGTGTTCCTCGACGATGGTTCCACCAAAGAAGAATGGAAGATGGTCGCTGAGACCAAGAAAATCCTCGACAAGAACATCAAGGTCACTGCGACCTGCGTGCGGGTTCCGGTGTTTGTCGGCCATTCGGAATCGATCAACATCGAGTTCGAACACTTCCTGGATGAACACGAGGCCCGCGATATTCTGCGTGAATCCCCCGGCATCATGGTGATCGATAAACGCGAAGATGGCGGCTACATCACCCCGATTGAATGTGTCGGCGATTACGCGACCTATATCAGCCGGATCCGGCAGGACAGCACGATTGATAACGGCATCAATCTGTGGTGCGTCTCGGACAACCTGCGCAAGGGGGCGGCTTTGAATGCGGTTCAGATTGCGGAATTGCTGGGCAGTCGGCATCTTAAAAAGGGCTGATCTGGCCTGAGGTGAGATTTGAAAAGCCCTGCCATTTGGCGGGGCTTTTTGTTGGTCCCAACTCGGGACCATTGTTTTTATTGGCAAATCGCGGAAAGCTTTCGTTAAGGTTAACGAAACCCTAACGATTTCAAGCCGCCACGCCCGCTTTCAGGCCATCATACACCGCTTCTTCCGCCGTTCGCGGGGCGAGGCAATCGCCGATTTGCGTCACCGGAATCCCCAACTCTTGCAGTTCTGACGCCAAGCCATCCACCGGGATATGGCCCAGGCTGAGCACAAGCGTATCGACGCCAGAAACCTCCATCGCCTCACCACTCGGCGTATGTTGCAAATAGACCGTATCTTCGGCGGTGCCGAACAGCCGCGCGTAGGGCCGCATTTCGATGCGCAAGCTGTGCAGATCGGCGGCCATCGTGTCACGGACATAAAGCGGCAGGCTTTCGCCAGGGTGCAAGCCGTTGACCGCCAAAGTCACCTGCGCGCCGTTGCGGGCGGCCATTTCGGCAATACCGGGCGCGATCCAGTCGCAGCGCCAATCGGCCACTACCACCCGCGCACCCAGCTTCACCTCACGCCGCAGCACCTGCCAAGCGGTGACAATCTGGATTTGGCCATCGGTGGGCAGGTCGGGGATATGCGGGCGGGCACCTGTGGCGAGGATCACGGCATCCGGCGCTTCGGTTTGCACGAAGGCGGCGGTGACGGTGACGCCCCGGCGGATCTTGACCTGTGCCAGTTCCATCTCACGCGCAAGGTTGGTGACGATACCGCCAAACTCGGCCCGTTTCGGCAGCAGTTGCGCCAGCAATGCCTGCCCGCCAAGCTGGCTGGCGGCCTCATACACCGTCACGTCGTGGCCGCGCTTGGCGGCGGTGATCGCGGCTTTCATCCCGGCCGGGCCCCCACCAACGACCATGATTTTCTTACGTCTCGTCGCAGGAGTCAGGGTGCCATAGGTCAGTTCGCGCCCGGTTTCGGGGTGCTGGATGCAAGAGATCGGCAGGCCGCGATGGAAATGGCCAATGCAGGCCTGATTGCAGGCGATGCATGCGCGGATATCCTCCACCGCCCCGGCTTTGGCCTTGGCGGGCATCTTTGGGTCGCAGATCAACGCGCGAGTCATGCCGCAGACATCGGCCTTGCCAGAGGCAATAATCGCCTCGGCTTCTTGCGGTTGGTTGATGCGGCCTGCAACGAAGACCGGGATTTTCAGCGCCTTGCGGAAGGTGCTGGCGTCGGCGGCGAAGTAGCCCGCCGCAAACGCCATCGGAGCTGCGATATGCACCGCACCGCCGATCGAGGCAGAGGTTCCGGTGGTGACGTTGACGAAATCCAAGCCGGGTTCGAGGGCCTGGCAGGCGGCCAATGCCTCGGGCAAGGTCAGACCTTCGTCATCGCGCTCGCCTGCGGAAATGCGCAGGCCGATGATGAAATCGTCATCGGTGGCAGCGCGGATGGCGGCGAGCACGCGGGCAAGGAAGTGCTGGCGTGCGGGCGTGCTGCCGCCGAACGCATCGTCGCGCAGGTTGACGCGGGGGTTCAGGAATTGCGCGGGCAGATAACCGTGTGAGGCGACAACCTCGACCCCGTCAAAGCCCGCCTGGTGCAGACGGCTGGCAGCAGACGCGTAGCCTGCGATGATTTCCTCAATCATATCAAGGCTGAGAGGGCGCGGCATCACATGAAACCGCTCATTCGGCACGGCAGAGGGGGCGTAGGCGACGGCCAGCAGGCCATCGGCGCTTTCCATGATCTCGCGCCCTGGATGGAACAGTTGCGACAGGACCACTGCGCCCTCGGCATGGACGGCTTCGGCAAGTTGGGTATAGCCGGGGATGCAATCATCGGTGGTCGCCATCAGCAGATGCGGCGTGTAGCGCGCGGTTTCATGCACGCCCGCCACTTGCGTGATGATCAGGCCGACGCCGCCCTTGGCACGGGCGCGGTGATAGGCGATCAGCGCCGGATTTACAGTGCCATCGGTGGGCATCGTGGTGTCGTGGCCGGTCGACATGATGCGGTTCTTGATCTGCATGTGGCGCAGGGTGAGGGGGGCGAACAGATGGGGAAACATGGTCATGACAGCCTCGGCGTTGCTGCGCCTTGGATAGCAGGTCAGTAAAAAAATGGAAGATATTTTTACTACAGGCAAAACTTGTTGCGATTATTGTGCAGCTGCGGCATGGTTTTCCGATGAATGAACCGAACGACCCCTCAGGTTTCTTAGGTGAGCGGATGCGCGGATTGCGCAAGCGGCGGGGCCTGACTTTGGCGCAATTGGCCGAGGCTGCCGGGTTATCGCTGGGCTATATCAGCCAGTTGGAACGTAATCTGGCCTCCCCCTCCATCCCGGCTTTGGTGAATATCGCCAAGGGCTTAGGGGTGACGGTGCAGTGGTTCTTTGCCGGAGAAGCCCCGGTGCCCGACGATGAGCGCGGCTATGTGATCCGGCGCGGCAATCGGTTGAGCCTGCGCTATGCGGGTGGAATTGTGGACGAATTGCTGACGCCCAAGCTGAGTTTGCAGGTCGAGATGATCTACACGCGGATGCCTGCGGGCACCGAAAGCGCGCAATCCTACACCCATGAGGGTGACGAGGTGGGGTTCGTTTTGCAAGGCCAGCTGGAGTTCTGGATCGGGGCGCGGCATTTCCTTTTGCAAGCGGGGGATACCTGCAGCTATTCCTCACGCGAGCCGCACCGCTATCGCAACCCCGGCCCCGAGGAAGCCGTAGTGTTGTGGGCGATCAGCCCGCCGAGTTTTTAGCGGCGGGCGTGGGCCTGCGAACATCTGAGCGGTGATCAGCCTTTCTCGCCAATGGCTTCGGCCAGATCGGCGGCTTCTTCGCAATCGCCGCACAGGCCTTGCAGAGTTTGCAGGTTGACCTTGGCGGCATCGGTTTGACCGAGCTCAAGATACATCTCGCCCTGATATTCCAAAGCGCCAAGATGGCCGGGATTGATCTTCAACGCCGCTGTATAAGAGGTTGCCGCCATCTCCATATTGCCCAGTTTGCGGTTGGCAAAGCCACGCAGGTTCCAGGCATCGGCGTTGTCGGGCTGGTCGGTGGTCAATTTGTCCAGCAAAGGCAACGCGCCCGCGTAGTCTTCGGCGGCGATCTTGGCTTTGGCGTCGGCATAAGTCGGGTCAGGCTCTGTGCTGGCATCGGTGCCAGCTGCCATCGCCGGATCCAGCGCCATGGACAGCAGACCGAAGACACCGATCAGAACATAAGCAAGAATATGGGGCATTTTGGCTTCTCCCTTTGGATGCAGCAACGCTATCCGATTCATCAAATTCGCGGCATCAAGCCTGCGTGAAATGGCAAAATTATGCCAAAGCTTCAGAAATCAGCACCTGACGGATGGAGTTTGCGGTTTTGTCGACGATCTCGGTCAGTTCGGCATCTGTACAATTATAGGGTGGGGCGAGGATGACGATATCGCCATTGACGCCATCAACATTGCCGCTGACCGGATAGCAGATCAGGCCGTTCTGCATCGCCTGCGCGCGGATTTTCAGCGCCAGTTGACGGTCGGCCGTGAAGGGGCGTTTGCTGTCGCGGTCAGCGACCAGTTCGGCACAGATGAAATGGCCACGGCCGCGAATGTCGCCGATGGCCTCAACGCCGTGCAGGGCGTCGGCGAGCCAAGCTTTCAGGCGGGATTCGTTGGCGGTGACTTTTGCCAGCAAACCTTCACGCGCGATGATCTTCTGCACCGCGACGCCGGCGGCGCAGGCGGCGGTGTGGCCGGTGAAGGTGTGGCCGGTGCCGAACGCACCGTCGCGGGCGCGGATCGCCTCCCACACTTGCGTGGTGCAGATCGCGGCTCCGAGCGGCATGTAGCCCCCCGCCAGCCCCTTGGCGATGGACATGATATCGGGTTCCACCCCGTCTCGCTGCAACGCGCGCCAGGGTCCGGTGCGGCCTGCGCCACACATCACCTCGTCGGCGATCATCAAGACGCCGTACTCGGTGCAGATCTCGCGCACGCGTTGGGCATAGCCGTCAGGTGCAGGCACGCAGCCGCCAGCAGCACCGACCACGGGTTCAAAGATGAAGGCGGCGATGGTTTCCGGGCCGTGGGCAAGGATGGCGGCTTCCAATTCCCGCGCGCAAGCCTCGCCCGCCGTTTCCGCCGTGGCCCCGGTGATGGGGCGGTAAGTGTTGGCGGGCGAAAGTTTGATCGAGGGGATGAAGGCGCCCTCATAAGCGGCTGTGCGCTCGGCAAAGCCTGAGACGCCCAAGGCACCGAGGGTGTTGCCATGCCACGAGCGTTCGCGGCTGATGAAGCGGCGGCGGGATTTCTGGCCGATGGCGGTTTGATATTGCAGCGCGATTTTCAGGCAGCTTTCCACGGCTTCCGAGCCGCCAGTGACAAACACCATTTCGCGCAAAGTGCCGCCGCAATGGCTGCGGATGATCTCGGTCAATTCCTCCAGCGCGTCGGTGCTGAAGTTATAGCGGTAGCCGTGGGCGATCTGGCCGAGTTGTGCGGTGATGGCGGCGTTAACCTCGGCGTTGGCATGGCCAAGGCAATAGACGGCGGGGCCGCCCGAGCCGTCGATATAGTGTTTGCCCGAGGCATCCCACAGATAGCTGCCGCGCCCGTGGGTGACTTTTGGCAAAGCGCTGGTGGCGGTCAAGGCATCAGATTTCAGAGTGGCGGGTTTTACGGTCATGGCGGGCCCTTTGATTTTGGCCAGCATGGCAGGGCGCAGAATTGCCGACAAGGGGTGGCACAGGGGGTGCGTTGGGAGGTGGCGCGGAGGCTTGCTTGATGGGGGAGGATAGCCCTAACCTCTGCCCAGATTTGGGAGGGTTTTCATGCGTTATGTTATCGGCTTGGCTTGGGCTTTGGGCATCGCGGCGGGGCCTGCCGTGGCGGATCAGATCGTGGTGGGCAGCCATATCACGGCGGTCACGGTTTATCCGCAGGGCGCGCAGGTGACGCGCGAAGTGGAGTTCACGGCACCAGCCGGAGCGAGTGAATTGCTGATCACCGACCTTCCCGCCGACACGCAGGCAGAGTTGATCCGGTTGCAAGCGACGGGCGTGGTGCTGGGCGCGTTTTCCCTGCGCACCGACCGCTTGCCGCCGCGTGATGAGTCTAGCGACCCGGATGTGGTGGCAGCGAAAGCGGCAGTTGAGGCTGCGGAAGCTGGGGTGCGGGCAGCGCAAGCCGGGGTGGATGCCATCAGCGCCAAGGTTGAAGCCGCAGAGGCGCAGGCTGATTTTCTGCGCAAGGTGAAGCCGGAAGGTACTGCGGTGACGGTGGATGGCGTCAAGGCTTTGGCCGCAATGATCGGCAGCGAAGTGCTGACAGCGCGGCAGGCGGCTTTGACCGCGGCGGTCGGGCTTCCTGCGGCGCACAAGGCGGTGGAGGATGCGCAGAAGATCTTGACCGATACGCAGGCGAGCCAACAGGCACTGTCGCAGGGGGCTGCGGACTATACCGGGCTGTCGGTGGCGGTCACGGCGGATGTGGCGGGGACGACGCATCTGGTGGTGACGCATTACGTCTCGGAAGCCAGTTGGCAACCGGTCTATGATATGGCGCTGACCCGCAAAGACCCGAAGCTGACCATCGCGCGCGGGGTGTTGGTCAGCCAATATTCCGGCGAGGATTGGAAAGCGGTGGATCTGACTTTGTCCACCGCCCAGCCCTCGGCGCAGGCAGAGCCGTCGACGGTATGGCCTGCGTTGCGGCGGGTGGTTGATCCGGTGGAGATGGCGAAGGCTGACGCGATGGCGGGTGGCGAGATGACGTCGCTGGCAGAGCCTGTGATGGAATCTGCGGTGGTGGGTGCGCCGATGATCCAAGGTGATGTGGTGGTCTACAACTACCCGGCGAAGGTCGATGTGGCAGGCGGGGTCGAGAACCTGCGGCTGGCATTGGATGAGATTTCGCTAGTGCCGACGATAGAGGCGCAGGCGGTGCCGCGCTATGATCAGACGGCGTTCGTGATGGCGAAGTTTGTCAATGACAGTGGTGAGATTTTGCTGCCCGGACAGGCGTTCTTGCTGCGCGAAGGCGTGCTGGTGGGGGCGACCTCGATCGACGCCGTGGCGCCGGGGGATGAGACGGAGATTGCCTTCGGGGCGATTGAGGGGTTGCGGTTGAAGCGCGAGATGCCGCTGCGGGCGGAGGGGGATCGCGGGATCTTGTCCAGTTCTACTCAGGTCGAGGAAAAGGCGGTGTTGGAGGTGGAGAACCTGACGGGGGAAGGCGGGGTCGGCGCTGGCTGCTGCGGCCAACGGGTGGCAGCGTTTGCAGGCGCGAAAGCCCGCTTGCAGGCAGGCGGCAATGGTTGTGTGGAAGCTGCAGTTCTGCGCCAAGGGTTTGCGGGCGGGGCAGGTCAAGCGGCAGAAGATACCGGTGGAGGCGACGCAGACAAAGGCCTGCCCATCATAGCGGGCGTCGCGCGCCAGCAGGGCGGCATAAAGGGTGTCATGGTCTGGAAGATCGAACAGCATGGCGGCAGGATAGCAGGCTCGTGCCGGGCGTGGCGTCGAAAATCGGGCGTGTATTGCAGATTGTTGGGGCGGGGGTTTTATCCTGTTGGGCGGGTCAGCAGGGTTTCGCGCAACCAGCCGTCTTGAAATTCGACCCGGTCACAATCGGTGAAGGTGGCCCAGCGGCTGAGTTCGGATTCCAGTTTGGCTGCGCGACCTTGGCCGAGTTTCACCCCGGCTTCGGGCCAGAAGGCTTTGACGCGGAGGGTGCGGTCGTCGCGGAAGGCTTTGCAATCTATCCGGCCGATCAGGCGGCTGCCTTCCAGCACCGGGAAGACGTAATAGCCGTATTGGCGTTTGGGCTCTGGCACGAAAACCTCGATGCGGTAGTAAAAGCCGAACAGGAATTCGGCGCGGTTGCGGTCGCGCAGGGCGGGATCGAAGGGCGAGAGGAGGCGCAGGCGGCTGGTGGGTTCAGGGGCGTTTGCGGCTTGGGTCAGCACATCGGGGCGGGCATAGCTGCGCTGGCGTTGGCCTGAGGCACCTTCGATCTCGATCTCGATGATCTCACCACGGGCGAGGGCGGCTTTCAGCCAAGCCTTCACCTCATCGGGCTTCAGGGCGTGCCAGTAGGCGCGCAACTCGCTGGCATTGGCGAAGCCGAGGTTGTCGAGCGCCGAGGTGCAGGCCCAGTGGGTGGTGGTTTCCAAGTCAGGGGCGGTGCGATGGGCGTGGGGAATCACGCGTTCGGTGAGGTCATAGATTTTCTGGAAGCCGTTGCGGCCTGCGATGGAAAGTTGCCCGGTGCGCCACAGCCATTCCAGCGCGGTTTTCGACGGGTGCCAATCCCACCAGCCGCCTTTGCCACGGGTTTCACCTTCGCCCACGTCCGAGGTGGTGACGGGGCCATGATCCTGAATCCGGCGCAGGATGGTGTCGAACTGCGACTCATAGCCGTCACGGAACCATGATTTCCAGTTGCTGTGCAGCCGTTCGGTGTCGCGGGCAAAGCGGTGGTGCCAGTGGCTGTGCAGATGCACCGGCAGGATCGAGGCGTCATGCGTCCAATGTTCGAACAGTGCGCGGTCTTTTTCCAGCAGGGCTTTCAACGCGGCGGGTTTGTAGCTTTGGCGGCGCGAGAACAGGATCATGTGGTGGGCGCGCGCGACCGTGTTGATGCTGTCGACCTGCACGAAACCGATACGGTGGATCAGATCGGCGAGGGCCTGACCGGTGGCTGACCCCGTGGGGGCCTCGGCCAAAGCGTGGCGGTGCAGGAACAGGCGGCGGGCGGCGGGGTTTGGCAAAAGCGGCAGCATGTCGCAGGGGTAGCAGGCCAAGCGCAGAGGTCAACAGCGACTTTTTTATCCCCCGCGCGGCAGGTCGTGAGATAGTGACATATTGGCGGGGAAATTGTGACCAAACCGCTCGATTTAATAGGTTGATCGCAGGACGGGCAGGCCCCAGTTTGGACCATATCCCCAAGGAGTTCTGGATGACGCATGACACGCCGCTGATCGCGATTATTGCCATAGGCCTGTCGATGGCCTTCGTGCTGGGCCTTGTGGCGCATCGGTTTCGATTGCCGTTGATTGCGGGTTATCTGATGGCCGGGGTGATCATCGGGCCGTTCACGCCGGGGTTTGTCGCCGATCAGGCACTGGCGAATGAGTTGGCCGAGATCGGGGTGATTTTGCTGATGTTCGGCGTGGGTCTGCATTTCTCGCTGAAGGATTTGCTGGCGGTGAAGGCGGCGGCGGTGCCGGGGGCTTTGGGGCAGATCGCGGTGGCCACGGCTGCGGGCGTGGGTCTGGCCTACGGCTTGGGCTGGGGTATCGGGGCCGGGGTGATCTTTGGCCTGTCACTGTCGGTGGCTTCAACGGTGGTGCTGCTGCGGGCTTTGCAAAGCCGTGGGATTTTGAAGGATGAGACCGGCAAGCTGGCGGTCGGTTGGCTGATCGTCGAAGATCTGGTGATGGTGGTGGTGCTGGTGCTGATCCCGCCATTGGCCGGGCTGATGGGGGGCGTCACGGTGCCGGTTGAAGGTGAAGCGGCGGAAGTCGCCAGCTGGGGCTTTGGGCCGTTGGGGGCGACGATTTTGCTGACCGGGGTGAAGGTTGCGGGCTTTATCGGCCTGATGCTGGTCGTGGGCGCGCGGGTGATCCCGATGGTGCTGCATTACTCGATGCACACCGGGCAACGCGAATTGTTCCGGCTGGCGGTGCTGGCGATTGCTTTGGGCGTGGCCTATGGCTCGGCGGTGTTCTTTGGCGTCAGTTTCGCGCTGGGAGCGTTCTTTGCCGGCATGGTGATGGCAAGCTCTACCCTGTCCACTCAGGCGATGAAGGACACGCTGCCGCTGCGCGACGCCTTCGCGGTGCTGTTCTTCGTCTCGGTGGGCATGCTGTTCAACCCCTCGGTGATCTGGACGCAGCCGTTGGCGCTGGTGGGCACGGTGGTGATTGTGCTGGGGATCAAGTCGGTGGCGGCTTACGGTCTGATGCGCTGGTTTGGGCATGATCGCTCGGCGGGTTTCGTGCTGGCGGCATCGCTGGCGCAGGTCGGCGAGTTTTCGTTCATCCTGATCGGCATGGGCGTGCAACTGGAGATCGTGCCGGTGGGTGCGCGCGATCTGGTGGTGGCGGCGGCGCTGGTGTCTATTCTGATCAACCCACTGCTGTTCCATCTGGCGGATCGCTATGCCGCGAAACCGACTCCTGAGGCGGTTTAGGCGACGGTAACGCCGCTTGTCCGACTCTGCGCGCAGGTTTAGGCTTTGCCCTACGGCCCGGGAGGAGGGTCGGTTCAGGGAGAAATTTCATGGCATCTGTTTCCATACATCCATCGGTTGACGGTGGCGTGAAGCCCGGCAAAGCGGGTTTCGCAGGCGGCACATTGACCTGTCATTGCAAGAGCGATCCGGTGGTGGTCGAGATCGGCTCGGATTGTTTGCACAACCATGTTTGCGGCTGCACCAAATGCTGGAAGCCTGCGGGGGCGGCGTTCTCGCTGGTGTCGGTGGTGACATCGGATAACGTCAAGGTCACCAAGAACGCCGATAAACTGGCGGTGGTCGATGGCGCGGCACTTATCCAGCGTCATGCCTGCAAAGACTGCGGTGTGCATATGCACAGCCCGGTGACGCGGGCGAACCATCCGTTCACCGGGCTGTCGTTCATCCACACCGAGTTGTCGGGGGCCGAGGGCTTTGCAGCGCCGACTTTTGCGGCCTTTGTGTCATCGGTGATCGAAGGCGGCACGGACCCCGCGAAGATGGATGGCATCCGGGCGCGGCTGAATGAACTGGGTCTGCCGCCCTATGATGCTTTGTCGCCGGGGCTGATGGATTACATCGCGACGTTTACTGCCAAGGCGAATGGGGTGTTGAAGTAACCGCAGGTCTTGCCAGATTTGGCCGCAGACAAATCTTGCCGCGCCTGCCTGCCCTCGGCAGGCGCGTTTCCGCGCCTGCCAGTCAGGCGCGGCCAGATTGGCAGGCGACGGTTTGCTGTACCACCCCCCTTGATCGACGGCGTTCCGCCTTACGAGCAACGAACCGGAAAACGCTCCACTGGAGCGTTTTCTTTCGGTTCACAGTCAAACAGACTTCGGTACCTTCCGCATCGTCAGTTTGCGCACCACGACGTAGAACGACGGCACCATGAAGATGCCCAGCACGGTGGCCGACAGCATCCCGCCCAGCACGCCGATGCCGATGGCATTTTGCGCCCCGGCACCTGCGCCGCTGGCGATGGCCAAGGGCAACACGCCCAAGATGAATGCCAGCGAGGTCATCAGGATGGGGCGCAACCGGGTGCGCGCGGCTTCAAGCGCAGCCTGCACCGGGGTACGGCCATGGGTTTCCAGCTCGCGCGCGAACTCGATGATCAGGATGGCGTTCTTTGCGGCGAGGCCGATGGTGGTGAGCAAGCCGACCTTGAAATACACGTCATTCGACTGACCAAACAGCCACGCCGCCAGCAGAGCGCCCAGGATGCCCACCGGCACCGCCAGCATCACCGAAAACGGGATCGCCCAGCTTTCATACAAGGCCGCCAGACACAGGAACACTACCAGCGCCGACAAGGCGTAAAGGTAGGGCGCCTGGTTGCCGGATTGGCGTTCCTGATAGGACAGATCGGTCCATGCCACGCCATAGCCACCGGGCATCGCGGACACCAGTTCCTCCATCGTATCCATCGCCTCCCCCGATGAGGTGCCATCGGCCTGCGAGCCGTTGATCTGCACCGCAGGCAGCGCGTCAATCCGCGCAAGGCTTGGCGCGACCGGGGCCCATTCGGTTTTCGAGAACGCCGAGAACGGCACCATCTCGCCATCGGCGTTGCGCGCAAACCATGCCAGCACATCTTCGGGCTGCATCCGCGAGGCGGCGGCGCCTTGCACGATCACCGGGCGCAAGGCGGTGCCAAGCTGGAAATCGTTCACCTCATCGCCTGCGAAAACCGTGGAAAGCATCGCGTTCACTTCGGTCAAAGACACCCCCAAAGCGGCGGCTTTTTCCTGATCAATTACCAGTTTGAGGGCGGCTTCATCTTCCGACGCGCCGCTGCGCAGGTTGATCACCCGGCCACTGGCTTGGGCTTGCTTGATCAACTCGGCTGCGGCTGCAAACAGGGCATCGTTGCCTGCGCCGGACTGATCGACCAGATACATCGAGAACCCGGCCGAGTTGCCAAGGCCTTGAATCGCGGGCGGTTGGTTGAACTGAACCGTGCCTGCGCGCAGGGTTTTGAACTTGGCATTGGCGCGGGCGGCAACCGCCTTGGCTGACAGATCGGCGCTGCTGCGTTCATCAAAGCTGCGCAGTTTCACGAACACCATGGCCTGATTTTGCCCGGTGCCGCTAAAGCCGAAGCCCATCGCGACGAAGGTGGATTCGACTGCCGCCTTTTCCTCGGTATTCAGATAGTCTTCGACCTGCCGCACCACATCCAATGTGGACGCGGTGGTGGAGCCTTGTGACAGCGAAATCCGCGTCATCAGCACGCCCTGATCTTCCGATGGCAGGAAAGAACCGTTGATCTGGCTGTAGATCACGCCAACGCCGCCGCTGACGATACCCAGCACCAGAATCATCGCGAAGGGCCATTTCAGGATACGGCCCAAGAGGTTGGCATAGCCACGGGTGGCCGCACCAAAACCGGAGTTGAACCACCGGCCCGGGGCGGAAAGCCAGCCCGAACCATGCGCCTTGTGCGGCTTCAGGATGGTGGCACACATTGCGGGCGTCAGGATCAGCGCGACCGCCGCCGACAACAGCATGGCCGAGATGATGGTGACGGAAAACTGCCTGTAGATCACCCCGGTTGAGCCTGAGGTGAAGGCCATCGGCAAGAACACCGCCGACAGCACCAGCGCGATGCCGATCAGTGCGCCAGTGATCTGGGTCATGCTTTTCTCGGTCGCCTCAACCGGGGGCAGGCCTTCTTCGGCGATCACCCGTTCGACGTTTTCTACCACGACGATGGCGTCATCGACCAGCAGGCCGATGGCCAGCACCATGGCGAACATCGTCAGGGTGTTGATCGAATAGCCGAGCACCCCGAGGATGGCGAAGGTGCCAAGCAGCACAATCGGCACCGCAATGATCGGGATCAGCGTGGCGCGCCAGTTTTGCAGGAACACAAGGATCACAAGGAACACGAGGCCAATGGCTTCCAGCAGGGTGTGTTCGACCTTTTCGATCGACAACTCGACGAAGGGCGAGGTGTCATATGCATAGGCGATCTCTACACCTTCGGGCAGGGCAGCCTCCAACCCGCTAAGGGTGGCGCGCACGGCGGCAGCGGTATCAACGGCATTGGCTCCACTGGCGAGGTTCACCCCGAAACCCGAGGCATTGGCGCCGTTAAAGCGGGAATCGCCGCCGTAGGTTTCCTTGCCGATCTCGACCGTCGCCACATCGCCAAGCCGCACGGTATTGCCAGCGGCAGTGGTGGTCAGGCGGATTTGCTCAAACTGTTCCACCGTGGTCAGTTGGCTTTGTGCGGTGATGGTGGCGGTGAATTGCTGGCCACGGGTCACAGGTTGCGCGCCGAGCGAGCCGATGGACACCGTGGTATTCTGTGCTTGCACGGCGTTGACCACATCGGCGGGGGTCATGGCAAACTCGGCCAGTTTCATCGGATCAAGCCAGATCCGCATCGCATAGCCCGAGCCGAACGAGTTGATCGAGCCCACGCCATCGGTGCGCAGAACAGCGCCTTCGACGGTTGAGGACATGATATCACCCAACTGCACCGTGCTGTAGCTGCCGTCCTTTGAGACCAGCGAGCCGACCAACAGGATCGACGACGACGAGCGGCTGACGTTGACGCCGGAATCCTGCACAGCGTCCGGCAGACGGCGGGTGATCTGATCGACCTTGGCCTGCACATTGGTTTGCGCATCGTCGGGATCAACAGAATCGTCAAAGGTCAGCTTCAGGGTGGAGCGGCCTGTCGAGGATGAGCCGACCGTATAAAGCAGCCCCTCCAGCCCGGTCAGACCGTCTTCGATGGTCTCGGTGACAGAGGTTTGCACGGCTTCAGCGGTCGCCCCAGCATAGCTGGCGGACACCCGGATCGTGGTGGGGGCGATGTCGGGGTACTGCGAGACGGGCAGTTGCAGCAGCGAATAGGCTCCGGCCAGCATCACAACAATCGCCAGAACCCAGGCGAAGACCGGGCGGTGGATGAAAAAACGCGCCATATGTTAGTTGTTCCCGGTGGTGGGGGCGGGTTTACTGGCATCGGCGGCGGTTTCGGGGGTGGCATCATGCACAACACCGTCAGCGTCGATGGTCACAGGCACAGGCGTTACTTTAGCCCCGTCGCGCAGATTGGTCAGACCATCGACGATCACCAGATCGCCGTCCTCGATGCCGCTGGTGATGATCCAGGCGTTGTTCTGGCTGCCCGAACTGGTCAGCGCCACCTTTTTCGCCACGCCGTCTTTCGCCACAAACACCGTCAGCGTGCCATCCGAGGTGCGGCCCGTCGCCCGCTGCGGCACGAGTTTGGCACTGGTGGTGCCCAGTGTCAGCTTCACCCGCAGGAATTGCCCCGGCAGGATCATCCGTTTGGGGTTGTCGAACTGCACCCGCAGATCGAAGGTGCCAGTGGTGGCGGAAACCACATTGCCCAGCACCACAACGGTGCCTTGGCCGTCGTAAGTCTCACCATTCTCCAGCACCAGCGCGACGCCAACCTTGGTGCCAAGTTTCAGGCTGCCATCGTCGATCTGCGCGCGGATGCGCAACATGCCGGCGCTGGAATCGCTGACATCAATATAGATCGGGTCCAGCCTTGTGACGGTGGCCAGTGCATCGGTCTGGTTTGCGGTGACAAGGGCCCCAACTGATACGGTGGCTATGCCCGCGATGCCGGTGATCGGGCTGCGCACGATGGTGCGATCCAGATCGAGTTGGGCGACATCGAGTGCCGCCTGGGCGGCGGCAAAGCTGGCCTCTGCCGAGGCGGCGGCGGCTTGCGCCGTTTGCAGATCGGCTTGACTGACCGCATTGCCTTGCAGGGTCTTATAGCGATCGACCGTAGCGCGGGTGGTGTTCACTTGTACTTCCGCGCCTGCAACGGCGGCTTTGGCCGAGGCGAATGCGGCGGTGTAGCTGGCATCCTCGATCTTGAACATTGGATCGCCCGGCTCAAGTTTGTCGCCTGCGGCGTAGAGGATTTCTTCAACCAGACCGCTGACGCGGGCGCGAATTTCACCCGTCTCATAGGCGACGGCACGGCCCGGCAGGGTGCGAATATAGGGGACGTCCACCGTCTGGATGGTGACGGTTCCCACTGCGGTCGGACCCTGAGGCGCGCCGGGTGAGCCGCCCGGCGGGGTTTGCGCTGTGGCCATAGCGGCTGCAAACATCATGGAAATCAATGACAAGCGGCACAGGGCGCGCGGGATGCTTTGGCGGGCCGAGAAGGGGAGCATAAGGTATCCGTCTGTTGACTGTCCACGAAGGGCGGCGGTGGGGGCGACGCACCAATCTGGTTGGTTTAGCACCATAGAGTTGTGCGCAAGATAGAACTTTTACGTCCACCGCCTAGCTTTCCGTCGCGGATTTCATAAAAGATTGCCGACTTGGCTGACCCTGGAAATCAAAAGGCCGGGCGCTGGGCCCGGCCTTTTATTGTACGTTCAAGACAAGATCAGCGCGCGAGGATGGCCTCAACGATGCGATCAGCCGCTTCTTCTGCGGCGAGGTCCGTGGTGTTGACCACGATTTCCGCCGCATCCGGGGCCTCGTAGGGGCTGTCGATGCCGGTGAAGTTCTTCAACTGACCGGCGCGGGCTTTCTTATAAAGCCCCTTCACATCGCGGCTTTCGGCCACAGCGAGCGGGGTGTCGACGTAAACCTCCATGAACTCGCCCTCAGCCATCAGATCGCGCACCATCCGACGCTCGGACCGGAACGGCGAGATGAAGGCGGTCAGCACGATCAGCCCCGCATCGGTCATCAGCTTGGCCACTTCGCCCACACGGCGGATGTTTTCCACCCGGTCGGCATCGGTAAAGCCCAGATCGCGGTTCAGACCGTGGCGGACGTTATCACCGTCAAGCAGGAAGGTGTGCTTGCCCAAGGCGTGCAGTTTCTTCTCGACCAAGTTGGCAATGGTCGATTTGCCAGACCCCGAAAGCCCGGTGAACCAGACCACGGCGGCTTTCTGGGTTTTCTGCGCGGCATGGGCGTCACGATCCACATCAATCGCCTGCCAGTGGATATTCTGGCTGCGGCGCAGCGCAAAATGGATCATGCCGGCGGCGACGGTGGCATTGGTCATCCGGTCGATCAGGATGAAACCGCCAAGGTCGGGGTTGGTCGCATAAGCCTCAAACGGAATGGCGCGGTCGATCGACAGGTTGCACACACCAATCGCGTTCAGACCCAAAGTGCGTGAGGCGAGGTGCTCCAAGGTGTTGATATTCACCTCATATTTCGGCTCGGTTACCGTGGCGGTCACGGTTTGGGTGCCAATCTTCAAAAGGTACGGACGGCCCGGCAGCATGGCCGCTTCGTCCATCCAGACGAGGGTGGCCTCAAACTGATCCGCCACTTCGCACGGCTCATCCGCCTTCACGATCACATCGCCACGCGAGCAATCGACCTCATCGGCGAAGGTGATCGTCACCGACTGACCCGCAATCGCCTGATCCAACTCGCCATCATAGGTCACGATGGATTTTACCGTCGTGGTCTTGCCCGAGGGCAGCACCCGGATCGCATCGCCGGGTTTCACCACGCCCGCGCCGATCTGGCCCGCAAAGCCGCGGAAATCGAGGTTCGGGCGGTTCACCCACTGCACCGGCATGCGGAACGGCACGTTCAACATGCGGGCGTCGTTGACCGGGGCGGTTTCCAGATGCTCCATCAGCGTCTGGCCGGTGTACCACGGCATCTGCGTGGAGCGGGTGATCATATTCTCACCCTTCAGGCCCGAAATCGGGATCGGCAGGAAGTTTGTCACGCCGATCTGCTTGGCGAAATGCGCGTAATCTTTGACGATCTCGTAGAAACGTTCTTGGCTATAGCCGACCAGATCCATCTTGTTCACCGCCAGCACCACGTTCTTGATGCCCAGCAGTTTCACCAGATAGCTGTGGCGGCGGGTCTGGGTCAGCACGCCTTGGCGCGCGTCAATCAGGATCACGGCGAGGTCGGCGGTCGACGCCCCCGTCACCATGTTGCGGGTGTATTGCTCGTGGCCGGGGGTATCCGCGACGATGAACTTGCGCTTGTCGGTGGCGAAGAAGCGATAAGCCACGTCGATGGTGATGCCCTGCTCGCGCTCGGCGGCCAGACCATCAACCAGCAAGGCAAAGTCGATTTCTTGACCTTGGGTGCCGGAAGCCTTGCTGTCACGCTCCAGCGTCGCAAGCTGGTCTTCAAAGATCATCTTGCTGTCATAGAGCAACCGCCCGATCAGCGTCGATTTGCCATCATCGACCGAACCGCAGGTGATAAAGCGCAGCATGGTCTTGTGCTGGTGCTTGACCAGATAGGCGTCGATATCGTCGGCGATCAACTGGTCGGTGACATAGATGGGGTCAATAGCAGCGGTCATTTAGAAGTACCCCTCTTGTTTCTTCTTCTCCATCGAGGCGGATTGATCATGGTCGATCGCGCGCCCCTGACGTTCCGACGTGGTGGTCAGCAGCATTTCCTGGATGACTTCCGGCAGCGTTTTCGCCTCGGACTCCACAGCCCCGGTCAGCGGATAGCACCCCAAGGTGCGGAAGCGCACCGATTTCATCTCGGGCACTTCACCGGGGGCCAAAGGCATCCGCTCGTCATCAACCATGATCAGCAGTCCGTTACGCTCAACAACCGGGCGCTTTTCGCTGAAATACAGCGGCACGATCTCGATGCCTTCCAGATGGATGTATTGCCAGATGTCCAGCTCGGTCCAGTTCGAGATCGGAAACGCCCGGATGCTTTCGCCTTTGGATTTGCGGGTGTTGTACAGCTTCCACAACTCGGGCCGCTGGTTCTTCGGATCCCAGCGATGGTTGGCCGAGCGGAACGAGAACACGCGTTCCTTCGCCCGTGATTTCTCCTCGTCCCGGCGCGCGCCGCCGAAGGCCACGTCGAAGTTATACTTGGTCAGCGCCTGTTTCAGCCCCTCGGTCTTCCACATATCGGTGTGCAATGAGCCGTGATCAAACGGATTTATGCCTTTTTCCACCGCCTCGGGGTTGTGATAAACGATCAACTCCATCCCGGCGTCTTTGGCGGCTTTCTCGCGCAGGTCATACATCGCGCGGAATTTCCACGTGGTATCAACATGCAAAAGCGGGAACGGCGGCGGGGCAGGATAGAATGCCTTTTTCGCCAGATGCAGCATGCAGGCCGAGTCTTTGCCGACCGAATACAGCATCACCGGGTTTTCCGCATTGGCCACCACTTCGCGCATGATATGGATGCTTTCGGCCTCAAGGCGCTGCAAATGCGTCAAACTGCTGGCGGAAAGGCCCTTCGCGGCGGGTGTGCTGGTGGTCATTGCGGGCATCCTTCAAGCTTTGTTGGCGCTATTTGGCAATTTTTGACCGCCCGCGCCAGCGGGGCAAAGTCGAATTTGGCTTAAATACAAGAAATTTTGCCCGGAATACGGCGTGTCGGCGGCGTTCGGACGTTTTACGCGGCGATGGCAATCAATTTGGTTCCAGCAATCGAGGCAAAGCTGGAAATACCTTCTTTTCTGTCGCGCCGGGGGCAGGCCCGCTCTCCACCCGCGCGATCATCGCGAAGGCGCGCGGCATGTCCTCGGGCTGATAGCCCGATTGAAACCCCGGCTCAGCTCGGTCAAACAACGCGGGTGCGACCGAGAGATACCCCTCAGCCGCGTAACGATCCACCACACTGCGGATATGGGCGTTGACGCCGAAAATCTCTTGCAACACCACGATGCTGCCCCTCGGCACCCCGTCCGGGCGCGCCACATAGGCGTCGCAGACAAAGCCATCACGGGCGGTCAGCCGGATAGCTTCACCCATCTTAGGCCCGCCCGTAGAGCCGCCGCGCCTCTCGGAACGACATCAGCTTTTGCAGTTTTTCATCCCACAAATGCAGTTTCACCGACTGAAAACTTTCCCAAATCGTCAAACGCTGGGCTTGGGCGAGATCGGCGTTGTCGCGCAACACCTCGGGCAGACGGTAAAACGGGATGCGGCTGTACAGATGATGCACATGATGGATACCGATATTGGCGGTAAACCAGCGCAGCGGTTGCGGCAGAACGTAATGCGAAGACCCCTCTAACGCGGCCTCATGCAGTTGCCAGTCTTCGGTCTTCGACCAATGGGTTTCTTCAAACTGGTGCTGGACATAGAACAGCCAGACCCCAATCGTCGCCGCAATCACCGAGGTCGGCAGGTAGATCAGCAACAGCGGCATCCAACCGCCCAACCAGATCATCAGCCCGACGCCAATCGCGATCACCGCATTGGTGCCCATGGCGCTGGTCCAGTAGCGCCAGCCCTTGTTCATCAGCCCAAACGGCAAGCGATTTTGCAGGATGAACAGATAGCTTGGGCCCAACACGAACAAAACCAGCGGGTTGCGATACAGCCGGTAGAGAAACCGCCCCACCCTGCTGCGGGCGCGGTATTCTTCTACAGTCAGGGTCAGCACATCACCGATGCCGCGCTGATCGAGGTTGCCATGATGCGAGTGGTGGATCGAATGGGTGCGCCGCCACACGTCATAGGGTGTCAGCGTCAACACGCCCAAACAACGCCCGACCCAATCTTGCGCGGTGCGGCTGGCGAAATACGAGGCATGGCCGCAATCATGCTGGATCACGAAGATCCGCACCAGAAACACCCCGTTCAGCAGGGCGATCACGAAGGCCAGCCAATAGCTGATCTCGAGTGACACCCAAGCCAGCCCCCACAGCATGACGAACGGCACCAAAGTGGCGGCCAGTTCAAACACCGAGCGGAAGGTCGAAGGCTCGCGATATTTCGCCAACACCAGCACCCACTCTTTAGCCGAGCGGTGCGACACCGGGGCCTGTTCGGCCAGATCAGTCTTTGTCATCAAAAGCGCCCCAACGCTCGCCCGGTTCGCCACCGGAAGGCCGCAGCGCCTGAAAAGCGCCTTGTGTTGATTGGGTCTGGCGATGATGCCAGACCGTCGTTGCTGTTTCGTTAACGGTTGTCGCATAATGACGCCAGCACGGCCTGCTGTGAAGCGTTAACTTGTAACAAGGTTCCATTGTGTTGACACAATCGCGTCTTATTCGGTGGGTTCGACGTTTTCACTCAGCCGCAGTTGCCTTCGGCGCGCTTTTCAGCGCCGATTTGCGCTGCTTTTCGGTGGCGGATTTCAACTGACCGCAGGCCGCCATGATATCCTCGCCGCGCGGGGTGCGGATCGGCGTCGAGAAACCCGCGTCGTGCAGAATATCAGCAAAGGCATGAATCCGGTTGCCGGACGAGCGTTTATAGGGTGCCCCCGGCCATTCGTTGAACGGGATCAGGTTGACCTTGGCCGGGATGCCGCGCAGCAGCTCGATCAGGCGGTAGGCATCTTCTTTGCTGTCGTTCACATGATCCAGCATGACATATTCAAAGGTGATCCGCTCGGAATTGGTCAGATTTGGATAGTCGCGCAACGCATCGAGCAGCGTCGCGATGTTCCATTTCTTGTTGATCGGCACCAACACATCGCGCACTTCATCGGTGGTGGCGTGGAAGCTGACGGCCAGCAGACAGCCGATCTCATTGGCGGTGCGCGCGATTTCCGGCACCACACCGCTGGTGGAAAGCGTGATTCGGCGGCGGCCCAAGGCAATGCCTTCGCCGTCCATCACAACCTTCATGCCATCGCGGACGTTGTCAAAATTATACAATGGCTCGCCCATGCCCATCAGCACGATATTGCTGACCAGCCGCGTCTCGACGTTGCGATCCCCCGGATTCGGCCATTCGCCCAGATCATCCCGCGCCAGCATCACCTGGCCCACAATCTCCGCCGCCGTCAGATTGCGCACCAGCTTTTGCGTGCCGGTGTGGCAGAAGGTGCAGGTCAGGGTGCAGCCAACTTGGCTGGAGATGCACAACGTGCCGCGGTCGGTTTCGGGGATATAGACCACCTCAACCTCGTGCCCGCCGGCGATGCGCACCAGATATTTACGGGTGCCATCGGTTGAAACCTGCTTGGTGACGACTTCTGGCACCTCCACCACGAAATGTTCGGCCAGCAGTGCTCGGTACTCCTTGGCCAGATTGGTCATGCGGTCAAAATCGCGCAGGCCCCAGAAGTAGATCCATTGCCAAACCTGCCCCAACCGCATTTTCACGGCCTTCTCGGGTGTGCCTGCCGCAATCAGCGCTGCGCGCATCTGATCGCGCGTCATGCCGACCAGATTGGCTTTACCGCCCTCGGTCTGCTTGCGCGGAAGGGTCAGCACGTCTTGCGTGATCGGGGCGAGAGGCGTTTGCGCGGTCGGGGCGGTCATTGCGAAGTCCTTGGGCTTTGAAGCAGCTGATATAGGGGATTCGCGGGTAAAACAAAACCACGCAATATACCTTAGCTCAACCGCACCAAAAATCGCTTATGCCAAGGTCGCCGCCAGCTGCACGTCCAGCGCCAGAATTTGCCGCACAGCTTCGGCGGCCTCGGCCCCCTTCTTGACGAAATGCGCGGTGTAATAGGCGATCAGCGTATCCACCGGCTGGAAGTTATGCGGCGTCAGCGACACCGAAAAGCACGGCACGCCGGTCTCTAAGCCGACATTCATCAGCCCGGTCACCACAGCGCCCGCAACGAAATCATGCCGGTAAATCCCGCCATCGACCACCAAAGCCGCCGCGACAATCGCATCATAGCGCCCGGTCTGCGCCAGTTTCTTCGCCACCAACGGCATCTCGAAGGCGCCGGGGACGTCGAACGCGTCAATCACAGCACGCGGCAGCAGGGTTTCCGCCGCCGCGACAAAGCCGTGATGCGCTTGATCGACGATCTCGGCGTGCCAACGGGCTTTGATGAAGGCGATGCGGGCGGGCTTCAAGCTTTTGGTCATTCTGGCAGATTCCATGCAAGAGAGCAGATTTGCGCCGTTGCATAGCTTTCACGCCGCGCCGGGGCAATGCTGCATAGACCCGCACTATCGCGCAGTCGGCTAGATGATTTGGCACCGTTTGAATACCGTTTCCGACCTGCTTGCGCTAACCTCACCGCTTAGCGATTGCTGTCGATCCAACGCGACAGCAACTGACGGTCGCGAAAACACTCATCCGGCACCGCGCGGCGCTTGAAGCGGGCGATTTTCTCGGCAAAGGCCACCTGTTTCGAAGTTGGGCGCCCATCGGATTCCAGCGGGCGCATCTTGGCCTGCGCGTCAATCCAGACGCTGAGGCTGCGGCGATCCAGCTGCACCTCCCACGGCAGATTGACGCCGTTGCGCTGCGCCAAAGACCGCGCATAGGACAACTGCCGTTCGGTCGCAGCGATGGCAAATGTGGTGTCTTGCATATCATAACCTCGGCTTGGTTCTGGACTCTGAAGATAGAACAGATAGAGAACAAAATCAACCGCGCTCACGCAAATGAGAACATAGCGCCACAAATGCAAACAACCGAGGCGAGGGGCCCCGGTTGCAAATAGGTCTAGTCGGCCCTGATCAGATCAGTTGGCGCATTGCTTGGCAGCTTCATCCATCGCCGCAGTGAATCCGCGCAGGCTGAAGCTGTCTTTGGTCTGGGTGCCTTTGGCTGAACGCGCCGTCAGCACCGCCGTGGTGCCCTTTTTCAACGCCGCCAAGATCGTCGCATCGTCCTCGGTCGTTCCGGGCCAAGCCCATTCGCCGTCCGAGAACAGATCAAACGAGGTGCCGTCGACATCCAGCTTTACCGTCGATCCCGGCGCAAACGGATAGCCGCCCGAGAACGACGTCTCGCCCTTCACACCTGGGCGGAAGGTGACGAACAGCAAGATATCACCGCGCCGCACCGAGACGGGCTTGCCGTCCTTGGTGTTCACGGTTTCCTTCGGGCTGGACACGCCCCAACATTCGGTGGGGTTCTTGTCGGCAAAAACGCTCCAATCCGTCATGGTGGCGACGCGATTGGTCGATTCTTGCGCCATTGCCGCCGGGGCCAGCGCCGCAAACCCTGTCATGGAAATCATCGCCACGCCTACTGCGCGCGTCATCCAGCTTGTCATTTTTAGTCAGCCTCCAAGCCGCTTTGCCTCTGCCCGCCCTACTGCCGCTTCAGGTGCGGTTTTTCGGTGGCGCGGTGCATTTTCACTCGATATGCCTTCATAACCGAAAAACCGGGGTCCGTGAAAGCCCCGCTTGGCCCAAACGGGCAGAAAATCGCGCATAAGTGACGGGGGATGGCATGGCAGCGACAGAAATGGTCGAACTTTGGCGTGGCGGGGTGTTGGAAAGCACCCATCGCGGCCATGCGGTGATCTGCGACGAGGCGGGCGAAGTGGTGCAGGCTTGGGGCGATCCGGGCCGGGTGATCTTTCCGCGCTCGTCGTGCAAGATGCTGCAAGCGTTGCCTTTGTTGGAGTCGGGTGCGGCGGAAGCGGCGGGTCTGAGTGACGCACATATCGCACTTTCTTGCGCCAGCCATCAGGGCGCGGCCATGCATGTCAACATGGCCAGCCGCTGGTTGGCCGATCTGGGGGTGGGTGAGCCTGACCTGCGCTGTGGCGCGCACGAGCCTTATGATCGCGCCGAACGGGATCGGTTGATCTTGTCCGACAAAGCCCCCTGCCAGTTGCACAACAACTGTTCCGGCAAACACTCGGGATTCCTTACCACCACCCGGCATCTGAAAGCCGGACCGGAATATGTCGAACTTGATCACCCGCTGCAAAAGGCGATCAAGGCCGCGACCGAGGAGGTGACGGGGGAAACCAGCGCAGGCTACGGCATCGACGGCTGCTCGGCGCCGAATTTCGCGATGTCTGTGGCGGGCTTGGCGCGCGGAATGGCAAAATTCGCGGTCGCCAATGAGACCGGATCTGTACGGGATCGGGCGATGCATCGCTTGACCCGCTCGATGGCGGCGCATCCGGCACTGGTCGCAGGCGAGGGCCGGGCCTGCACCGAGTTGATGCGGGCGATGGGCGGGCGTGTGGCGATCAAGACCGGGGCGGAAGCGGTGTTCGTGGCGATCATCCCTGAGAAGAAGTTAGGGATTGCGCTGAAGATTGAGGATGGCAATTCACGTGCCTCCGAAGCCGCTTTGGTGGCGATTCTGGCGCAACTCGGCGTGCTGGATGCCGCGCATCCGCTGGCGCAAAAGCGCCTGCCTGCGCCGCAGACCAACTGCCGGGGGCTGACCGTGGGCGAATTGCGGCTGGCGTCCGGGTTTCTATGATCTCGGCTGGGCCAAAAAGGGAAAAGGCCCCCACCTTCCGGTAGAGGCCTTCATTGCGACAGCGCCGGTGAAGCAAGCTGGGCGGGGGCAAAGACCTGCTCCACCGGTTTCGTTGCACTGTAGCCCGTTCTTTTTGCCGCTCGAACACGGCGGCAATACGCAAGCCACGCGGCCATTTACGGGCATTGTGACGGCAAAATCGGGGCGCGAGGTCCCAAGATGGAAGGGTCTTTTCGCGTGCGGGTTGAGTGAGGGCCAATTTGCAGGGGTTGATTTGCGGGGCTTGATTTGAGGCGGGCCTCGGGTAAACTTTCGCCATGACGGTGCAAACGCCGACCCCTTTCCCCTCGCCAGACCCCCTGCCGGATCAGGTCACTTTTGATCGCCACGAGCTTGGCGCGATTCTGCGGCTTTATGGCCAGATGGTCGCAGCGGGCGAATGGCGCGACTATGGCCTGTCGTTCTTGCGCGAAGTCGCGGTGTTCTCGGTGTTCCGCCGCACCGCCGAGTTTCCTTTGTACCGGATTGAGAAGCGCCCCAAGCTGCGGGCCAAGCAAGGCATGTATGCCGTGGTCGGCATGGACGGCTTCATTCTGCGCCGGGGCCACGATCTGGCAGGTGTGTTGCGGGTGCTGGAGCAGAAGCTGATCCGTCCGGTGGAGTGACCAGCGGTCTCGATTTTTCGCGCAAAAATCGTGGGATAAGGTTTGTTTAGCGCGTTTGCGGGGAAACCGCCGGGGCCAGCCCCGGGCCCCGGGATATTTGAGCACAGAGGATGAGCTAGAGTCTGCGTCTGTGGCTGACCCGAGCGCCTTCAACCGCCAAGACCCGCGCGATGCAAGCGTCGATATCTTCATAAGCCACTGACATCGTGTGCCCATTGGCGTGGATCAATCGCCTGGCGTCGACCACCAGCGCGACATGGCCCTTCCAGAACAAAAGATCGCCCCGCCGCAGCGCCTCGCCTTCCGGGATGTCATGGCCAAGGCTTTGTTGCAGATCAGAATCCCCGGGCGCTTTGATGCCGCAAGCGAGCAAAGCGGTTTGTGCCAGACCCGAGCAATCCATCCCAGCGCGGGAATTGCCGCCCCAAAGGTATGGCACTCCTAGGAAACCTTCGGCGCCGCTGATCGGATCTTTGTGGTATTGCCCCAGCGGCAGCAGATGCGGCGTCGGGATAAACCCCTGCGTGGTTTCGGTGAACTTCGCGCCCTGTGCGATCACCGCCACCTGCGCGCCCATGCTCAGCGCCGCGATCTCGGGCGCTTGCACGCGGGGTTCGGGATAAAGATGCGTGCCGGGGGTGGCTATCCAATGCGTCGGCTTCGGGCCATCGCCCAAGGCCTGCTCGGCCAACCAGCCACAGTACCCGTCTTTGGCCGCAAAGCCAAAGGCATAGCCGTCTTGTTGGTCGATCACCGTGAAGGCTTCACCCAGCAGCATCTGACGGTCCCGCGCACCACCGGGGCTTCGCAGCAGGTCTGCCAGCGGCATCGCGACACGGCGTTTCTCGCCTTCGGAGTAACGGGGGGCCTCCACCAGCCCCTTCAGCGAGATATGCGCCACGCGGGAGGTGGCGGGGGTCAGGCGACGATCCATCTTTACAACCCTAACATGGCGGGCAGACCCGCGAGAATGGCGCGCGCGCCTTGACCGACGCCACCTTTCGGGCGGGCAGGCGCATCGGCAGGCGTGTGGCCGTAGATATCAAAATGCATATAGCGTGGGTGATCGGCAAAGCGGCGCAAAAACAATGCAGCGGTGACCGACCCCGCAAAGCCCCAGCCCGGCGCATTGTCCAGATCGGCGATACCGGGTTCGATGATAGCCTCATAGGGCGTGTGGAACGGCAGCCGCCAGACTGGATCGAGGGTTTGGATCGCACCTTGTTCGAGTGCCGCCGCCATCCCCGCATCATCGGTATAATAGGGTGCGAGATCGGGGCCGAGGGCTGTACGCGCCGCCCCCGTCAGCGTCGCCATCGAGATCAGCACATCCGTCGGCGTTTCGGTCGCCAGCGCCAAAGCATCCCCCAACACCAGACGCCCCTCGGCATCGGTATCATTCACCTCCACCGTCAGCCCCTTGCGCGAGGTCAGAATATCCTTCGGCATCAAAGCATTGCCCGCAATGACATTCTCGACTGCCGCCACGATGACGCGCAGCCGGATCGGCAATCCCAACTGCATGATCATCTGCGCCAGCCCCATCACAGTCGCCGCCCCGCCCATATCCTTCTTCATCAGAGCCATGCCTGCGGTCTTGATGTTCAACCCGCCGGTATCAAAGCACACGCCCTTGCCGACCAGAGTCAGACTGGGCCCCGCAGACCCCCAATGCATCTCCAACAACCGCGGCTCGCGCGGCGAGGCCCGCCCGACCGCATGGATCATCGGAAAGTTCTGCTCCAGCAGCGCCGCGCCCTTTACCACCTTGGCCCGTGCGCCAAACCGCCCCGCCAAGGCGACAAACGCCGCCTCAAGCTCTTCCGGCCCCATATCCTGCGCCGGGGTGTTGATCAGATCACGCGTCAGATATTCCCCCGCCGCCATCGCCAGCAGCCGCGCACCGTCGCAGCCCTCGGGCAGCACCAATGTCGCAGGCTCCGCCGCCTTTACCTTGCGATAGCGATCAAACCGATACTGTCCCAGCAACCAGCCCAAAGCCACCTCATCGCGCTGGCCCTGCGTCAGATCACCCACCAGGTGCCACGCGCCCGCGGGCAACCCCGCAGCCTTCGCCAAGGCAAACCGCTGCCGCGCGCGGGTCTTCGCAGTGCCAAAGCCGATCACCGCAGCCGCCACCCCTTGCGCCCCCGGTATCAACCGCAGATCGCCCAGGCCCGCCTCAAACCCGGCCTCTGTCAGCCAAGCCCGCACCGCCGCATCCTGCCCGGCCAGAAACGCAGGCAAACCCTCCGCCCCGACCACATACAGCGGGCGCGAAACGGCAGTATCTTCGGCTAAAGCGGGGATCATCGGCGCATCCTTCCAAATTTGCGCAAACCCTACCGCTTCCATCCGCCGCCGCAAGTCTTCGAGCCAAGCCAAACCTCAAAACGGCGTTTGATCCAACTGCTCCAGCAGCGCCTTGTCCGAGGCCAAAGACCGCTCGGCAATCCGCAACAGCCGAGCCCAGACGGCAGCAAAGGCCGTGGTATCCGCCCGCTCCATGCAGGCGCGCAAATCTCCCGCCACTGCGCCCAAAGACACCATCCCCAAATTTTCCGCCATTCGCTGCAACCGCCTGAGCTGCCGCGTCAGATCGCCCATCTCATGCGCCCGCACCTGCGACGCCAGCCCCGCCATCGTCAGTGCCAACTCGCCCAACGCCCGCGCCACCACCTGTTCCGCGCCCGAGGTGCCCAAATTCCGATAGATCGTCGCAATCGGTTCGGCGTCCTGCCGCACCCGTTCCTTTGGCCGCAAAGCCACCACGTTATTCATCACACCCTCCGACACACCCAAGGTCATCTTGCGCCAGCGTGCTGAAGAAATCGTTGCCGCCGCCCAAAGAAATCGCTCGAATTTTCTGCGATTGCAGCATAATTACAGGCCAGACCCAAAGCCGAGAGGATGACCATGAGCCACGTTCGCGCGCTTCCCAACTATCTGGTACAACGGTTTCACGGCTGGAAAGCCACCACATACAATGACAACAAGGCGTGGTATCGCCGCCTTGCCGCCAGCGGCCAGCACCCGCGCGCGATGGTGATTTCCTGCTGTGACAGCCGGGTGCATGTCACCTCGATCTTCGGCGCGGATGAGGGCGAATTCTTCATCCACCGCAATATCGCGGGTCTTGTCCCCCCGCATAACCCCGATGGCGAGTATCACGGCACCTCGGCCACCGTTGAGTATGCGGTGATGAGCCTCGGCGTCGCCCATATCGTCGTGCTTGGCCATTCCAACTGCGGCGGCGTCAAGGGCTGCCTTGATATGTGCTCGGGCCATGCCCCGGCTTTGCTAGAAAAAACCAGCTTCGTCGGCCGCTGGATGGACATCCTGCGCCCCGGCTATCAGCGCATTTCCGGCCTGCCCGCCGAGATGCAACAGCCTGCGCTGGAACGCGAGGCGGTGCTGGTTTCGTTGGAAAACCTGATGACCTTCCCCTTCATCAAAGAAGCCGTCGAAGGCGATCGACTGACCCTGCACGGGTTGTGGACCGATACGGGCGAGGGTGGGCTGGAGCAATACGACCCCGCAAAGGGTGGGTTTGTGGCGGTTTGAGGGCTTAGCGAAGTAGGGTGCAAACCAGCAACGCATTTCTAGTCAATCCTGCAAAATCGAAATGCCCTCCGCTATTTCGAGGTTGTTGGGATTCAATCTTTCCCACGCCTCCTTAAATTGAGGTTGATCATATTTTGCTGGTTGCAGCCAGTATGATTGCATCCCTGTTTTGCTTTTGGCTGGATCGCTATGAAAGCAAAGGTGTTTTACCTCGTCCAACGTCAGAATGAAGCATACCGGATTGTCTTTCTTTGCATTTATTGTTATAATCCACCAATCAGAGCGCAAATTCTTCAAATTAGTCCCAAGCCCGACGGGGCCTCGCTTGGACAATCCTTTACTTTGGACGCCGAATTTTATAGTTTCGTTGTCGTTCACACAAAAAAGATCGCTGCCTTTTGCGTTACGCGCGGTAGCCATGACGTTCCAGCCTTTGCGTGAAAGTTGCCATGCAGCATAATGCATTGCTGCATTTCCAGTTGACTGCGCAGACTTTACATCCATTTCGCCCTCATATCGAATTTCTAATCAACGGCTCAAACTCACAGAAGCGTTAGTGGTTTGCCAGCCATTTCTTGATTGAAACAGGGTGCGATTTTTCTGTCTGCCCATTACGAATTCCCACCCTCTTAAGCAAAGCCCCCGCCCGGAATCAAGGCGTTATAGCGCCGCCGGGCAGCGCCTGACCGCCCCCTCGGGCGGGCGCTTCTGCGCTGTCCCGCTTAGAACTTCTGGGGGATTGGCTGAGGCATAAAGCGCCTAGAACAACGGTTGCAGCGCCCACCCGGCGTTCAGCAGTTGCCCTGTGTGACGATCAAGCCCTCAAGGGGGCGTCAGGCTTGGCGTGGAGGTTCAAGCATTAACGATTTCTTACCAAGTCCATGTTAACCCATTGAAAAATATAGCATGTCAATCTTGTCCGCGCGTGGACACACCCTATTCCTTCCCCCAACCATCCATCGCCGCGACAGCCTCCTCCGCCGTCTCGACAAACTGAAACAGCCCCAGATCCGCAGCCGAAATCACCCCGGCCTCGGCCAGCATATCCCAGTCAATCAACCGCTCCCAAAATGCCCGCCCAAACAACAGAAACGGGATCGGTTTCATCCGGCCGGTCTGGATCAGCGTCAGGCTTTCAAACATCTCATCCAGCGTGCCAAACCCGCCCGGAAACACACAAATCGCCCGCGCCCGCATCAGGAAATGCATCTTTCGGATCGCGAAATAATGGAAGTTGAAGGACAGATCCGGGGTCACATATTGGTTCGGGGCCTGCTCGTGCGGCAGCACGATGTTCAGCCCGATCGACTGCCCGCCCGCATCATCGGCCCCGCGGTTGCCCGCCTCCATCACCCCCGGCCCGCCCCCGGTGCAGATCACGTTTTCATGGCCGTAGGTTTGCAGGCTGCGTTCCGTGATCATGCGGGCGAAGCGTCGGGCCTCGGTGTAGTATTTCGTGAGTTCGGCCAGCATCGGGGTTTTCGCGGTGGATTTGTTCACCGGATCAGGGATGCGGGCGCCGCCGAACAGGACGACGGTGGATGTGATGCCCAGCTCGTCCATCATCAGCTGGGGCTTCAGGAGTTCCAACTGGAGGCGGACGGGGCGCAGATCTTCGCGGGTGAGGAAGGCTTGGTCGGCAAAGGCAAGCTTGTAGGCGGGGGAACGGGTTTGGGGGGTGTCGGGCAGACGGTTTGTGGCGGCCACGTCTTGGACGGAGTCTCGGAACGGGTGGGGGCGGGAGTCTTCGGTCATCGGGCGGCCTTGATTGGGGCGAGTGGAGGGTAGGGGTAGCGGATTTTTTGGGGGTTTGGAAGGGTGGGATGGCGATGGTCCCGAGTTGGGACCGTATAAAAAAGTATAATATTCAGATAGTTGTGATTTTTTTAATTGAAATTTAACACTTGGGGCACAGGGTTTGGCCAAATAGCCTTGCCGTTTTCGTGTTGCTGGTCATGTCTGGGGCCGGAGATCAGCGGCTCTGCGGCTGACGTCGGTACGGGCTGAGCGGGGCGCTTGCCGATCAGTCAGCCAGCGCGCGATAGCCGCCGTTCCAGTAGATCAACGCACCTGCGCCCGGGGTGGTGCGGATGGCTTGGACGCGACCAATTAGGATGGAGTGGGTGCCTCGGTCGATCATTTCTTCGATGGTGCAGTCGAAGGCAGCGGCAGCGCCTTTCAGCAGGCGAACGCCGGTGACGGCGGTTTCCCATTCGGCGCCGTCATAGCGGGCAGCGCCTTTGGTGCCGCCGAAGCCCGAGAAGCGCTCGGCGACGTTTTGATGAGCCGCGCCAAGGCTGGACCAGCCGAACGTGCCGGTTTCTTTTAGCACGGGCCAACTGGAGGAGCTGCGGTTGACGCAGGCCAGCAGCAAGGGCGGCTCGGCGGAGAGGGAGATGGCAGAGGTGACGATGAGGCCGGTGGCGGCCTCGGCCTGTCCGGTGGTGATCAGGCTACAGTTGCCGACAAAGGCGCGCATGGCGTCGCGGAAGTGCTTGGGCGTGGGTTCGGACATCTAGCACTCGCGGTTTGGGCGGCACCGCGTTGGGGCGGTGCCGCAAGGAATCAGCGGCCCAAGCCGTCAGCGGATGCCCGCCTCTTGCAGTTTTGGCAGCACGTTGTCGCGGAAATAGGGGAATTCCTTGACATAATCCACAAAGGAAAGCGTGGTTCCGGCAAATCCGGTGGCGTGCAGTTT
>JBKJTI010000027.1:0-10571 GCA_046590425.1 Cypionkella sp. | reverse complement strand
TATCGTCTATGGCGATAACGTGGCCCCTCTTGCAATCAAGATCCCTTACAACGCCCTGCTGAAGCGCCTGAAAGCTGGCCGCTTCCTGTCGTCGCTGTTCAACCTGAAGGTTGAAGGCCACGCGGATGTGCATGTGATCTGCCGCGCTGTGCAACGTGACGTTGTGAAAGATCTGCCGACGCATGTTGACCTGATGCGCCTGCACGACGAAAATCGCATCAACCTGTTCATTCACGTGACCTTCATCAACCATGAAGCCTCGCCGGGTCTGAAAAAGGGCGGCACCTTGACCGTTGTGCGCAACGATGTCGAATTGAACGTTCTGGCAGGCGATATCCCGGATCACATCACCGTCGATCTGACCGGCAAAAACCTCGGCGATGTGATCCACATCAATGACGTGGTTCTGCCGGAAGGCACCAAAGCCAGCATCGACCGTAACTTCGTGATCGCCAACGTGGCGGCTCCGGCGGGTTATGTCGAAGTCGGCGAAGAAGAAGCCACTGCGTAAGCACGGCGGCGTTTGAACTAGGGGGCGCAGGGGGAAACCTCTGCGCCTTTTTCATTGCGCGTGCGCTGTGGGATGCAGCCGATTTATGAAGTCATAAATCGTCGACGATTTATTTCTGAATAAATCGGGGCCTAGGCCTGATCCGCCAAAGCCTCGGCCTGCGCCAGAAACGCAGCATATCTCGGGTCATCCTCAGCTCGTTTACCCGCCTTTTCGGCAATGGCTTTCACATGATCGGCGCAGCACAAGGCGTGCAGACGCGCCACATCGGGCAGCGCCATCACCTGTTCATGCACAGCATCAAACCGCGCCGCATAGCGGAAGGCCGACAGATCCACCGCCCGCCCGCCATTGGCGGTGGTAAAATATCTGGCGCGGTAGCGGTCTCCCAGAGCCACCGGCGATTTGGTGCCGTGCTTCAGGCTGTAGGTTTCTTCCGAGCGCAGCATGTAATGGTTGATCTGCGCCACGTCATGGCTGACCAGCGCTTCGGGCATTACCGTCAGGTGGGTTTGCAGCGGGGCCCAGCGCGGCAGCTTGACGCCTTCGGCATTGACCCAGATGCCGCCCTCGTGGCCACGTCGCTGCGCCGCGCGGTCATAGTCAAAGCCGCGCGGACTGTGTTCGCCCAAATGGCTGAAGAACTTCACCTGCCGGAAGATCGACTTCACAAACCGCGAGGACCGATGCGTTGCCTCATGGGCATGGGTGAACTGGCGGTGCACCGGGCGGTCCTCAAAATTCTTGCGCCCCGAAGTGCCAAACACCCGCCAATTCAGCGACATGCCCAGATAGGCGGGCTCGGTCGTCGACAGATCAATCAGATCGCCGATCCGCCCCTCGCCGCGATGGATCACCAGAAACTCATCGACATCGCAGATCATCAGCCAGTTGCAGCGCCGCACCGCCTTGTGGCTGGCCGCCGCGTTCAGCTTGGCGCGGGTGATGCGCTGGCCGGGGGCTACGTCATGGCGGATGTGATGCACCAGCCCATGCGCTTCCAGCGCGTCCAGCAGTTCAGGCGTGTGGTCGGTGCAGTTGTTGGTGACCACCACCACATCGGTAAAGCCCAGCATGCGATACCAGCAGACCCATTCGACAAGGAACGGTCCTTCGTTGCGCATCGAGGCTAAAGCTGTAATCCGCACGCCTGTTGTGTCTTTCTTGATTGGGCCGTCTGGACTGGCCTTCGGTGCCAAGCTGAAGGCCAGCGTGGGGCAAGTCAAGCCGTGGGGCGGAGGGAGGAAACGGTCAAAGGTTAATTTTCCCTTAACACGGCATGGTCATCATATTGAAATAAAACACTTAAAAAAGGTCCCGAGTTGGGACCCCCGCCTGCCTTGCATCCGTGCCCCCCAAAGGGCATTTATGGCAGGCAAGCGGCAACGGGACGGGCTTTGATGAAACTTTTTGTAGGCCTCGGCAACCCCGGCGCAAAATACGCGGGCAACCGCCACAACATCGGCTTCATGGCGGTGGACCGGATCGCTGAGGATCACAGCTTTTCCCCATGGCGGCGCGGCTATCAGGGGCTGGTGTCCGAGGGGCGGTTGGGCTCGGAAAAGCTGGTGCTGCTGAAACCCGAAACCTTCATGAACCTATCGGGTCAATCCGTCCGCGCGGCGGTGGATTTCTTCAAGATCGACCTTTCAGACATCACCGTCTTTCACGACGAGCTAGACCTCGCGCCCGGCAAGTGCCGCATCAAACAAGGCGGCCATGCCGGCCACAACGGGCTGCGCTCGATCCACGCCCATCTCGGCGAAGCTTACGGCCGGGTTCGGTTGGGTATCGGCCATCCGGGCCACAAAGACGCAGTGGCCGCCTATGTGCTGCATGATTTCGCCAAGGCCGATCAGGATTGGCTCGACGATCTTCTGCGCGGCATCTCTGACGGCGCGCAGGCCTTGGCCGAGGGCGACGGCCAGCGTTTCATGAACGCGGTGGCCCTGCGGGTGGCTCCGCCGCGATCGTCGGTCAGTGTCGAGAAGCCCGTCAAACCGGCCCCGGTTGCCGCTGTCGAAACTGACGCTGCGGTGGAGATCAGCCCACTGGCGAAGTTGAAGGACTTCTTCCGCTAACGTCCCAACCTGATCAACTCTGCAACCGCCTTTGGATTCAGGCGATAGTGGCCGGTGATGGGGAAGTCGAACAGGCGATCTTCCTCCTGCGCGCCAGTACCGATGTTGTGCAGCACTTGCGGGCGGGTGCCGTCATCGCTGCGAGCATCCGAGATCAGACCGATATGTGGCAGATTGCCGGGCAGCAGCCATGTCACCACATCGCCGGGAAGGTAGTTGGCGGCGTCGGTGGAGGTGGGCAGCTTCGCGCCGATCCGGGTGAAAAGGGTTTGCAGGTTGGGTACCCGGCGGTGGTCGATGTTGCGGTCGGTGGATTTCAGGCCCCATTGTTGCGGGTAGGCCGAGAAATGCGCCTTCATGTCGCGGTTGACGGCCAGTTGCAGATCGACATCCCAAGCTTTGCGCAGGGTGCGGATGATAACATCGGTGCAGACGCCGTGGGCGGGGTCGACATCGCCACCGGGGAAGGTCAGTCTTTGATAGCTGGGGTCGTAAATCGTGGTGACGCCGACTTGCGCGCGGGCGGCACTGATCAAGGCCGGGGTCTCTTGGGCGGCGGCAGGCAGGGCGAACAGCAGAGAGAACAGGATGATGCGCATGGCAGGATTTAGCCAAAGCCCGGTGTGAGCCGCTAGCACAGGTTTGCGGTCCGGCACCTTTCCGCCCAGCCGGGGATCGGCTATGCAGGGGCATGGCGATCACCCTGACCTCACTCACAAACCTTGCAGCGCACTGCTTTGATGACATCATCGACGCCCGCGCCCCGGCTGAATATGCCGAGGATCATCTGCCGGGGGCGATCAGCCTGCCCGTGCTGGACGATGCCGAGCGGGCCAAGGTCGGCACGATTTACAAGCAGGTCAGCCCGTTTACCGCCCGCAAGGTCGGCGCGGCACTGGTGGCGCAGAATGTAGCCAAGCATTTGCAGGGGCCATTGGCCGACAAGCCAGGGGGCTGGCGGCCACTGGTGTATTGCTGGCGCGGCGGGCAACGCTCGGGGTCCTTTGCGTTGATCCTAAGCCAAGTCGGCTGGCGGGTAGAGACGATTGCGGGTGGCTACAAGGCATGGCGGGCGCTGGTGGTGCAGGCGCTTTACGACTCGCCGTTTCCCTGCCCGGTGGTGGTGCTGGATGGCAATACCGGATCAGCGAAGACCGAAGTGTTGAACATGCTGCCCGCGCGGGGCGTGCAGGTGTTGGACCTTGAGGGGCTGGCCAACCATCGCGGGTCGGTGTTTGGCCATCGGGGGGTGCAGCCATCGCAGAAGGCGTTTGACTGTGCTTTGGCGATGGCGATCTCGCGGTTGGACCCCACAAGGCCGGTGGTGATTGAGGCGGAAAGCGCGAAGGTGGGGGAGTGCCGGCTGCCGTCCGGTATCTGGAAGGCAATGGCGCAAGCGCCAAGGGTGGCGATTGCGGTCGATGTTGCGGCGCGGGCGGAGTATCTGGTGCAGGCTTACGGCGATATGGTGGCGGATGGCGCGCGGCTGGCGCGGTTGGTCGCGCGGTTGCGCCCCTTGCATGCCGCCGAACGGATTGAGGCGTGGCAGGCGATGGCCGGGGCTGGAGCGTTTGTGGACCTGGCGGCGGGGTTGATGCAGCAGCATTATGACCCACGCTATGCCAAGCATCGGGCCCGGATGGAGACTCGGGTTGTCGAGGTTGGGGCGGCGGGTCTGGGGCCGGACGATTTGGCGCGGTTGGCGGATCAGGTGGCGGAGGCGGTGCGAGCGGTGCTGTAGCGGAGAGGCAGGGGCAGGCGAAGCTGCCTCCGGCGGGGATATTTAAGCCAATGTGAAATGATTCAGGTCAGGGCTATTCTAGGCGGGCCTGCGGTGATTTCGCCGATCAGGGCGGCACCGGGGATGGCGTTCAGCAGGGTTTCGGCGACCTCGGCGGGGACGGCGGCGAGCAGGCCTCCGGCGGTTTGCGGATCGTAGAGCAGGGCTTTCAGCGCAGAGTCCGGGCCGCTGATGCGGCCTATGGTGGCGGCACGGTTGGCGGGGGCGAGGCTGGAGGCCTGACCTGCTGCCGCGAGCATCAGGGCTCCGGGCAGGGTTGGGATCGCGGCGGCGTGCAGGGTGGCGGCGGCGTCTGAAGCGTCTAGGATTTCCAAGAGGTGGCCTGCGAGGCCGAAGCCTGTCACGTCGGTCATCGCATGGGCATGGGGGGCGAGGTGCGCTGCGGCGGGGCCGTTGGGCTGGCTCATCTGGTGCAGGGCAGTGGCTACGGCTTCGCCGAGGATCAGGCCGGGACATTCGGCCATCGCCATCTCGGCCGCCATGATGGTGCCGGAGCCGATGGGTTTGGTCAGGATCAGTTTGTCGCCAGGTTTCGCGCCGCTTTTGGTGATGGCGCGCGGGGCGAGGCCGGTGACGGTGAAGCCGATGGTGAGTTCGGCCCCGATTGAGGTGTGGCCGCCGACGATATCGGCCCCGGCTTCGCGGAAAACCTCTGCGGCGACAGTCATGATTTCGGCCAGCATCTCGGTGGATTTTTCGGGGGAGAGGCGGGGCAACGTAATCTGGGCGAGCGCCACTTGCGGGCTGGCTCCCATCGCCCAAACGTCGCCTAAGGCATGGATCGCGGCGATGCGGGCGACCAGGCGGGGGTCGTGGGTGAAGCCGCGCAGGTGGTCGGTGGTGATGACCTGCACGCCAGCGGGGATGCTGAGGATGGCGGCGTCGTCGCCAGGGCCAGAGATGACCTCGGGGCGTTGCGGTTTTGGCAGGGTGGCGAGGGCTGCGGCGAGGTCTGATGCCCCGAGTTTCGCGCCGCAGCCGCCGCACAACGGTTTATCACCCATCGCGTCGCGCAGGCCGGGGATAGCGGGGCTGGGCAGCGGGCGCGGCATTGCGGGGTAGGTCGCGAATTTTGCGATGAATTTGCGGTCGATGCGGTCTTTCCAGTGCCACAGCCACGCGCCGTCCAGCGGCAGGCCCCATTTGTCGGCGACGGCGGATTTGTGGCCGGTGGAGATCAGTTTGAGATAATCACGCTGCGGTTTGAAGGTTTTCAGCGGCTGGTCCAGCAGGCTGGCGCGCAGGTTGTGCAGCAGGATCGGGGCTGCGCGTACGGCGTAGACTCCGGCTTTTGGGCGTGGGGCGAAGCCGAGATGGGCGCAGTCTCCGACGGCGAAGATGGCGGGGTCGGAGGTTTGTAGGGTGTCGGAAACGGTGAGGAAGCCGTCGTGCAGGGTCAGGTCGGTTTCGCCCAGCCATGCGTGGGGGCGGCCGCCTGCAACGCTGAGGGTGAAGTCGGATTGCAGTTGACTGCCGCGTGTCAAGGTGACGGCAAAGGCTGAGATTTCGGCAGGTTTGGCATCGGTGAGCAGGGTGATTTCGGCGCGGGCCAGGTGGGCCAGCAGGGCGGTGCGCGCGCGGCGACCAAGGCCGGGCAGGGCGGTGGAGCCCTGCTCCAACAGGGTGACATCGGCGCCGGGCAGGCGGTGTTTGCAGGCAAGCGCCAGTTCAACCCCGCCGACACCTGCGCCGATCACGGTGATGTGAGGCTCCGGCAGGGCGCGGGTAACGAAAGTTTCCCATTCGTTTGCAAAATCTCCCAAGGGTTTGGCAGCATGGGCGTATTGGGTGAAGCCGGGGATATCTGGCAGATCGGAGGTGATGCCGATGTCGATGCTGCAAACGTCGTAGGAGATCGGGGGGCGATGGGCGAGATGCAAGCGGTGGGTTTCGTGGTCAATGCCTGTGACGTGATCAACGATCAGGCGGGCATTGGCGAAACGGGCGAGGCGCACGAGGTCGATCATGATCTTGTCGCGGGTATAATGGCCTGCGATCAAACCGGGCAGCATGCCGGTATAGGGCGCGGCAGGATCGGGGTTGATCAGGGTCAGCCGCACACCGGGCAACGGGCTCATCGCCCACATCCGGGCGACAAGGGCATGCGCGTGACCGCCGCCGACGAGCACCAGATCTTTCAGAATGGGGAAATCGGTGTGCATCGGGCTCTCGGTGGTTTGATCCTTGGTAGCGAGGTGGGGTTGGAAAGGCCATGCTTGCTGGAGGGGGACCGCGTTGGATTATCGCGGTTGCGATTTGAGGCTTTGGTTTGCGGGAGCGCGCCGCGCGGGAGTATTTGCGCCAAGATGAAATGGGCGGGAGAGGGGAAAGGGGTGAGGGCGCGCGGTTGTTGGAAGGGGGGCATGGGAAGCAGTGGGGCTTAGGGAGTGAGCCGGTGCCATTGAGGTAAGAAGGGGTGTAGGGGCGGGAGAGGGGTAGGGGCGCCGTAGTTGGAGGCGGGGGCGAGGGAGGGGGCTAAAGGTGAGGGGCGCAGCGTTTCTGCTGGCGGTTGCGCGGCACGGCGCGGACGGCTAGCTTTGCACCATGAGATCGCCCCAGCAGCGCCTTGGCCTGACCCAGACCCAGCGGCTTGAGCTGAACACCAGCCTGCAAGCCTCGATTGCGATTCTGCGCACCGATGCGGCGGGGCTGACGCGCTATCTGGAGGAGCAGGCGGCGGAAAATCCGCATCTGCGGCTGGAGCCGCCGCCGCAGCCTGGATTGCACGATTGGCTGCCGCGCTGGGCGGGGGTGCTGGGGTCGGGCGGCGGCGGTCTGGGGCTTGCGGCGGAAACCGCAGACACCAGCCCCAGTCTGATGGCGCATGTGATGGGTGCGATTGAGGGGCTGCAGTTCGGGCCAAGGGAACAGCGAATCGCCGTGGCTCTGGCCGAGGTGTTGGAGCCTTCGGGCTGGCTGGGGGCGGAGTTGAGCCTTGTGGTGGCCGAAACGCGCACCACGCTGGCCGAGGTTGAAGCCGTGTTGCACCGGTTGCAACAGCTTGAGCCTACCGGGATTTTTGCGCGCAATCTGGCGGAATGTTTGCGGCTGCAGGCGATTGAAGCGGGGGCGCTGGACAAAGAGATGGCGGTGGTGCTGGCACATCTCGATCTGTTGGCCTCGGGCGATCTGGCGCGGTTGGCGAAGGCCTGTCACATCTCGGAAGCGGCGGTGTTGCAGCGGTTTCGGATCATTCGCGCCATGAACCCGAAGCCGGGGGCAGAGTTTGCCAGCATCTCTGCGGCGCAATCACGCGAGCCTGATCTGGTGGTGAAAGCGACGGCGACCGGGTGGAGCATTGCGCTGAACCGTTCGGCCTTACCGACGCTGCGGGTGGAGAAGTCGGAGGCGGGCTCGGCCGAAGGGCTGTCGCAGGCAAAGGCGTTGGAGCGGATGGTCGAGGCACGCAATGCCACGCTGCTCTTGGTCGGGCGCGAGATTTTGGCGCGTCAGCAAGAGGCGATCCGGCTGGGGCCGATTGGGCTTGCGCCGATGAGCATGGCCGATCTGGCCGAGGCGTTGGGCTTTCACGAAAGCACCATCAGCCGGGTGGTGTCGGGGGCCAGTTTGGACAGCCCGCGCGGCACATGGTGGCTGCGGCAGATGTTCAGCGCGGCGTTGGGTGGCAATGGCCAGCCGCTGATCTCGGGGGCTGCGATGCGGGGGCGGCTGGCGCGGCTGGTGGCGGCGGAAAATCCGGCGCGGCCGCTGTCGGATGCGGCTTTGGCGATGGCGTTGGCGATTGACACCGGCGTCACCATCGCGCGCCGCACGGTGGCGAAATACCGCGAGGCTGAGGGGATTCCGGTGGCCGCGCGGCGCAAACGCAAGCCAGTTCTGCCGCGAATGGGCCGAAAAGGTCGCGCAGAGGGCTGACTTCGCCTTGCACGCCCGCTATCGCTTGGGGCGAAATCAAACGGGAAGACAGATGGCGCATTTTCTGGGCGTGGATACCGGTGGCACCTACACCGATGCGGTGATCGTCGATGAAGCGACTGATCTGGTGATCGGCAAGGCGAAATCGCTGACCACGCGGGCGGATCTGGCTTTGGGCATTGGCCGCGCGGTGGATGCGGCTTTGGCACAATCGGGGGTGGCGGCGAAAGACGTGGCGCTGGTGTCGCTGTCGACGACCTTGGCCACCAATGCTTTGGTTGAGGGGCAGGGCGGCCGGGTGGCGCTGATCTTCGTTGGTTTTGATGAGGGCGATCTGGAGCGAGGCGGGCTGATCGAGGCCTTGAAGGGCGATCCGGTGGTGAGGATCGCGGGCGGGCACAGCCATGCGGGCGTGCAGGTGGCCGCGTTGGATTTGGCGTCTTTAGAGGCTCAACTGTTGGAACTTGGCCCCCAGGTGATGGGCTTTGCGGTGGCCGCGCGTTTTGCCACCCGCAATCCGGCGCATGAAGTTGCCATCCGTGATTTGATCAGGGCGGTGACGGGGCGGCCTGTGACCTGCTCGCATGAATTGTCGGCGCAGTTGAACGGGCCGAAGCGGGCGCTGACGGCGGTGCTGAACGCCCGCCTGATAGGGATGATTGATCGCCTCGTCGCGGCCTGCGAGCGGCATCTGGCGGAAATTGGCATCACAGCCCCCCTGATGGTGGTGCGCGGCGATGGCGCGCTGATCTCGGCCGCGATGGTGCGCGACCGTCCGATCGAGACGATCCTGTCGGGACCTGCCGCGTCGATTGTCGGCGCGCGTTGGCTGACCGGGGCGAAAGATGCGCTGGTGTCGGACATTGGCGGCACCACCACCGATGTGGCGTTGCTGCGTGACGGCTTGCCCGAGATTGACCCGCAAGGCGCGCGGGTGGGGGGCTTCCGCACCATGGTTGAAGCCGTGGCGATGCGGACCAGCGGCCTTGGGGGGGATTCCGAGGTGCATTTGATCACCGAAGGGCTGCAAGGTGGGATGCGGCTTGGCCCGCGCCGCCTGATCCCGGTGTCGCTGCTGGCGTCCGAGCACGGTGCGATGGTGCATGCGGCGCTGGATCGGGCTTTGGCGTCGGATAAAGCGGGCGATATGGATGGGCGGTTTGTGGTGCCAATGGCGGGGCAGACCGGGGGGCTTTCCCCGCGCGAATTGACGGTGTTGGCGCGGATCACCCAGCCGATGCCGATGGCGCAGGTGTTGACGACCCGGCTGGAGATTGCAGCGCTGGAGCGGTTGGTGGCGCGGGGTCTGGTGATGATGTCCGGGGTGACGCCCTCGGATGCCAGCCATGTCCTGGGCGGGCTGGAAGCCTGGGACGGCCTTGCTGCGGCGAAGGCGGTGGAGTTGCTGGGGCGCAGGCGCAATGGCTCGGGCGAGCGGTTCTCCACCGATGCAGCGGCCTTGGCGCAGGGCATTGTCGATCAGTTGACCTCCCAGACGGTGGAATGCCTGTTGGAAGCGGCGTTTGATGAAGACCCCGGTTTTGCGGGTGAAAGCCCGGAAGTGCTGGCGCGGCACGCGTTAACGCGGGCGGCTTTGGGGCGTCATCGTGGGGTTATCGAGTTCACAGCACGGCTTGGCGTCCCTGTGATCGGGCTGGGGGCATCGGCGCCCTATTACTACGGTGCGGTGGGCAAGCGGTTGGGCTGCGAGATGATCCTGCCGGAACACGCAGGCGTCGCCAATGCCATCGGGGCGGTGGTCGGGCAAGTCAGCCAGCGCGCCACGGCGATTGTCACCAGCCCCGGCGTGGGCCGCTTTACTGCGCATCTGCCGGAAGGTTTGCAGACCTTTGCCGATCCGGAGGCCGCTATGCAGGCGACGGAAGCAGCGTTGACGCTGGAAGCGGTGCGCCGCGCCAAACATGCAGGGGCCGAGGATTTGCGCATCACCACCGCGCGCGATCTGCGCAGCGCGTCCGTCGAAGGCCAGCCGATGTTTGTCGAGGCAACGATTTCGGTGACGGCTTCTGGGCGGCCTCGGGTGGCGCATGCGGTGCCCGAAGATGTTGCAATTTAAGCGGAATTTCGGTGGGCCCCACAGGGCCCTCCGTTGCATGGGGTGGCGTTGGTCGGCGTTAAACCTTGCGGCCAATTCCGTCGCGGCACGGCTGAAATCAAGCGCAAAGGTGCAGAATACCCCTTGACGCCCCCCGCCCCCCAAACTACTCACCGCGCCAGTGGCGAGGTAGCTCAGTTGGTTAGAGCACACGACTCATAATCGTGGGGTCGAGAGTTCAAGTCT
>JBKJTI010000217.1:0-3555 GCA_046590425.1 Cypionkella sp. | reverse complement strand
CTGGATCGCATTGTTCGACAGTGTGCCCGGTGCGGTTGACTGTGCTGTCGTGCTGCAAAGACTGTCCCAGCGCACCATCGCCACTTCGAAACTGATTTTGCGGATCAGCGTTCATCTTGGTGAGGTGGTATTGAGCAACGAGGAATACTTTGGCCACGCCCTGAACGTCGCGGCAAGGATGCAGGGGCTTGCCGAGCCCGGCGGTATTGTTGTCTCGCAACAGATCGTGGCCGAACTGGACCGTTCGCCCCGGTTCCGCTTCGAGGCGATGGGCCACCCATTGCTGAAGAACATTGGCGACGGTTTGGCCCTGTACCGGCTGCACGCTACAGGTGTTGGCACCCCGATGGCTCAGCCCGTTGAAGGTTTGCGGCTTAATCTGCTTGGGAGCTTCACCATCACAAATTCGGATGGCCAGCAGTTGCCGCTGACCTCGGCACATGCCGCCGCGATGGTCGGGGTGTTGGCGCTGGAACCTGACCAACCGATCGCCGACGATCGGTTGGCGGCCATGCTTTGGCCGGACAGATCGCTGGCGCAGGGGCGCGCCGCGGTGGCCCGGACGCGACGGCACGTCAACGATCAACTCGCCCCGGGGGGGCCAAACCTGATCATCGCTCGTGGTACACTGGTGTTTCTGAACCAAACGCTTGCAGAGGTTGACCTGCAGACAGTTTTGCGGGCGCTCAACGAGGGGGATGTACCCGCAGCCCTACAGTCCGCAACCGATCTGCCCGGCGAGGTGTTGGCAGGTCTGCGTCACGTCAGCCCCACACTCGACGCTTGGCTAAGCGTGCGCCGGTCGATCTGGCGAGATCGGATCATCACTGGGCTTGAATCCTGCCTGGAACGTCACGAGTCAGATCGGCCAGCCTTGCGCGCTGCAGCGGATGTATTGTTGCGGCTGGAACCGGGCCACGAACCTGCGTCAATGGCGTTAATCCGGCATCTGGCCAGTCGCGGCCGCAAGGAGGCCGCGCTGCTCGAATTTCAGCGGCTGTCAAAACACCTGCACGCATTGGGGGCGCGGCCGGGCGAGGCTGCGGTGCAGCTTTGCGCTTCGCTGCGCGACCTTGGTTCGGTCGCCGCAGCCCCGCCTGTCACGGCTACAGGTCCGCGCGTGCCACAGATCGCGATTGGTGCCTTTGAATGGAACAGCCCGGTCGACGCGGACGCAGTCGAGCAGTTCCGCACTGATCTGATCTCCAATCTCTCAAGATTCCGCAACTGGGCAGTGCTCGACATCTTGGGCGAGGATACTGGCGGTGCCGATTATATTTTGCGAGCGCGGCGCGCAAAAGTCGGCAACCGGGGGCAGCTGCAATTCCGCCTGCTGGCGGCGAGCAACCGGCGCATTGCCTGGAGCGAGGCGTTTTTTCTAACGGCCAAGGACTGGCGTAAGAAACAGAGCTATGTCATCGGTCGTGTCGCTTCGGCACTTGAGATCTACGTTTCGTCGGACCGATTGTCGCAGGTCGTTGGTCATGTGCCAACCGACATCACAAACTACGATGATTGGCAGCAGGGTGAGGCGCTACTGCTGCAATGGACACCCACAGGCGAGGGCGAGGCGCAGGCGATCTTTGAACGTCTCATACAGGATGCACCCACCTTCGCACCTTCCTATGCCAGCCTCGCCAGCATCCTGAATGTGCGGCACATTATGCAACCCGGCCGTAAGCGTCTGCAGCGCGAGGACACCGCTGCGCATACATTCGCAATGCGGGCCGTAGAGCTTGACCCTATGGACGCCCGCAACCACCTCGCGCTGTCCTGGAGCGCGGCGCTGGCGGGCCGTTTCGACCAAGCGGCAGTGCATCTCGACCTTGCCACCACTCTGAACCCGTTCAGTCCAACGACAATGATATCGGCGGCGATGGGCTACGCCTTTCTCGGCGATCACATCCGTGCGGGCGACATCCTCGATCAAGCGACTCGTCTTTCGTCGATGCTGCGCGCACATCAGTGGTGCTATGCGGCGGCGGTGCATTTTTTGGGAGGAAGCGCCGAGGAGGCCGAGAAGGCGGCATTGCGCTCCGGCGATCAAATCGTGGATAACCAAGGCTGGCTCGCCATTGCGTTGGTGCAGCAAGGTCGCATTTCCGAGGCCTCTGAGGCTTTCGTCCGGTTGAAGCAGGCGGCAGCGCAGGTCTGGGCGGGCGAGCAGCCTTGCGACTCTGCTGCGGTCCATGACTGGTTCGTCAATGCCTATCCGATACGGCTGGCGACCGACCGCGCTGCAATCATTGAGGCAATGACGAAGGCAATGGAGTGCGAAAACGCTAAGTTCCATACGAAAACCAGAACCACGCCCGAAACCTGTTCAGGTCAGTCGAACCACCTGTGACTCCAGTTTGTATACTTCACCGAAACTTACAAAATCTAGGTTGTACGACGAAGCAAAATCTACGGGAATCCTTACTTCGCGAGGTCGCTCGATAGCCATGCTGCCCAAGAAAGCAATGGCCAAGACCAGTGCCGTAAGACAGAAAAACACGTCGACTATCAATGTCGGCGCTGGGGCACAGAGGTAGGCTCGGAGCGCGTCTACACGATGGGCGGAGAGCCAGCAGACGGCAACGCAGCATCGCAGGTGCAGCAAGACTGCTAGAGCAGATGATCATTAACTTCGCAGCGATGTATAACCTCACCAGAACACGGCGCTCAAAACGGCAAAACGCCTTTCGAGGCGCTCGGAAAAGCTATGAATACATGAGTTGGTGTCTCGTCAGATCGCATACATTACAGCGAGCGGTGTATACGCGGCAAAAGCTGAGTCCGACGAACCCGCGTTCCGCACTCAAAAATCAATCCGCCTGTTCCAAATCGTTCGACGACTGACAAGTCCTTCATCCTTTGATTGCAGCGCCCTGCCGTGTCATAGAGGTATTTCAACCTTGAGGTGATTCAATGCGCTACTCCCGTCTTTTCATTGGCTTGCACTCATTCTGCTAGCACTTTGGGTGATCGTTAGCGAACAGATGGCTGGCGCGAGCGCGGATGCCGTTGTCAATGCGCGGCGGAACACCCTACGCTCACCTGTTTCCGGGCAACTCGCCATGCCGCCGCATGCATTGGGGTCCTCGGTGGGTCTTGTCGAGGAACTGGTCTCGGTAATCGACCCATTTGTGGACTAGATCCGACTCGACGATCTGGCGATGGAACGCGGATTTGCAGAAGCCGAAGTCGCACGGTTGAGCCTTCATATCGAGCGGGCAACGGCGCAGATCGCAGCATTAGAGGCGCGACGCCAAGCCTATAGCCTCGAGCGGGTGAGCGAAATTGAACCCAGGCTGTCGCATGCACGCGCCCGACTTGGCCTGATAGAGAGTGGGATATCGGGCGATGGCGCGGTGGCTGGCTTGGTCGAAGAAGGCCAGTCAGGTGGGTAATCCCCCCCGAAAGTAAGGGGCTGCATAAGTAGAATTTTCTCGGCATGATGCACGAGGAGATTCTGAATGAAGACAAGCAGATACACAGTGCCGCAGATCCTTGCGATCCTGCGCCAGGCTGAAGGCGGGATGCCTGTGGCCGAGCTGTGCCGGGCGCATGGTA
>JBKJTI010000268.1:0-11779 GCA_046590425.1 Cypionkella sp. | reverse complement strand
GCTCTCGGGACGGCTTGCCCACATTGGCCGCCAGAAACCGATCCAACTGCTCCTGCCAAGGGCCAATCCGTGGCATCGGCTGATGCGTGCGCTCGTAGCTGAAGTCTGTCTCATCAGGGCGCAGGATCTTGCGAACGGTGTTCCGGGAGACGTGCAGTTCCCGCACGATCTTCTTTACCGACCAGCGCTGAACATAAAAGGCCCGTCGGACCGCGCAATCGTATCCACCCGCTTCATCTCCTACTCCGTCCGCTGCCTCGCAACGAACGGTCTGACAAAACATCAGGGGGGTCAAAATTGGGCGCCGATAACCCCGCTTACGGGGCCAAAATTGCATGCCGAAACACAGGCAAATCATTCGACGACGGACAACGACGTCCTCGAAACAGCGGATGGACGCATCCGGTCCCTTGATCAGCATACCGACAGCCCAGCTTGCCGATGAAGGTTTCATGAGACAACCCTGTGCAGACACTGACCAGCCTCTGTTTATAGGTCCGCCTTATCCATCAGCCGCCGGATATGGCGGGCGAAAGCCCATGTTGCGGGAATGCCCAGCACTGCGCCGCCCATGACCGATTGGACGGGGGTAAGCACCGGCAATCCGATCCACGATGCGATCAGGGAGGCGAAAAACAGGTTCACAGCCATCGCCCCGGCCCCGAATGGATACAGGATCAGCGTCAGCCGCGTCAGACTCATCTGCGGCTGACCAACCATTGCACCGCGATCAGCGCCAGCAGCAGCAGCAGCGAGGCAGCGAAATAGCTGACCTCGGCTTGAGCGGTCTGGGGTTGCGGGATCGGGCGTTGGAAGGCTTCGGCAGCGGCAGCGGCAGGGGTGAGTAGGGCAAAGAGGCCAAGGGGAAGGCGCATGTCAGGTCTCCTGTATCAGTGAACGGTAGATATCGGGCAAAGCACGGCCAAGCCGGACGGGGTCGGGCAGCAGGGTGAATCCGGCGCGGCCAAAGATGCGGGCGAACCAGTCCTGGCCATCGGCATCGACGATGACCCCGTGCACGGCATGGCCCAAGCGGCGGGCCTCGCGCACGGCCATGTGGCTGTCTTCGATGCCATGGGTGCCTTCGTAGTGGTCCAGATCGTTCGGCTTGCCGTCGGTCAGCACCAGCAGCAGCTTGCGGGCGGATGGCTCGGTGGCGAGTTGCGCCGATGCGTGGCGGATAGCAGCCCCAAGTCGGGTGTAGTGGCCAGGCTTTAGACCGCCGATGCGGGCGATGATGTCGGGGGACATGTGTTCATCGAACTGCTTGCAGCGTGTCAGGAACACGCGGTCACGCCGCAGAGACGAAAACCCCCAGATCGCCAGCCTGTCGCCCGCAGCGTCGATGCCGCCCGCCAGCGCCGCCAGCGCTTCGCGCATGGTGTCGATGATGCTGCGGGTGCCGACGACGGATTCGGTAGAGCGCGAGCAATCCATCAGTATTGCCACTGACAGATCGCGCTCGACATGGCGCAGGTCGCGGAAGATGCGGTCGCTGCCTTGGCCGGTGGCGCGGATGGCGACCTGCGCTGTGATCAGGGCATCAAGGTCAAGCTCGGCGCCGTCGACCTGCCTTGGCAGCAAAATTCGGCGGGGGTGCAGCGCTTCGAACTGGTGGCGCACGCGGGCCATCAAGCGCGGGTCGGGGGTGAAATTCTCGCCGGGCGTGGCGTCAGCGTCCAGAACGATGCAATGATCGGGCATGTAGGCGCGGGCGCGGTGGTTCCATTCGGGGTAGGTGAAACGGGCCGAAAGACGTTCATGGTCGGCATCCAGCGGGGCCAGATCAAGATGCAGCCGCAGGCGGGTTGCGGCGCGTTTGTGATGGCGGGTCAGGCTGATATGGTCCTGATCCTCGGCTGCCTTCTGAGCGTTTTCCAGATCATCGTCGTCGGTGGCCCTGTTCAGCATCATGCTTTCGACCCATGAGAAGATCGATTCAAATCGATGCATGATGAAGCTGTCGGTGCGGTTGGCCTGATCGTTGTCCTCGCGCTTGGCCTGTTTGCGCGTGGCGGTGGCAAGGCCGGGCGGCGCGCTGATGCCGTCCTCGACGGGGCTGGCGGCCGCACCATCGCGGGCTTGGTTCAGCCGCAACCAGATCGGCAGCGGACCCAGCGGAGCATAGCCGCGCGGCGCCGGGGTGCAGGCCGGATCAGCAGGCAATTTGCCGCCTGAAAGGATAGCTCGCGCGCGGCTTTCTAAGTCGCGTTCGGGCGGTGACGCGGCCAGATCGGCGCGCAGCGTCAGCAGGTGGGCGCACATGGCTACATGAGATGCGCGCAGTCCGGGGCAGAGCGTCAGCGCAGCAGCGGTTGCACGGTGCATGGCGCTTAGATAGGAAAGGTCGGCGGCCAGCGGATCGGGCAGCGCCACCGCAGGCACCGCACAGGCGGCAAGCGCTGCCAGCCACAGATACGCCGCCCGGTTCATCGCGGCAGTTGGGAAGGCATCCATCACCGGCGGCAGGCGCAGGCTGTCGCCGTCGAAGCTTGCCACATGTTCCAGCACCCGCGTCTCGGCCAGATGCGCCCCGATTCCCCGGCGATGGCGCGAGGCCGTGGCGGGGCTGGCGGCAATCTCGACCCCCGCTTTGCCACCAAGGGCGCGGAACAGCAGGGCAAGACTGGGGCGCACGTCGTCTAAAGCCACAGCACAGGCCGCATGGCCGGAGACCGGGGCCAGCCGCTGCGCAACCCCGTGCCACAGGTTACCCATGGTTTCCTCCGGGTCCATCAGGTCCAATGGGTGCAGGGCCATGGCTTAGCCGTAGATGCTGGCGATAACGTCGCGCAGGGCCTGCGCCACGTCAGGTTCATCGGTCAGCGGTTCCACCACCGCCGCCTGCAACGCGCGTTCGATCGGCATCCCGCCGGCGATCAGGGTGGCGGCGTAGATCAAGAGGCGCGTGGAGACGCCTTCCTCCAGATCCATCCCCGAGAGTGCCCTGATATGCCCGGCCAGCCGCACCAGCGGGGCCACACGGGCGGCATCCAGCCCGCTTTCGCGCGTAACGACGGCGGTTTCGGTCGCGGCATCGGGAAAGCCGAAGGTGATCGACAGGAACCGCTGCCGCGTGGACGGTTTCAGCCGTTTCAGGATATTCTGGTAGCCGGGGTTATAGCTTGCCACCAGCATGAAGCCGGGTGGGGCCAGCAGTTCTTCCCCGGTGCGGTCAATCATCAGGGTGCGGCGGTTGTCGGTTAAAGGGTGAAGCACAACCGTCACATCCTTGCGCGCCTCAATCACCTCGTCCAGATAGCAGATCGCCCCCTCGCGCACGGCGCGGGTCAGCGGGCCGTCCACCCATTCCGTAGCACCTCCGCGCAGAAGGTAGCGCCCGATCAGGTCGGCGGCCGACAGATCGTCATGGCAGGCCACTGTGTAGAGCGGACGGCCCAGACGGGCCGCCATGTGTTCGACAAACCGTGTCTTGCCGCAGCCGGTTGGCCCCTTCAGCAGAAGGGGCAAACCGTTGGCATGGGCCGCCTCGAACAGCGCACATTCCTGCGCAACGGGGCGGTAGAACGGTGCTGTACGCTCTGGGGCGAGGGCGTTCATGACTCCGCTCCCGCAGGGGCAGGCATCGTGTTTGGAGTGATCACCTCACGCCGCACCACAAGTTGCGCGTAGATGAACAGAATTGCCCCCAGCACCACCGCGATACCTGCGCCGAACCGCATCATGTAGAACAGGCCAAGCTGATCCTGTACGTCCATGTAATAATCCCCGACGATCCGCTGCATATGGGTCTGGATCGTGCCGGCAAAGGTTAAAACGAAGGTCATGAATGCCATGCCGCCGGTCATCAGCCAGAACGAGATCATGTTCAGCACCTGATTGTAGGGTGCGCGGCCGCGCAACAGCGGCATCGCATAGGTGATGATCGCAAGGTTCATCGCCACATACGCCCCGTAGAACGACAGGTGGCCATGCGCGGCGGTGATCTGCGTGCCGTGGGTGTAAAAGTTCACGCCGTGGAAGGTGTGCAGAAAGCCCCAGACGCCTGCGCCAAAGAACGCCACCGTGGCCGAGCCCAAAGCCCACAGCAGGGCCGCCTTGTTGGGGTGGTTGCGACGGCCCTTCCAGACCATGATGAAGGCAAACGACATCATCGCAAAGAATGGCACCACCTCGAAAGCCGAGAAGATCGAGCCCGTCCACTGCCAATATTCCGGCAGGCCGATCCAGTAAAAGTGGTGGCCGGTGCCGAGGATGCCCGAAAACAGCGCGGTGGCGACGATGACATAGAGCCACTTTTCCACCACCTCGCGGTCCACCCCGGTCAGCTTCAGCATCAGGAAGGCGAGGATGGCGGCCATCACCAGCTCCCATGTGCCTTCGACCCAGAGATGGACGACGAACCACCAGTACATCTTATCGAGGCTGAGGTTGTCAGGGTTGATGAAGGCAAAGATCCACAGCAGTGACAGCAGCCAAAGCCCGGTCAGCAAGACGCCAGTGATTGCCGTCTTGCGGCCAGCCAGCACAGTCATTGAGATGTTGATCAGAAAGATCACCGCCGCGACAAGGATGCCGAACTTCACCCAAAGCGGCTGTTCCAGAAATTCACGCCCGCCGTGGATGCCGACCAGATAGCTGCCAACCGCCCCCAAAGTACCGACGACGAGGATGATCAGTTGCAGATAGGCCAGTTTGACCGACCAGATTTCGCGCTCGGATTCTTCCGGCACAAGGAAATAGGCCGCCCCGAAGAACCCCAACAGCAGCCAGACGATCAGCGCATTGGTGTGGATCATGCGGATGATGTTGAACGGCAGAACTTCAGACAGTGTGTTGGGCGAGACATAGATCCACCCAGCCAGCAACCCGCCCGCAACCTGAATTCCGAACAGCCCCATTGCCACGATAAAATAAGCAAGGGCGACCCTTTGTGATTGATACTTCATGGTTTTCTCCTAACCCGCATCCGTTGGCGGCCAGCCTTGGGTGTCTGTTTGATCTGCCCAACGCAGAAACTCTGTCAAAGCGCGCATTTCTTCGGGGGTGATCTTGAAAAATGGCATCTGGCGACGCCCTTCGATGCCGCTGGGCTGTGCGGCCATCCAAGCGTCCAGCGTCTCAAACGCGGCTTGTGGATCGTCTTGCACCCCCCACCGGGTCATCACATTGCCCAGTTCAGGTGCAAAATAGGCGCCTTCGCCGTGCAGCGTATGGCAGTTGATGCAGCTGTGACGCTCCCAGACATGCTTGCCGAGGATCACCTCGGGAGACAGCGGCATGCCTGCAGTGGAGACATTCACCACGTAGCGGTGGGAGTGGATGGTCATGGCAATGAACACGATGATGAAAAACAGCGATCCACCGTAAAATATGTTCCTGGCCCGTGACTTCGTGAGGATCTCTGACATGGGTCGGTCCTGGCGATTGTTGCGGATCAGGTCAGTCTACGCGCTGCGCAATCGCCAGACGTTGTTCCAGCACAACGACGCAGGGCGATGGTGGACGCAGGTTAGCGGAACGGCCTTTCGGTCGGGACGGAGGCAGGATGCGCAGCCCCAGACTGGACAATCCCGATATGCCGCTGCGCCAGCTGTTCGACCTTTGGCCCGATACGGCAGGGGTGTTCTTGGGCCATCGCATGGTATGCTTCGGTTGCCCGATTGCGCCGTTTCACACCGTGATCGACGCTTGTGCCGAGTATCAACTGGATGAAGCCGCCTTTCGCGCCGAGTTGCGCGCTGCGGTTGAGGGTTAAATGGCAGTACGGTTGCCTAAAGGATCACCGCTTCGACCTCTGCGAAACCGGGGCGATCGGTGGGGATGCGGCCGGTGGCCAAGCTGATCATCACCAGACCGTGCGGGTCAGTCACCACGATGTGGCAGCGGGTGCTTTCAATCAGCCGCAATTTTTCCCAACTGCTCAGCACGCGGCTAACGGTGTGCAGGGTGGTGCCTGTCATGTCGGCGATGTTGCCACGCGTCAAAGGAAAGACGATCTCGACCCCGCCCGCAACTTTCCGTCCGGATTGGCCTATCATCCGCAACAACGCACAGGCGATCCGCTGCTCGACCAACTTGGTGGACAATTCGACAATCCGGTTGCTCATTTCGTCGGCACGGGCACCAACCGCACGGAAAGTTGCGGCCGCAAACGCGGGATAGGCTGCGCAAAAAACGGGCCAGAGTGCGTTCGGCCAAGACAGAAGCAGACAATCATTTGCGGCAATTGCCGTTGTCTGATGGGTGATCTGTCCAAGCGCCACCCCGATGCCAAACATTTGGCCGGCCTGAATGTGGAGCACAATGATCTGGACACCCTCGGTTGTCAGTCTCACATATCGGATGTCACCGACCATCAGCAGGGAGAAACGTCGAACCGGTTGCCCCTCGTCAAAAATCACAGCCCCGCCGATCAGGCGCCGAGACTCGGCCAGAGCCATAGCGTCGCGAAGCTGTTGCATGTGAAGACCGAGAAATGGAGGCATCTGGCCAAGCCTGGCAGCATCATAGGTTTTCATGGGGCTTCCTGAGATTGTGCCAGCGCAACGTCAATCGTCGGCTTGCTGTGTCAACGTTTGAAAACAGAAATCGTTGCATGGCATTGGGTTTAGGCACCGATTGCAATTTGGCACGCATCGGCCGCGCGCTCTGATCATGCCCCACAAAACATCGCTGAAAGGCATCAAACATGCAAAAACCCATCCGCCCATCCTATGGCGGCCCCACGCTGTTCAGTTACGGCTTCCGTCCGCTGTTTCTGGCCGCAGGCCTGTTCGCCGTATTGATTGTGCCGCTTTGGATGTTGGTCTGGTCGGGTGATATAAAGCTGAACGGGCCGTTTTCGTCGCTGGACTGGCATATCCACGAAATGCTGTTCGGCTATACGTCGGCGGTGATTGCCGGTTTCCTGTTCACCGCAATTCCGAACTGGACCGGGCGCATGCCAACACGCGGCTGGCCGCTGATGGTGTTGACAGCGCTGTGGCTGGCTGGGCGGTTGGCGGTGGCCGGAGTGTTGGGGCTGGGACCACTGGCTGTGATGGCGGTCGATTGTGCGTTCATGGCGGCAATCGGCGCGATGGTGGCGACCGAGATCGTGGCAGGACGCAACTGGGGAAACCTGAAGGTGGTCGCCCCGGTGCTGCTGTATCTGGTCGCCAACATCACGTTTCATCTGGAGGCAATAGCGACGGGCAGCGCTGACGTCGGTCGGCGGTTGGGATTTGCGATGGTGGTGATGTTGATCCTGCTGATCGGAGGCCGGATCATCCCCAGTTTTACCCGCAACTGGCTGGTCAAACGCAATCCTGAACCGGGACCGCTGCCGCTGCCGTTCGGGCGGTTTGATGGGGCAAGCCTTGTGGGGACGTTGGTGGCGCTGTTGGTTTGGGTCGTCTGGCCAGAGTCACGATATTCCGGGGTTGCGCTGATGCTGGCCGGAGCGGTGCAGGGCCAGCGCCTTCTGCGGTGGCGCGGGTGGCGGGTCTGGTCGTCACCATTGCTGTTGATGCTGCATCTTGCGTTTGGATTCATCCCGATTGGATTGGCAGCGCTGAGTCTCGCTTCACTTGCTCACCTGCCTGCCGCGATTGGGCTTCACCTGTTGGGGGTTGGTGGGTTTGGCGGGATGACGCTAGCCGTTATGATGCGAGCGTCGCTTGGCCACACCGGGCGGGCATTGCAGGCGGGGCCCGCGCTGACATTGGCATTTGTCAGCGTGGCGCTGGCGGCGCTTGTGCGGGTTGCCGCGCCGACGATGATAGGGCTGTGGATTGCGGCGGCGCTGTGGGCACTGGGTTTTGGCATCTTTGTCTGGCGCATGGCACCGGTGCTCAGCTTGCCCAATCCGGCGCGGCGTCAGCCCAATGGTCGATGACAGGCCCGGCACGGCCAATCGCAGTGCCAGTCAGGCAGTTGCGCCGCTGAGGATCACCAGCCGATGTGGGGCGGTCACAGTGATCTTGCGACGTTCTGACAGCACAATTCCATCGCGCTCCCATCCGCTGAGCAACCGGCTGACGGTGTGCAGGGTCGTGCCGGTCATATCTGATATGTTCTGCCGGGTGATTGGCAGCGCGATTTCGATGCCGCCTTCGACCTTGCGACCCGCCTGAGTAATCAAGCGCAGAATGGCGCAGGCCACGCGCTGTTCGACCTGCTGCGTGGCCATTTCCACGATACGGTTGTTCATCTCGCCAACACGTTCGCCAACGGTTTTGTATGTCTCGGTGGCAAAGCCGTCATACTGCGCAATGAATGTCGCCCACAGCCTGTTAGGCCAGGCCAGCGCCAGACATTCATCTGCCGTCATCGCCGTTGCCGGATAGGTGGTCCGCCCCAATGCGGCCCCGATGCCGAACAACTGTCCGGGCGCGATATGCAAGGCGATGATCTGGTCGCCACCCGGCGTGGTGCGTATCACCCGGATATGACCGTCCATCAGCAGAAAGAACCGCTCGACCGGCTGACCTTCGCTGAACACCGCAACCCCCGGATCAAAACGCAGCGGCGTTGCGGCATCAAGGATTTCGCGGATCTGTGGCCGGGATAATTTGCGAAACGGTGGCAGGTCGATCAGCAGGCTTTCATCAAGTTTTTTCAACCGCAGCCTCCAATGTTGTCGCAGCGCAACGAACCGTTTCCGACCTTAGCCTAGAACCCAAGGAAGACCAATTGCTCACGTTCCTCGAAAGGACGCCACATGTTCCCGAAATTGATTGCCGCCAGCCTTGCCGCCTTGTTGCTGGCCCCTGCCGCCTTTGCCGAAAATTTTGAGGTGAAGATGCTGAACAAAGGCACCGAGGGTGCGATGGTGTTCGAACCCGCCTTCGTGAAGGCCGCCGTTGGCGACACAGTGACCTTCATCGCGACCGACAAGGGCCACAATGTCGAAGGTATTGACGACATGCTGCCTGAAGGCATTGAGGAATTCAAAAGCAAGATGGGCGAAGAATACGTTCTGACCCTGACGGCCGAAGGATTGTACGGCGTGAAATGCACCCCTCATTTCATGATGGGGATGGTTGCGCTGATCCAGGCCGGTGCGCCGGTCAATCAAGATGCCGTTGCGGCTATGGTGCTGAAGGGCAAAGCGAAAACCCGCTTCGAGCCGCTGGTCGCGCAGATCGTCAAATAAGATCCTGATACAAACGTAAAGGGCGGCCCCGGAAACGGTGCCGCCCTTTTGTTATCCCAGTTCAGCCGACCCGTCCCGCACCAGCCGGAACCCCAGATAGTCTGGTGGCACCCCGGCGGCACATCCGCCAGACCGCGCGTCGCGGATGAAACCGATCACGAAGGCCCGGTGCTTTCCCTGCACCGCCCGCACGCCGCAATAGTCTGATTGTGTCGCTATCGCAGCACCATCCGGGCTGAGGGTGCCGTTCTGAAAACAGGTCTCTGTCCAGTCCCAGACGTTTCCGGCCATATCGGCCACGCCCAGCGTGTTCTCGCCAAAATGCCCCGAAGGGTGCGCCACCAGATCGGCCTCGCCGCGCAAGGCGACCTCGCGCTGATAGCTCGCGATCCAGCGACGTGACGGATCCGAACCGTTGGCGTCTGCGGCAAAACTGTCATTGCTGCCCCGCTCGGCTGCCGCGCGCAGCCATTCGGCATCGGTCGGCAGCCGCCAGTGCTGCCCGGTGCGTGTTGACAACCACGCGGCATAAGCGGTGGCATCAGCATAGTTGATGTTGGTCTGGGCAAAGCCGGAGTGCCCACTGGATACTACGAGCGGGCACGCGTTCTCGGCCATGCAACGGGCATAGTCTGCCGCGCTCACATGGTATTTCATGATCTCCAGCACACCTGTATTCAACAGATGCTTCGGGGCATCGACGATTCTGGTGCCCTGACGGAACTCGCCCGCAGGTCGATAGTCCTGCAGCCCTGCGGCAATTTGCACAGTTTCGGGTAACGCCATGGGCGGGGGCGGATCGGGCCAGAGCAAGATAGCCGCTGCCAAAGCCGACCCTGCCGCCAATGCAAGACCAGAAAGATGTTTCATGATTGCACCCACAGTCAAGAAAAGGCGGCCCCAAGACTGGAGCCGCCCATTGATCTACACGCTTGATTTTATGGCAGTGCGGTGCGGCCCTCATGCGCCACATCGTATTCTACCGGGGCCACCACCTGTTGCATCAGATCGTTGTTCCAGTCGCCGCCGACGATCACATGCGCGGTTGCACCCAGATTGACCGCCTCGATCAGGTTGTGGTTGACATAGGCATAGACGCCTGGTTGCAGGAAGGTATACAGCGCCGCCCCCGCCGATCCGCCGCGAATGAACCAGGTCTCCAGGTCGCGCTCGGGCAAGTTGTTGAACTTGCCACTTTCCCAAACCAGATCGCCATGCCCGCCGATCAGATGCGGGCGGCTGTCACGGTTGGCCTGACTGTGCACGAACAGCACGGTTTCACCCTGTTCCGCCGTCAGAGCGGTATCGCCCGTCAAGGCACCCACCCGGCCATTGAACACCACATGCGACGGTATCAGGCGATTCATCACCTCAAGTGTGTCGGCATAACTTTCGCCAGCATCGGCAAAGCGCAGGTAGGCACCATCCGGTCCGCGCGGAATGTAGAAGTCATTCTCACCAATGTAATACATACGGTCATAGGAGACCGGCGCGCCCAGATGATCCTTCAAGCCGTCGCGCGGCAGCACCATGATGCAGCCCGACATGCCCGACACCACATGCCAAGGGATCATAGGCCCACCCGGCGCGCAGTGATAGACAAACACCCCCGGACGTGTGGCCTTGAATCGCAGCACGGCCTTTTCGCCCGGATTGACCAGCGTCAGCGATCCGCCGCCCAAAGCGCCCGTTGCCGCGTGAAAGTCGATATTGTGCTGCATCATGTTTTCAGGCGGGTTGAACAGGGTCAGTTCCACGTAGTCGCCCTCATGCACCACCATCATCGGGCCGGGGACCGAGCCGTTGAACGTCATTGCCTGCAACCAGGCGCCATCGTCGACCTGAATTTCCTTCTCGATGATCTTCATTTCGAACTCGACTATTTCTGGTCCTGTCGTTGCAATCTGATCATGAGGATGCACAAAGGGCGGCGCCACCAGCTTTACCTTGCGGCGCGTCAGCGTCGACAGATCGACAGGCGCTGCTGCCGAGGTGTCCATCACCTCTTCCGCCGCTGAGGAAGTCTTCGTGACATAGGGTGAGGCTGCAACCAATGCGGCCCCCAAAAGTGCAGATCGTCTGGTCAGCATCTGGTTTTCCTTTCGGGAATGAAGCGTTTCCCGAAATCTACCTTTCTGCCCCACTGGGTTCGTTGTGATGCAGCAACGTTCGCGGCAGTAACTCGAGGGCGTCAGGGTGGGGGGCCGGCTGCGGGACCTGGCCAATGAACACCGCAGGTTCGGATATCGGCGGCTGTTCGTGCTCTTGCGGCGCGAGGCAGAGCCGTCGGATAATAGAGCGTATCGTCTTTGACCAGGCTCATCTGATCAAAGGCGATATGCAACATAACCAATGGCTTGCCTGTCTTGGAGCGCCTTCAATCTGAATCAGACTGAAGGCGTTCCTCTCTGATCGCATCTACAGGCGCTTCAGCGAAGAAGGGTTAACCGTCCGTAAACGCAAAGCGCGCCGCAAAGCCATCGGCACAAGAGCCCCGACCCTGATCTAGGCGCGGGCCAATGCGCGCTGGTCGCTGGACTTTGTCCATGACCAGTTCGCCTTGGGTAATCCCCCCCGAAAGTAAGGGGCTGCATAAGTAGAATTTTCTCGGCAAGATGCACGAGGAGATTCTGAATGAAGACAAGCAGATACACAGTGCCGCAGATCCTTGCGATCCTG
>JBKJTI010000194.1:0-11851 GCA_046590425.1 Cypionkella sp. | reverse complement strand
CGGGCATCTCGAAGGCGTGACGGCGGATTACATCGCGGTGCTGGAGCATCTGGGGGTGCGGCGGGCGGCGGTGATCGCCTTGGGCGCGGATCTGCGCTTTGCAATGAGTTTGAGTTTGGAGCGGCCCGAGATGGTGACGGGGATTTTAGGCTGTGCTTGCCAGTTGCCGCTGCGCACGCCTGCGCAATACGAGCGGATGGACAAGTGGCAGCGGTTTATTCTCGCCAATGCCCGCTATGCGCCGAAAATCCTGCCGTTTCTGGTGAAGGCCGGGTTCTCGTTGGCGCGGAGATTGGGGAAAGAGAAGTTTTTCGCGCAGGTCAACGGCGGCTCGCCAGCGGATATGGCGGCGTTTGCCGATCCGGAGATCCGCGAGGCGATGTTAGCGGGGTCAGAAGTGTGTCTGGGTGAGCGGGTTTTGGCCTCGGAAGCCTTCACCCGCGAATGTATCGGATCGGAAAAGGACTGGTCACATCTGGTCAAGCGGGTGCAAGCGCCGGTGGTGTTGTTGCAGGGCGATCAAGACCCGCAGACCCCGGTGCAGACCATCCGCGAGTTGATGGCTGACTATACCCATCTCGATATCCGTTTTGTGCCGAATACCGGGCAGTTGCTGTTCTTCAAGGAATGGCCACAGGTGTTCGAGGTGCTGGAAAGATTTTTGCCCAGGCGGTGAAAATCAGGCAGCTCTACCGCAATTTGGGTATGCGGACGGCGCGGGTGGCGGGCTATCATAGAGCATAGTCAAAAACGCTTAGCTGGAACCTTTAAGACGAAGAAATTTTTCCCCGAAGAAAGGGCGGTGGCATCTGGGGTGCCACCGCCCTTTCTCGTTTTTAGCGTAGGTGCGGTGGGGTGAATCGATAACCATGTGCCGTCCGCAAGGGCATTGAGCCCCTTTGAACGGCACATGGTTATGCGCTTGTGTGGGCTGAGAGCGCGGAGTGCTCCGCACGGGAGTATTTTGAAAACAGCAAACACTCTGCGGGGGATGTGTTGGATGGCTTCGCAGATCAAGGGTGACGGAAGCCACCGTTCCCTTAGGCGGCTTTATTCGTGCGTCTACCGCAATTTGGGTATGCGGAGGCGCTAAGTCTCAGGCTACTAAGAATATATTCTGAGGCAGTTTGTTGGAACCTTTGCGACCAAAGCGTTTTTCCCCCGAAGAATGGGCGGTGGCATCTGGGGTGTCACCGCCTTTCTTATTTTTGGCCGCGCAGATCAAGCCTCGCTGGGATATTTCAGGCCGATCTGGGCGCGCAAGGTGTCGAGGGTTTGCATGATCTGCACAGTCTGTTCGGGCGGCAGCAGGGCGCTTTCGGTCTTGCCTGCGGCGATCAGGGCTTCGGCTTCGCAGGCCTGATATTGCATACCGCGGCCGATGCGGGGTTCGCTGAATGACTCGAGCAGGGTGTTATCGCTGGCATAGACGCTGAAGCTGGTGGGTTCGTACCAGACACGATCAATCTCGATGCGGCCTTTGGTGCCGACAATACAGGCGCGGTTGGGGCCGGCGCTGTCGGAGGAGGACAAAGTGGTCGCGATGGCGCCCGAGGCGTACTGGAAGATGGTGGCGACTTGGGCATCTGCTCCGGTTGCGCGGAAGGTGGCGCTGGCATGCATGCTGTCGGGTTTGCCCAGAATGTCCCATGTGAACGAGATCGGGTAGATGCCGAGATCAAGGAGGGCTCCGCCGCCAAGGGCGAGGTCGTTCAGGCGGTGTTTCGTGTCATCTGAGAGTTTCTGACGGTGGTCGGCGGTGATCGAACGCACCTCGCCAATGGTGCCTGCGGCGATGATATCGCGGATGCGCTGCATGTGCGGCAAAAAGCGAGTCCACATCGCTTCCAGCACCAACAGACCCTTGGCGGCGGCGAGATCGGTGATCTCACGCGCTTCGGTGGCGTTGATGGTGAAGGGTTTTTCGACAAGGATATGCTTGCCCGCGTTTAGAGCCAATTTCGCGGCTGCGACATGCTGTGGGTGCGGGGTGGCGATGTAGATGATGTCGACATTGGGGTCGGCGGCGAGGGCCTCGTAGCAGGCATGGGCTTTGGCGATGTTGAAGGCTTTCGCGAAACGCTCGGCGCTAGCGGCGGTTCGCGATCCTACGGCGGTGACGCAGTGTCCAGTCAGTTGCAGGTCTTTGACGAACAACTCGGCAATCCAGCCGGTTGCCAGAATTCCCCATCGGATTTTATCAGCCATGTGTTTGATCCCATATGTGTTTTGCGCCCTGTGCTGGTACTGCACGGCGGGGCCGATCGGGGCAGGGTAGAGCAATGGCTGGCGGATTGCTAACCGGGGTTGAGAGGTTTTGACGAGGAGCGGCCGGGAGGGTTCGGGGAGAGTTCAGCGGCAGAGTGGCGGTTTAACTGCCTGCGGCGTCATTGCTGGCGATGAAGCGGTAGCCGACGCCGGGTTCGGTCATGATATAGCGGGGGTTGGCGGCGTCGTCGCCGAGTTTGGCACGCAGTTGGCGGATGAACACCCGCAGGTATTGGCTGTCTTCGGCATGGGCCGGACCCCAGAGCGTGCTGAGGATCATCGACTGCGTCACCAGCCGTCCGGCGTTGGAGGCGAGCATCCAGAGCATGTCGAACTCGCGTTTGGTCAGGTGCAGGATCGTGCCGTTTTGGGTGACTTGGTGCAGGGCGGCGTCGGCGTCAATGCACAGATCGCCTGCGGTGATCAGGGCGGGGGCGGAGTGATTGGGGCTGCGGTCGCGCAGCAGGCTGCGGACGCGGGCGAGCAATTCTTTGACGCTGAAGGGTTTCGTGACGTAATCCTGCGCGCCTGCATCGAGGGCCGCGACCTTGCCCGCCTCATCTGCACGCACGGAGAGGATCAGCACCGGCATCGTGCTCCACCCGCGCAGATCGCGCAATACGCTTAGGCCGTCGGCGTCGGGCAGGCCAAGGTCGAGGATCAGCATGGCGGGGGTTTCACGGGCGGCGGCGAGCAGGCCTTCGCGGGCGGTGGCGGCCTCGATCACGCTGTGGCCATCGGATTCTAGCGCCACGCGCAGGAAGCGGCGGATCGGGGCTTCGTCGTCGATGACAAGGATACGGGCGGCTGCGACGGTCATGCGGGCTTTCAGGCGAGGGAGGGGGTGAGGATTTGCAGCGTGATCACGATACGCGTGCCGGTGCCGTTTGGCCATGTGGCTTCAGCGCGGATCGAGCCACCCATCGATTCGATCAGGCCTTTGCAGATAGCTAAGCCCAAGCCGGTGCCTGCGCGTTGGCGGTCGCCACTTTCAACCCGAAAGAACATCTCAAAGATGCTGTCGCGGTCCTCTAGCGGGATGCCGGGGCCGCTGTCGGCGATGGTCAGGGTAAGCAGGGTACCGTTGGTTTTCGCCGAGATGGCGATCTCGCTGCCTTCGGGGGCGTATTTGGCAGCGTTGTCGATGATGTTGAACAGGACTTGTTCCAGCAGCACCGGGTCTGCTTGCACTTGTGGCAGCGGCTGCGGCAGATCGGTGGTCAGCGGATGCAGGCGCAGGATGGCACGCATCCGGTGGCGGGCGGAGCCTATGACTTCCGCTAGGTCGACGGCGGAAAGATGCGGGCGCAGCGCACCGTGGCCAAGCCGGGTCATGTCGAGCAGGTTTTGCACATAGCGGTCTAGCCGCTCGCCTTCCTCGCGGATCAGCTCGGCAAGCTCACGGCGAATGGCTTCGGGCAGATCATCGGGGTCAGTCAGGCTGCCTGCGGCACCGATGATGGTGACAAGCGGCGTGCGCAGGTCGTGGCTGACCGAGGACAACAGGGCGGTGCGTAGGCGGTCGGTTTCGGTCGCAAGCCGGGTGGAGGCGAGGTCTTCGGTCAGCCGCAGGCGTTCGAGTGCCAGCACGATCTGATCGTTGAGCGCATCCATCAGGCGTTGATCGAGACGGGTGAGCGCGCCGTCGTCGTTAAAGGCGATACCGAGGACGCCCAAGCGGTTCTCAACGGTTTTCAAAGGCATGAAGTACCAGCGCGCGGTGGGCAGGGTGTCTGATCCACGTCCGGCGGAGTTGCCCTTGTCCCATGCGAATTGGGCGGCGGTCTGGTCGCGCACTTCGAGATAGTCTTCGGGGGGGAAGCCGCCGACGACGTGCAGAGTTTCGCTGGCGTCGGGCATCAGCAGGATGCTTTCGCAGCGCAGGCTGACCGCGACATGGCTGACCACCGCCCATATCAGATCATCTCGCTGGGCTGCGGCGGCGACCTTGCGGCTGAAATCGTAGAGTTTGTTGGTGCGGTCGGCGATTTCGGTTTGAACGCGGGCGCGGTGGCGCAGGCGGGCGGCGAGGTTGCCGGTGATCAAGGAGGCGACGAGGAACAAACACAGGGTGAGCACCTCGGCCCGGTCGGTGATGGTGAAGGTCAGCCGGGGGTCGACGAAGAAGAAGTCGTAGGAGAGAAAGCCGAGGACGGAGGCTATAACGGCGGGCAGATTGCCTTGCCGTGAGGCGACGATCACCACCGAGGTCATGAAGATCAGTGACAGCGAGGCGACGGGAAACAGCCTGTCGGCTAAAGCGGCGGCGAGATTGGCGAACAGGGTGATGCCGACCGCTTCGGCGATGCCGCGCAGCGAGGGCGGTGGAAGGGTCAGGCGCGGGCGCTGGGCATCAAGGCGTTCATCGGGTTGCGAGGCGACGGTGATCTCGAAGGGGCCCGCGCCGCGCATCAGATTTTGCACCACGTCTTCTTGCAGCCAACGGATCAGCCATGGGCGGCGGCGGGGATAGCCGACGATGATGCGGCGGACATTGCGGGCGCGGGCGTAGGACAGGATGGCGCTGGCGGTGTCATTCTCAGCCTCTAGGGTTGCAACTTCGGCACCCAGACGTTCAGCAAGCCGCAGCGCGGTGGAAATCCGATCGCGCTGGGCTTCGCCAAGGTCATTCTGCCGCGGTGAAGTGACATTCACCGCGATCCAGTCGGCGCGGGCGCGGTCTGCGGATCGTTTCGCCACCCGGATGGCTTCGCGGGCGGCGGGGCTGTCGTTCAGGCAGACGAGGATGCGCTCTTGCGTCGGCCACGGGCCTTCGATGGCATTGGCGGCCATATGCTCGCGCAGTTGCGCATCGACGCGGTCAGCGGCGGTGCGCATCGCGAGTTCGCGAAGGGCTGTGAGGTTGCCCTTGATGAAGAACGAGGTGAGGGCGCGGGCGGCCTGATCCTGCGGGTAGATCTTGCCCGCCTTCAGGCGCTCTAGCAGTTCATCGGGCGGCAGGTCGATCAGTTCAATTTCATCGGCGAGTTCCAAGACCTGATCCGGGACGGTTTCACGGACGCGGACGCCGGTTATGCGGGCGACGGTTTCGTTAAGGGTTTCAATATGTTGGATATTGAGCGTGGTGTAGACGTTGATGCCAGCGGCCAAAACCTCGGCGACGTCCTGCCAGCGTTTTTCATGGCGGCCACCTTCGGCATTCGTGTGGGCCAACTCATCAATCAGCGCCAGTTCGGGGCGGCGGGCGAGCAGGGCGTCGAGATCCATCTCGGTCAGGGCGCGGTTTTTATAGAGCACGGGTTTGCGCGGCAGAAGGGGAAGGTCTGCGAGTTTGGCCTCGGTTTCCGCGCGGCCATGGGTTTCGATCACGGCGGCCAGAACATCGACGCCCTTGGCCCATTCGCGGTGGCCGTCGTCCAGCATCGACCAGGTCTTGCCGACACCGGGGGCGGCACCGATGAAAATCTTCAGCCGCCCGCGGCCTTCGCGGTTGGCGCGTTCCAAAAGGGCCTCGGGCGAGGGGCGGTTGTCGGGGTCAGCCATGGCATTGGCCTCTAGCCGCGATGCCTGCGCTGCGGTAATTTTGTGCGAGCCAACGGAGGAACGGTTTTGTCTGCATTATCCCCTGATCCTTGCCGCGTGTGGCGTAAATTGGCGCAAATGAACCGTCTTGCCAACCACCGCCTGCATAGCGCCTGCGCGGGGCTGTCGGCAGAGGATTATGCCGCACCACGGGTGCGTTTTTTCCCGTCGATCCGGGCGAAGTTGAACCATATCCTGTTGGTGGATCGGTTTTATATCAATGCGCTGGAGGGCAATCGGTTGGACCTTGCTGCACTGGACGACGCCCAGGCGCTGACAATGCTGGAGGCTTTGGTTGCGGCGCAGATGCAGTCTGATGCTCGGTTGTTGGCGCTGGTGGAGGGGCTGACGCCAGATGGTTTGAGCCGGATTGTGGCTGTGGATCACGGCGGGCGGCAGCAGCATGACCGGGCGGATGATCTCATGTCGCATTTGTTTCAGCATCAGACCCACCATCGCGGACAAGTCCATGCGATGATGTCCTCGACCACCATAGCCCCACCGCAGTTGGACGAGTTCATTGTGGGCGATGATGCGGCGGCAAGGGCGGCGGATATGGCCGCCCTTGGCTGGAGTGAGACCGATCTGATGCGCTGATCGCGTCATTTCGGCAGGGGGAAAGCCGCATCCAGCGCGAGGTTGGTTTGCAGCACATTCACCACGGGCTCGCCATAAAGGCCCAGCAGCGGGGCTTTGGTTTGCTTGGCGATCAGGGCTTGCACGGCGGCGCGGTCGACATCGCGCGCAGTGGCAATCCGTGCGACCTGGGCGGTGGCATTCTCCGGGCTGATGTCGGGATCGAGGCCGGAGGCTGAGGCTGTTACCGCGTCAATCGGGGCATCGGTGCCATTTTCTGCGGTGTACGCAACGCGGCGTTCGGCGACGCTGGCGATCAGCGCGGCATTGGTGGGGCCAAGGTTGGAGGCGCCGGATGGGGTGGCCCCATAGCTGGAGGCCGAAGGGCGGGGGTGCAGATAGCCGGGGTTAGTGAAGGATTGCGCGATCAGGGCGGAGCCAATCACCGCGCCGTCTTTCTCGATAAAGCTGCCGTTGGCTTGCGCCGGGAACAGCGTTTGCGCCGCCCCAGTGATCGCCAATGGATAGGCCAGACCGGTCAGCAGGGTGAAGCCGAGGGTCAGGGTGATTGCGGGACGAAGATGGGTGAGCATGATGGGTTCCTTAGGCCAGATTGAACGCGACAAGGGCGAGGTCAATCGCCTTGATGCCGATGAAGGGCACGATTAGGCCGCCCAAGCCATAGATCAGCAGATTGCGGCGCAGCAGTACCGCCGCCGAGGAGGGTCTGTATTTCACGCCGCGCAGTGCCAGCGGCACAAGAGCGATCAGGATCAGCGCGTTGAAGATCACCGCCGACAGGATTGCCGAATTCGGCGAGGCGAGGCCCATGATGTTCAACACAGCAAGGCCGGGGTACGCGCCGACAAACATCGCGGGCAGGATGGCGAAATACTTAGCCACGTCGTTGGCGATGGAGAAAGTGGTCAGTGATCCGCGCGAGATCAGCAGTTCTTTGCCGACCATGACGATTTCGATCAGTTTGGTGGGATCGCTGTCGAGGTCGATCAAGTTGGCGGCCTCTTTCGCTGCCGGGGTGCCCGCGTTCATCGCGACGCCCACATCGGCTTGCGCCAACGCGGGTGCGTCGTTGGAGCCGTCGCCGCACATCGCGACCAAGCGGCCACCGGATTGCTCACGCTTGATCAGGTCAAGCTTCATTTCCGGGGTGGCTTCGGCGAGGAAGTCATCGACTCCGGCTTCGGCAGCAATCGCAGCGGCGGTGAGGGGGTTATCTCCGGTGATCATCACGGTGCGGATGCCCATAGCGCGCAACTCGGCAAAACGCTCACGCACGCCGGGTTTCACCACGTCTTTCAGATGCACTGCACCAAGGATGGTATAGCCGCTGGAAACGAGGAGGGGCGTGCCGCCAGAGCGGGCAATGGCGTCGATCTCTTGCGCCAGCGCCGGGGCGGGGATTTGCGTGGTCAGGCGCACCACGGCGTCGATGGCTCCTTTGCGCAGGGAGGTGCCGTCGGCGAGGTCGAGGCCTGACAGCCGGGTTTGCGCGGTGAACTCGACCGGGGTGGAGCCTTGCGGCAGGGCAAGGTCGCGGCCTAGCAGGGCGCGGGCTTTCTCGACGATGGAACGGCCCTCGGGCGTCTCGTCGGCCAGCGAGGCAAGATAAGCCGCCTCGGCCAAGGTTGCCATATCGACACCGGGGGCGGGGATCAGCGCATCGGCCATACGGTTGCCGAAGGTGATGGTGCCGGTTTTATCGAGCAGAAGCGTGTCCACATCGCCAGCGGCCTCAACGGCGCGGCCGGATTTGGCGATGACGTTGAATTTCACCAAGCGGTCCATGCCCGCGATGCCGATGGCCGACAGCAAGCCGCCGATGGTGGTGGGGATCAGGGTGACGAACAGAGCACCCAGCACGACGACGGGGATATTCAGCCCGGCAAAGCTGGCGAAGGCGGGCAGGGTGACGACGACGAACAGGAAAATCAGCGTGAGGCCCGCCAGCAGGATGTTCAAAGCGATCTCGTTCGGGGTCTTTTGACGTTCAGCGCCTTCGACCAAGGCAATCATGCGGTCCATGAAGCTTTTGCCCGGCTCGGCGGTGATGCGCAGCACCAGCCAGTCGGAGACGATTGTGGTGCCGCCGGTGACGGACGAGCGATCGCCGCCCGCCTCACGGATCACCGGCGCACTTTCGCCGGTGATCGCGCTTTCGTTGACCGAAGCGACACCGCGCACGGCCTCGCCATCGGTGGGGATGATATCGCCCGCCTCGACCAGCACGAATTGGCCGGCTTGCAACTCATCAATCGGGGTCAGCAATGCCACATCGAAGGCGCTTTGCGGGCCTTCCAGTCGTTTGACATAACCTTTGGATTTGGTGGCGCGCAGGGTGTCGGCGCGGGCTTTACCGCGACCTTCGGCCAAAGCCTCGGCAAAGTTGGCGAACAACACGCAGAGCCACAGCCAGAGCGAGATATGCAGCGCTGGCCAGCCGCCGATGGTGCCGCTGGCGATGTCGCGCAGCGCCAGAATGGTGGTCATCAGCGCGACGACTGCCGTGGTGAAGATCACCGGGTTACGGGCAAGGCCGCGCGGGTCGAGTTTGACGAAGGTTTGGCGCAGGGCGGCTGGGGCCAGATCGCGCAGGCTTGCGGTTGGGATAGGGTTAGACATTGGTTTGGTTCCTTAAAAGCTCTGGCCAGCGACGCGTGCGGTTTCTTCCGCAATCGGTCCCTGTGCCAGCACAGGAAAGAAGGTGAGCGCGCCAAGGATCAGCACGGTCAGGATCAAGAGGGTGACGAACAGCGGGCCGTGGGTCGGGAAGGTGCCCGATGTGGCCTCGGCTTTGGTCTTGCGCGACAGCGAGCCTGCAATCGCCAGCACCGGAATGATCATCGCATAGCGGCCAAGGATCATCACCAAACCCATCGCAGTGGTGTGCCAAGGCAGCGATGCCCCCCAACCGCCAAAGGCTGAACCGTTGTTGCCCGTCGCACTGGAATAGGCATAGAGCACTTCGCTGAAGCCATGCGGGCCGGGGTCTTGAATCGCAGCTAAGGCGCTGGGCACACTCGTGGCCAGCGCGCCGAACACCAGAATACCGATCGGCATCGACAGGAAGGCCACTACCGCCAGCGTCACTTCGCGCGCTTCGATCTTGCGGCCAAGGTATTCCGGGGTGCGGCCTACCATCAGCCCGGCCAGAAACACCGCGATGATGCAATACAGTAGCATGCCGTAGAGACCGGAGCCGACGCCGCCGAAGATCACCTCGCCGATCTGCATGAACACCATCATCACCATGCCAGACAGCGGCATAAAGCTGTCATGCATCGCGTTGACCGAACCGTTTGAGGCGGCTGTGGTCGAGGCTGCCCAAAGCGAGGAGAGCATCGCGCCGAAGCGGGCTTCCTTGCCCTCCATATTCGCGCCAATCCCGAGGCTGGGGTTACCTGCAACTTCGTAGAAATGGATCACCGCAACGCCTGCCAGCAGCATGATACCCATGGCGGCAAAGATCGCCCAGCCTTGGCGGCGGTCGCGTGCCATCGCGCCGAACAGGAAGCAAAACGCCACCGGGATCAGCAGAAGCGAAAGGCATTCCGCAAGGTTCGAGGCTATCGTCGGGTTCTCAAACGGATGCGCCGAGTTGACGCCGAAAAAGCCCCCGCCATTGGTGCCGAGTTGTTTGATCGCGATCTGCGCCGCAGCAGGACCGCGCGCGATGATCTGTTCCGCGCCTTCCAGCCCGGTGGCTTTGACTGCGCCCAGCAGGGTTTGCGGCACACCTTGCGCGGCGAGAAACAGCGCCAGTGCAATAGAGAGGGGCAGCAGAATCCACAAAGTCGCGCGGGTCATATCGGCCCAGAAGTTGCCAAGTCCGCCATCTTTGGGGCCGGTAAAGCCACGGATCACCGCCACCCCCACTGCCATACCGCTGGCGGCTGAGACGAAGTTCTGCACCGTCAGTCCGGCCATTTGCGACAGGTAAGACAGTTGCGCCTCGCCGGAATAGGCTTGCCAGTTGGTGTTGGTGATAAAGCTGATCGCGGTGTTGAAGGCGAGATCAGGCGACATCGCCCCAATGCCATCAGGGTTCAGCGGCAAATAGCTCTGCAAGCGCAGTATTGCGTAGAGCAGCACAAAGCCTGCAAGGTTGAAGGCCAAAACCGCCTTCGCATAGGCGGTCCAGTTCATCTGGCGGTCGGGATGGACGCCTGCGCTGCGCAAAACGATGCGGTCCACCCAAGCCAAAGCCGGGATACGGGCCTCAAACACCCGTTGCATCCAGACAGCAAGGCCAAGGCCAAGGGCGGTCAGCACCGCGAAGTAGAGAATGTATGAAATCAGGGTCATGATTGTCCCCTAGAAACGATGGGGGGCGATCAGCGCCACCCCAAGATAAACGAACAGCCCCGCCGCAATGGCAAGGCCAAGGATCAGGTCGAACATGATTTCCTCACAGACGGTCAAGGATGCGGATCAGCACCGCACAGCCGCCGAAAGCGGCAAAGGTTAGGGCGAGGTAGATGAGATCGGACATAGCTGGCTCCACGGTTGATCGGACGAATCTGCCATATCATCGCGTGAGGGGGCTATGTCGAAGGCGGCGTTATCGCGTAAAGGCGGCGTAAAGATCGGTGGAGGATGAGCGGTGGCTGGAAGCGGCACGTTCGAAATTTCCATCAGCCGGACCAACTTGCCCGAGATCAGCACAAACTCCTCACACACCTGATGAAAACACACCGATGCAATTGCAAAGGTGTCGCTGCAAACGCGCTGGCGACGGCGCGCGGCTATAGTGATTTGTTCTCGCCCTCGGGCTGGTTTGTGACAGACGTGGCGACGACCCCCGACGGCTTGCACACCGACACTCTCGTCTACGGTGATTTCTCGACGGTGCGCGGCATCTGGCCGGGGAAGTGATGACCCCGCAAGAGAAAGCCGCCGCCGAAGCCGACGCTCGGATTGTCGAAGGCTACCACGTTCTACTGTCGGAAAATCCCGCCTCGCACACGCGGCGATCTTGGAATACGCAAATTCGAACAACTGAGATGCTGGCGGTTTGGTGGAGGGCAACTTAAGCTCTCATTGCTCTCTCCTCGTATTGCATAGGGCTCAGATATGCCGCAAGCCGTCAGGTGACGCGACACGAAATCCCGAAACTGATCCCGCGTCAGCCTTTTGCGGAAAAGGCGCTCACCAGATCCAGTTGCGCCGTGGAGCTGGAAAATGCGTTTTGCCAGATCCACCCCGATAACAATATCCTCCATAGACCGTCCTCCCCCGAGCGCGATGATACCAAGACCTGATCATGCCGTACACACGCCCCACCGAAAGGGCGCTGGACGGCAACCACCCCATCTATTCAGATTGCCATGCTAGTGTTCGCCACCTGACATAAGATTCCCGAGGGCAGCTTGGTGTGCCATACTGGGCGCATGAGACGCGATGACATCTGCCTTTACCTTGGCCCCGCCGACCGTGCTGAACTTCA
>JBKJTI010000163.1:0-25505 GCA_046590425.1 Cypionkella sp. | reverse complement strand
GGCGAGCTTCTCGCCCTTCCTGTATTTCCAGTTCTGAAGGAGGATCGCCATGCAGCGCTTCTATCGGATATCTCGCTACTTCCTGCCGGTGATGTTTTTCGGCTACGTCCCCTTCGCTAATCTGGCGGCCTATGAAGAACCCGGCGGCAAGCTGGCGGCGTTTGACATGGCCGCCCTGCGCGGCAGCGTCACCCACAGCTTCGATACGCTCTATAAAACTGCGATGCCGCACCGCGAACCGTCGATTGGCGTGATGGGGGCTGCCCGCTATCTGCTGATCGGCGAGGGCCGCAAGGGCGTCGTCGTCGGCAAAGACGGCTGGCTGTTCACCACCGAAGAAACCCGCCCGCTGCCTGCAAGCCTGTCGCCCTCAGTCGCCAAAATTGCCGAGATCCGCGATACGCTCGCAGCCCACGGCACCAGGCTGATCGTGGTGCCGCTGCCAGCCAAGGTGGATGTGCAAGCCGCCGAAGCGAGCGCACAAGAACTTTCGACCGAGATGGCAGGCTTCTACGCCGATCTTCAGGCCAAGCTGAACGCCGCCCAGATTGATACCGTCGATGCCCGCACGCCGCTGGTCGAACTGGTCAAATCCAAACCCGCTTTCTTCGCCACCGATACCCATTGGACGCTGGACGGTGCCGCCGCCGTGGCCGCCGCCGTGGCAAAATCCGGCCTGATCCCGCTGGGTACCGCCCAGATGACGCGCACCGAAGAACCGAAAGCCGAATTCGCCGGCGATCTGGTGTCCTACGTCACCACCGAAGGCATCGCGCCGATGCTGGGTTTGGATCGCGAGGACGCCAATCCCTATGTCGTTGCCGCCCCAGCTGACACCTCTGACATCTTCGCGGCCGCCCAAGTCGATGTCGTCCTCATCGGCACCTCCTACAGCGCCAATCCGCATTGGAGCTTTGCCGAGGCGCTCAAGCTTGATCTACACCAAGACGTGCTGAACGCGGCTGAACAGGGGCTTGGCCCGGTCAAACCGATGGACACATACCTCGCGTCGGACAGCTTCCGTGACGCCCCGCCGAAAGTCGTGATCTGGGAAGTTCCGCTGCGCTATCTGACCGATCCCAAGCTGTGGGACGGCCACAAAATTGGAGAGGAATTGGCCAGTGCAAATTAAATCTCTCATCATCGCCAGCGTGATGCTGACCAGTTTTATGGCAGCCCCTTTGCAGGTGCAGGCAGAAGTCCGCGTTGTGCCGCCGACCGTGGTGTCAAAGGTCTATCCCAGCAAAGAAGAAAAAGCCGCGAAGTTGGCCGAAAGGCTGGCGCTGCAAAAGGCCGCACGTTTGGCCGCCAAACCTCGGGTTGCCCCCGTGGTGTCACGCCTGAAAACCCTGCACAAACGCATGATTGCCAAGCAAGAACTGACCGCCAGCGAAATGCAGGAACTTGCGGATTCCGGCGATAGCCTTGCTGCGTTCTATTACGCCCGCAAGCTGGAAGAAACCGGCAGGACGAATGTACTGCCGACCGCCGTGCATTACTATGCGATGGCTTCGTATCTGGGTCGCGAATTCGCGGTTAACCGCATGATCGCGCTGATGAAATCGCCCGAGGTCACCCTGTCGGACAATCAGGCAAAGAACGGCAAGGATGCCTTGGTCAAGCTCGCGCGTTCCGGCAATACGACAGCCGCCCTTGGCCTTGCCGATATGTATGCCATGGGCCAGCCGTTTGCCCGAGACGCCGCCGAGTCGCGCAAATGGCTGATGCAGGCCGCCAAGGCTGGCGATGCCAATGCAGCGCAAAAACTGGCGCAATCCGCGATGATGCCGCAAGACGGCAGTCCCCCAGATGTACCCGCCGCTCGCGCGGCGCTGGCGCTGATGATCGCCTCGAATGAACCCGGCAAAGTCGCGATGGCGCAGGCGCTGCTTGCCCGACTTGACGCCACAGATCCTTTGGAGGTTTCCCAATGAACGCAGCTTTGCGGCACGCAGCGGCTATAAGCGCTGCATTTTTGGGCCTGACTGCCGCGCCCGTCTTGGCGCAAACCGCCTCGAACTTCGATTGCTCGGCCTATGAGTTCAACACCGTTCTGCCCGCGATTGAGGGCAAAGACGGCGTGTTCTTCCGCACCTTTGCCGATCTGCGAATGCAGCACCCGCTGGATGACCGCACCGTGCATATGTTGGGCCAACTGTCGAAAGTGCTGAAGGAAAACGGCACCACGCTGGTCTATGTGACGATCCCGACCAAATCGCAGGTGATGGCGCAATATCTGCCCGCCCATGCTGCCGACTATGGCTTTCAGCCCGAAGTGGCGAATGGGATCTACACCGATTTCATTTCCCGCTTGAATAAAGCTGGCATCGTGGCACCCGATATGATGACCGCCCTGCGCAACAACAAAGGCGGTGAACTGGCTTTGTTCGGGGACGATTTCCACTGGACCTCGCAAGGCGCGCGGCTGGGCGCTCAGGCAATTGCCGAACAGATCAAGGCTGACCCGGCCTATGCCGATCTGCCGACGCAAACTTTCGTCACCACCGCGATAGCGCCCGAAGTCGCCTTCTCGGGGATGCGCCGCACCCTGCAGGGCTATTGCGCCAAATCACTGCCCCCGACCGAGACGATGGCCTACAAAACCGAAGCAGCAGCCAGCACTGATGAAGCCGCCTCGGGGCTTGATATTTTCGCGGCCTCAACCGAGGTGCTGCCCGCGGTGCTGGTCGGCACGTCCTATTCCGACAGCCCGATCAACAACTTCGCGGGCTTTCTGGCGGAATATTCGCAGGTGGAAATCGTCAACTATGCGATCACCGGTGGCAACCAGTTCGGCTCGATGACCTCTTACATGACCTCTGATGAATTCAAGGCGCAGCGCCCGCGCTTTCTGATCTGGGAAAATCCAATCTACAACAACCTCGCACAATATGGTGCGGCTCCGCTGGAAGAACTGATCGCGGCTGCGGGCAATACCTGCACCACCGCTTTGCCTGTCACCAAACTGGACGCTAACACAGTCGAGGCCTCGCTCGAAGGACTCAAAGTCGATGCTGATGATGCGATCTTTGCCGATTTCGGCGGAGAAGGTCCGCGCATCGCTAATTTTAGCATCGAAGGCGATGATGGATTAATCCGTCAGTCGAAAATAGAGCGCAGCGAAAGGTTGCGATCTACTGGAAACTTCTACCTAGGGTTGTCGGCCTTCACGATGCCGAATATCAAAACAGTGACGGTGCATTTCGATCGCCCCGTTAGTGAATCCACAACCCTGAATTTCTGCGCGAACACCAAAGGAGACGCGTCATGATGAAGAATAGCAGCTGGTTGATTGCCCTGTGTGCGGGGCTTAGCGGCATGTATGCCACAACGGGGCTGGCTCAGGATGGCGGGCTTTACGCTGATGTCCCCGATCCTAACGCCAGTTTCGTGCGGGTTGTTGCGGCGGCCCCGACCAATGCGGTGATCGACACCAAAACCTTCGATCAACTTGATAGCGGGATTTCCGGCTATGTCGTGGTCGCCAAACCCGGTGAGATCAAACTGGTGACCGGAGTTGAAGACGCCACGGTCAAGGTCGAAGCGGGCAAATATTACTCCTACGTCGTCGGCGCTGATGGCACCAAAACCCTGGTGCCGGAAGACATCACCTCGAACCCGGCGCAAGCCGTGATCAGTTTCTTCAACCTTAGCGATCTGCCGAAGGTTGATTTGTATGTGCCTGCTGCCAAAGCAGTGGCCCTGCCGGGCGTGCCGATGAACGGCGCGGCCAACGTGGCGCTGAAAGCCCCGCTGACCTTGGACTTTGAGGTTCGCGACGGCGACAAAGTTCTCGCCTCGCTGCCTGCGGTCGATCTGCAACGTCGCGGCGGTGTGGCGATTGTGCTGCGCGGCACGGCGGGCAACTACACCGTGGTGGGGTCAAACTCGACCCTTGCCAACTAAGCTTAATCGCCCAACCGCCGCGCTGATCATTCTGCGCGGCGGTACATCGGCAAAAGGATATACCATGACACGCGCCGCAGCCTTGCTTTCCCGCCCGTTCCTGCCGCTTTGCTTTGCCGCTCTGGCTGGCCTGCCCGCCTTTGCGCAAACCGAGGCGCCAAACACCGTCGCGGTAAACTTCGAGCCGCCCCGCATCGAGGTGGAAAAGATCTGCGCGCCGAGCACCCCCGACGAACAACTTGCCTCACAATGGGCCGCATGGGATGGCAAGACCCTGCCCGAAATGGCCCCCGATCTGATCCAGCGTGATTTGCGCCGTCTGATGGATGCCGATGCGATCCGTTGGTTTGACACCATCGAAAAGGCTCAAACGCTGATGCCTGCGGTTGATCCGCAATTCGACGCGAACAAGGCGCTATTGGCGCGTGTGGAACTGCTGATTGCTGCGGGTCGTCTGAAAGAATTGACCAACCAACGCCTCGTTGATCAACTGATGGCGACGGAAAATGGCGGCTCGCCCCGCTTGCAAAACATCCTCGCCGACTATCTGATGAACGGCACCGGCATTGCCGTTGATAAAGAAAAGGGCATGAAACTGCTGGTCGCGGCAGGCTATGGCGGCAACGCCGATGCTTTGCTGAAGATCGTCGAATTGCAGGAAAAAGGCACGCAAATTCCCGGTTGGGATGTGCCGTCCGACATTGCCGTCAGCATGGCTTTCGGTGCTTTGGTCGGCAAGATGGACCCGATGATCTGCGACCGCGTCGCCCGCATCGCCCGCGAATATATGAATGGCACCATCGTCACCCGCGATGTCGGTCTGGCCGAAAAATGGTTCCGCTTTGCCGCCGATATGGGCGATGGCGTCTCGGCTTGGAAAGTCGCCGAGATGCATATGCGCTCGGAAGACCTGATCAAATCCAACGACACGCTGATCGCCTATATGACCAAAGCCGCCGATGCTGGCCTGCCTTACGCGCAGGTTGCACTGGGGCGTCTCTATGAACAAGGTGCTTTGGTCGGCACAAAAGACATTGAACACGCTCGCGCACTTTACGAGAAAGCCGCCCAATACGGCGATCGCGCTGGCTTGTTGCGCAACGCGTTGTTCCTGCAATCGGAAGCGAAAGTCGATGGTGCTTATCAGCCTGCCTATCGCGCCGCTTTGGAAAAATTCGCCAAACGCCCCGATGCCCCGGCTTGGATTTTCATCGCTCTGGGCGATTTTGAGATCGCAGAAAAAGGCCGCTGGGGCGGTGAATCCGCCGCCGTTGCATATTATGAAAAGGCCGAGGCAATGGACGAGGCCAGCGCCACAAAACGCCTCACCCCGATCCGTTTTCGCTATGCCACCACCCCGGCACAATTCTATCAAGTCATCGACAAGGTGATCGACACCGTCCACACCGGCGGCGAGATTGACCCGATGAACGGCCTCAAAGATGCCTTCAGCTGCCGTGCGCCACAGGCGCCGCAGCGCGACGAGGCGCAGTATTGGGAAGGCATCAGCGCTGCCACGGGCACTAAAACTGTCGAATTCACCCCGTCCGAGCTGTTGACCCTGATTGCAAACCCCAACCCGCAAGACATTGCCCGCCTGCAATCTCAGGCGCTCTACGGCCGCCCGACCGCCATCGCGCAATATATGGAAGTTCTGGCGCGCAGCAATGCCGCGCCAGAGGAGCTCGCCTTCTGGGAATCCTATGCCAAGCGTTTTGATGGTGTCACTGCTGCTCGCGGGCGGTTGGAGCACAAGTTTGCCGAAATCGGCCAGAACCTGAGCGATCCCGCGACCATTCTGCGTGCAGCGATTGCCGAAGGCGACACCTCGGCTCAGATTGATCTGGCCGAAATCTTGCTCAAGCAAAACCCGCAGAAGAACGCAACCGAAGCGCTTGCCGCGGTAGAGCCTTTGGCCGAGATGGGCAATGGTGCGGCTTTGCGCTTGCTGCCGCAGCTTGACCCCAAACGCTTCCCCGATCTGAAAGCCGTCTACACCGCCTATGCCGACGTGATCGAAGCGCGCGGCGATTTTGATGCCGTCGTGCTGGCGCTGCCGTTCCAGCCCGATCTTGGGCGTCGCGACGATTACCTGCGCCGTGCCACCACCGCCACCGATTGCAGCTTTGACGAAATCAAAACCCTCGCCGATGCGATGGGTCAGGTCGGCGATCAGGCGGCCTTCACGAAATGGGTCGATGTGGCCGAATTCCTTAGCGAAAATGACAGCTGGCGTCTGGTGCAACTCGGCGATCTGCTGCGCCACTATGGCGGCGAGTCGATGGCATCCGCACAGCTTGCCTATTATCAGCGCGGCTATGACAGCGGCAACACCACCGCCATTCACCGTCTGCTTGATGTGTACGCCACCGCTGGTGCACCGCAGTTCAACGTCACTAAGGCAGCCGATCTTTACGTCGCTTTGGTCGAACGCAGCCAACCCAAAGACATTCCCCGCGCGCTGTCTCGTCTGTCTGTTGCCTCGCGCCCGATCCAGGACAACGCCTACGCGAGGCTTGACGTGCCGGCGCTCTACCGTGTCGCTGCCGAATCCGGCAATCCGGCGGGGATGCGCGAATATGGTAAGCTGTTGCAAGTCAGCGCCAAATCGACCGCCGAGTTGGAGGCTTCGATTCAATGGATCTCCAAAGCCGCCGAGGCTGGCGATGTTCCTGCGATGCTGACATATGCCGATGCGCTGGCCTTCGGTCTGGGCGTGCCGGCATCGCGTGAAGATGCGCTGGTCTGGCTGCAAAAAGCCTCTGACGCAGGCAATACCGATGCCAACGCAAAAGTCCGCAGCCTGATGCTACAACCGGAGGTAAGCCAATGAGCGCCCGCATCTTGAACACATTCCTCGCCCTCGCCCTGATCAGTTCAGGTCAGTCGGTTCTGGCACAGACCACCCCCGAACCTGCAGCAGAGGCAAAGCCTTTTGCCTGCTTTGATGCGATCCCGCCGGTGACCGAGCTCAACATCCCCAGCCGGTATAAAGACGACAGCAAGAACCGCTCTGACTTCGATGCCGAAGCCAACGCCGCTGTCGAGGCTGCGCTGAACCCGGTGGATGATTTCATCAATGTTCTGGTGAAAAATGCCAATGCTGCGCTTCAGATCACCGCAGCCCCAGAGGGTGATCCAGAAACTTCGGTTGATCCCGCAGCCGAAGCCGCGTCGGAAACGCCCGATCTCGCCAAGCAGACTGCGATTGCCGATTGCGTGGTAGACCGCATCCACGAATGGGCTGCCGCCAATGCGCTGGGCGACATGAAATCCCAAGGTGCGCAACTCTCGGTGCCCAGCCGGATCGGCGGCATCGCGATGGCCTATGCGCAGGTGCGCGGTCTTGCCACCCAAGACGCCCGCCAGTCCGAAATTGAGGCTTGGCTGACCGCTCGCATGCAAGCCAGCATGTTGTTCTTCGACACCGAAGCCCCGCCCAAATCGCGCCAGAATAACCTGCGCGCTTGGGCTGCTTTGGCTGCGGCTCAGGTCGGTCTGTTGCAAAACGACGTGGTGATGACCACATGGGCCGCCGATTCCGTCAAACTTGTGCTCTGCACCGCCACCCCTGAAGGCGCTTTGCCGAATGAAATGTGGCGCGGCAAACTGGCGCTGCATTACCAGATCCACGCTGTCGGCCCCTTGGTCACCACCACTGCACTGCTGCAGCCGACCTTCCCCGATCTACTGGCCACCTGTGACAACGCGCTTCTGCGTGTCGTCCGCTTTACCTTGAAAGCCGTCGAAGATCCCAAACTGGTCGAGGTGATCACCGAAAAGCCGCAGAAATTCGATCCAGCGACCGAAATGAAGCGCGCTTTCCAATTCGCGTGGCTGGCCCCTTTGGAGACTCTGGCGCAGGAGCCCGATTTCACCAGCTTCGCCGCGAAGTTTGAATTGCTGAGCAATTCCAAACTCGGCGGCAAGCAAAGCCTGCTCTGGTCCGCGCCTGACGCAAAGGACTCCGCCGCAACAGAAGAAGACCCCGCCGCAACAGAACAAGACCCCGCCGCGACGCCCTAACGCATCGCGTCGCTCGGTAAAGTTATCAATGGGGCAGGGGACAACCTCTGCCCCTTGCCAATGTTGCGCTCGACATTGGATGCAGATATTTTATACTTAAAGCAATTCCAGCCTCACCGGAGCCCGCCATGACCGAGGTCTACATTTGCGACTATATCCGCACTCCGATTGGCCGCTTTGGTGGCAGCCTGTCGTCGGTGCGCACCGATGATCTGGCCGCCATTCCCCTGCGGGCGCTGATCGCCCGCAATCCGGGCGTCGATTGGGCGGCGGTGGATGACGTGGTGATGGGCTGCGCCAACCAAGCAGGCGAAGATAACCGCAACGTCGCCCGTATGGCCGCACTACTGGCCGGTCTGCCGCAAATCGTGAGCGGCACCACAATCAACCGCCTCTGTGGTTCCGGCATGGACGCGATCCTGCTCGCCGCCCGTCAGATCAAGGCGGGTGAGGCCGATCTGATCATCGCAGGTGGTGTCGAATCCATGTCCCGCGCCCCCTTCGTGATGCCCAAAGCCGAAACCGCCTTCTCCCGCGCTGCCGAAATCCATGACACCACCATCGGCTGGCGCTTCATCAATCCCGTGATGCAACAGCAATACGGCACCGACTCGATGCCCGAAACCGCCGAGAATGTCGCGACCGACTGCGCCATCAACCGCGCCGACCAAGACGCTTTTGCGCTGCGCTCCCAGGCCCGCGCCAGCGCCGCCCAAGCCAATGGCCGCCTCGCGCAAGAGATCACCCCGGTCAGCATCCCACAGCGCAAGGGCGATCCCATCCTGATCACCCAAGACGAACACCCCCGCGCGACCACTCTGGAAGCCCTCGCCAAACTCGGCACCCCGTTCCGCAAAGGCGGCACGGTCACAGCGGGCAACGCCAGCGGCGTCAATGACGGCGCGACCGCCCTGATCATCGCCTCGGCCAAAGCTGCCCACAAACACGGCCTCACCCCCATCGCCCGCATCCTCGGTGGTGCGACAGCCGGAGTAGCCCCCCGCGTCATGGGCCTCGGCCCGATCCCCGCCAGCCAGAAACTGATGGCCCGCCTCAACCTCACCCAATCCGACTTTGCCGCTATCGAACTGAATGAGGCTTTCGCCTCCCAAGGCCTCGCCACCCTGCGCGCGCTTGGCATTGCCGACGACGACCCCCGCGTGAACCCCAACGGCGGCGCGATTGCCCTCGGCCACCCGTTGGGAATGACCGGTGCGCGCATCACCGGCACCGCCGCCTTGCAACTGCAACCCGGCCAGCGCGCCTTGGCGACCATGTGCATCGGCGTCGGCCAAGGCATCGCCATCGCCATTGAGCGGGCATAGAAAAACCCGCCGCGACCTCACAGTGCGGCGGGCTATTTCATGTCAACAGCTTAAGAAAACCGCTTCTTCCAAAACCACCGCCGCCCCTCACGCAACGACCGATTAGACCGGCTGACCAGCATCAGCAGCGATGGCGTTACGATCAGCGTTAGGATCGTCGCAAACGCCAGCCCATAGACAATCGCCGACGACAGCGAGATCCACCACTGCGTCGAAGGCGCGCCAATGGTCGTCTCATGGCTCAGCAGTTCAAGATTCAGCCCAAACGCAATCGGGAACACCCCGAAAATCGCCGTCAGCGCCGTCAGCACCACCGGACGCGCCCGCTCGCGGCAGGTTTCCAGCACTGCCTCAATCTTATCCATGCCCTCATCGCGCAACTGGTCATAGGTCGCGATCAACACGATGTTGTTGTTCACCACCACGCCCGCCAAGGCGATCACCCCGATCCCGGTCATCACCACGCCAAACGGTTGGCCCATGATCATCAGGCCAAGGAACACGCCAATGGTGGACATCAGCACCGCCGACAGCACCAAGCCAACCGAGATGAACTTGTTGAACTGCGCCAGCAGCACCACGAAAATCAGGAACACCGCAGCCCCAAATGCCTTGGCCAAAAACGCCCCGGCCTCGGCCTGCTCCTGATCCTCGCCCGCCATGTTCCAGCGCATCCCGGCCTTGGTATAGCCATCCTCGGCAAAGGCTTTCTCCAGCATCGCCTGCACCTCGCCGCGTACCAGATCGGGTTGCACACCCTCGCCAGCCGCAATCCCGGCCTGCACGGTGATCGTGCGCGCCCCGCCCAGCCGGGTCAGCGTGCCCGTGGTCGCCGCAGCCGAGCGCGTCACGAAGTTAGAGATCGGCACTGGCCCGTCCTCGGTCTCGATCCGCAACTGATCCAGCGCCGAAATCGTGCGCTGCTCGGGCGGCAGGCGCAGCACGATATCCACCGGATCATCCGACCCCGCCGGGCGATACTCCGACAGCTTCAGCCCCGAGGTGACCATCTGCACCACAGCCCCAACAGCGGCAGGCGATGCGCCATAGCGCGCGGCCTCGCCCCGATCGACCTGCAACTCCCAATCCACCCCCGGCAGGGGCAGACCGTTCGACACATCAATCACGTTCGAAATCGCCTTCAGCTTGTCGGCAATCGACCGCGCCGCATCATTCAGCCCCGCCGGATCATCCGCTGACAGTTCAATCTGAACCGCCTTGCCGGTCGGAGGGCCAGCCGCAGGCACAGATACCTCGATATCCACCCCCGGAATCCCCTGCATCGCGACCCGCAGATCGGCCAGAATGTCATTTGCGGGCTTACGTTCGCGCCAATCAACAAATTCATACTGAATCGTGCCGATGGTATCGGCGGGCGCTTCGCTGGCACCATTCCCGGCACTGCCAACCCGAGTGTAAACCGTTTTCAGCCCCGGCCAGCCCAAGATTCGCGCCTCGGCCTGACGCACCAGCACATCCTTTTCGTCAATCGACAGGTTGCCGCGCGCCTTGACATACAGCAGGCCATAATCCGGCTCGACATTCGGGAAGAACTCCACCCCCTTGCCGTATGTGCCATAAGTCACCGGCACCGCCACCAGCGTGCCGATGGCCAGAAACAGAATGATAAACGGATGCCGGATCGCCTTGCCGACCACCCACATATAGGCCCCATCCTTATGCACAGGCGGATGCGGGAACGGCTTGGCAATGATCGCCCCCAGTGTCGGCACGAAGATCAGCGCGTACAGCATACTGGCCGACAGCGTGGCGATCAGCGTGATCGGCATGTATTTCATGAACTCGCCCACCACGCCGGGCCAGAACAACAGCGGAGAGAACGCAGCAATCCGCGTCAGGGTTGAGGCAATCACCGGCCCTGCCATCTTGTGGCTGGCTTCGGCAAAGGCATCGCGCTTGTCCATGCCTTCGTTCATCCGGCGTTCAGCATATTCCACGACGATGATGGCATCGTCGACCAGCATCCCCACGGCCAGAATAAGGCTGAACAACACCACAAGGTTCACCGTCAGCCCGGCCATTTGCAGCCCCAAAATCCCCATCAGAAACGAAGACGGAATAGCCAAGCCAATCAAGATCGAAGACCGCACCGACAGCGCATACAAAATCACGATGAACACCAGGATTACCGCTGTCAGCACCGAGTTTTGCAGATCATGCAACATTTGCCGGATTGTGGTCGATTTGTCCTGACTGAACGACACCACCACCCCCGGCGGCATCTGCTTTTGCAGCTCGGCGGTCACAGCTTTCACCGTATCCACCGTATCAATCAGGTTCGACCCGATCCGCTTCGAGACCTCAATCGCCACAGCGGATTTGCCATCCAGCCGGGTGATGGTTTCGGGGTCCTTCAACGCAGGCCGGATTTCTGCCAAGTCACTCACCCGCACAATCGCATTGCCCTCTGCCACCACCGGCAGGCCCGCCAAATCCTGCACCGTCTCAATCAGCGACGGCACTTTGATCGCATAGCGGCCCTCGGCCCCCTCCAACGATCCTGCCGCGATCAGTCGGTTGTTGGCGTTGAACCCTGCGATCATCGTATCAGGGCGCAGCCCGTAGGATGACAGCTTGGCCGGATCAATCACGATCTCGACCACATCGTCGCGCACACCCCGCAACGCAGCATCCAAAACGCCCGGAATATCCTCGATCCGGTCGCGCAACGCCCGCGCCGTGGCGTTCAACGTCCGTTCCGGCACATCGCCCGACAGGGTGACAACCAGCACCGGGAACTCCGACAGGTTGACCTCATTCACCGTCGGCTCATCGACCTCGGCGGGCAGATCGGGGCGGGCATCGTCAACGCCGTCCTTCACATCCGACTTCGCCTTGGCCAAATTCGCCCCGGCCTGAAACTCCAGCAACACGTTGCCGCCGCCCTGATAGGCGGTCGCGGTCATTTTCTTGATGCCCTGGATAGACTTCAGCGCGGTTTCCATCGGCCGCAGCAACAACCGTTCCGAATCCTCCGGCGAAATCCCATCCAGAGTCATTGAGACATAGATGATCGGAATCTGAACATCCGGTTCCGCCTCTTTCGGGATCGAATAATACGCCAGCCCCCCCGACAAGATCAGGAACACCAGCACCGAAAGCGTCAGCCGCGCATTGCGGATTGCAAGCTCTACCAGCTTCATTTCAGTGCCTCAGCCGCTTGCGCCGGGGTCAGTTCGGATACCGTCACGACATCGCCGTCCGACACCAGATCTTGCCCCGCCACGATCACGCGCAGATCGGTCGGAACCCCGGTCACCACCATGCCCTGCTCGCCGTCATCAATCACCGTCACCGGCGCGAATGCCGCCTTGTTGTCAGGCCCCACCACCCGCAACCCGATCACGCCATCTTCGTTGATGGTGATGATCGACCGCGGCACCACCACCGCAGGCACCGCCGCCGTATACAGCCGCACCTCTGCCGTCATCCCCGCCGGGATCGCATGATTGGCGTTCGGCAAAGCCACCTCAACCCCAAAGGTGCGCGTCTTTTCCGAGGCTTGGGCTGATACATGCCGCACCACGCCCTCCATCTCGACGCCGTCCACCAGCCGCACTTTGGCCTTCGATCCGATGGTCACAAACGCTACATCGCGCTCGCTGACCTCTGCCTTCACCACAATCGGGTCCAGCGCCAGAATGGTGGCAATTGCCGCCCCCGCCTGCACCCATTCGCCCAATTCCACATCCACCGTATCCACGGTTCCGGCAAACGGCGCTTTCAGCAGCAGCCGGTCCTGCGCCGCATTGGCCTGCGACAACCCGGCTTCTGCCGCCGCCTTCGCAGCCCTGCGGGTGATCAACTCCAACTCGGGCAAGCTGGCCTTGTCATACAAAGCCTGCCCAACCCGCAACGTTTCCGTCGCCTGCTCCAAAGCCGCCCGCGCGGTATCCACCCCGGCGATCACTTCCGAGCCTTCCAACTCCACCACCAAGGCATCCGCCGCAATCTCACCGCCCTGCGCAACGCCCAACTTGTGCACGATCCCAGACGCCCGCGCTGCCAAAACCGCCTGCTTATCCGCCTCGGTCGCCCCCGAAATCCGGATCTCCCGTGCGTAGTCGATAAACATCGGTGCCACCGCCGCCACCGTGCGCTGCGTCGCCGCAGTCCCGGTTGCCGCAGTTTCCGCCGCCGCAGCCTCGCTCGCCCCCGCTTGGGCAGCCGGAGCAGCCGCGCCCTCCTTCAACTCCTCGCTGCCCACAGTCGAGAACTCTCCGGTTGCCACCCAAGCGGCAGCAGCAACAAACACAACTATGGCAGTAACCCGGTGGGCAGTGAAAAATGACATGAGTGCAACCCTGACTGATTTTCGAAAATCCGCAGCAACGCGCGGGCTTCCGTCTTATCTGTTTCGATCACTAAGAGTTTATGTGTTTGCCGCAAAGGTCAATGCAGCGCATCGCTTTGACCGCGCTATTTGAACGGCGGAGTTCGATTTAACCGTTCAATCGGCTTTAGGCTCATCCAAATCCGCTAGGGCAATCAACATCTCAACCAGTTGCGCGGTGCGCGCGGGGCCATAGTCCTCCTCAAGTTGCCGATAGATCGCCGTCGAATCCGGCGCCACCAGCCCCAGCAGCGCGCGCCCCTGAGGTGCAATCGACAGCATCACCCGCCGCCCGTCGCTGGCATCCCGCGCCCGCCCAATCAGCCCACGCTCGGTCATTGCCTTGATCATCCGCGTCAGCGACGGTGCAAGGATATTCGCCCGCACCGCCACTTCAGTCGCATCCAAGGCCTCAACCTCACCCAAAACCCGGATCACCCGCCATTGCTGCTCATTGATATCATGCGCCGCCAACATCGGGCGAAACCGCGTCATCACCGCCTCGCGCGCGCGCAACAACGCCATCGGCAAAGCATGACGCGTGTCGCGCGGAGGGGGCGTTTCTTGGCTCATTCCCCAACTATCGCCTTTGTGCCGATTGGCGCAAGTCGGCAAAGCTGGGGTTTATCCGCCCCCTGTCCCCCACCGCCATCCATGCTATGAAATGCCAAACGCCGCCACTCCCCCTATACGTAAAAGGACCAGCCATGCCCGCGCCGAAAAATCACCTGAAAGCGGCGCTGGCTGCAAAGCTGCCGCAATTCGGCATCTGGCTGAACCTCGCCAGCCCCTATTCCGCCGAACTGCTGTCGGGCTGCGGCTTTGATTGGCTGCTGATTGATGGTGAACACGGTCCAAACTCGATCCCCACCATGCTGACCCAAGCCCAAACCGTTGGCACCCGCACCAGCACCGTCGTGCGAATCCCGGTGGGCGAAACCCATCTGGTCAAGCAAGTCCTCGACCTTGGCATCCAGACCGTGATGGTGCCGATGATCGAAAGCGTCACCCATGCGGCCGAAATGGCCAGCGCCATGAAGTACCCGCCCGAAGGCGTGCGCGGCTTGGGCGCTGCGGTGGCCCGCGCTGCCGATTTTGGCCGTGTTAGTGACTATTTATCCACAGCCAACGCAGAAACCTGCCTGATCCTGCAAATTGAAAGCCGCGCAGGTCTGGCGGCCTTGCCCGAGGTTCTGACCCTCTCCGGCATCGACTGCATCTTCATCGGCCCCTCCGATCTCGCCGCCGATATGGGCTTCCCCGGCAACACCGCCGCCCCCGAAGTGCAAGCCGCCATCGACACAGCGATGCGCCAGATCATCGCCAGCGGCAAAGCGGCGGGGATTCTGACCTTTGATTTGAAACTCGCCAAACATTACCGCGAAATGGGTGTGACCTTCCTTGGCGTCGGCGGCGACATTCCCCTGCTGCTGAACGCTGCCAACGCCTTGGCCGCCGCCGCCCGTGGTTAGTCTCTAACCCGCCTGATTGCGCGCGCGAAACGCCGCCAGCTCTGCCGCTGTCGGCGCTTTCCCGGTGAAGATCAGCACATAATCCGGGATATTGTGCAGCCGGAATTCCAAAGACTCCTCGGTCCGCATCGAGATATAACCCACTTGTGTCAGATACACCGTCTGCGCCCGCACCCGCGCCTCATGTTCCGGGTAAGAAAATGTCTCGAACATGGCTGTTAGAGCCTGAACCCGCGCCAAATCCGCCACCCGCAACACCTCGGCCAAGGCGCTATCCGTCAGCGCCCAAGTGCGAATGGCAAACTCCATCCGACTGTCGAACAGCGCGGGCGTGATCCAGCAATCGTTGACGTTCAGCATGGCTTCCGCAATCGTTGCCGCCGGGGCTTGTGTGCGGGCAATCAGATTGGCGGTGTTCTGGCTTTGCCAGCGCGCGATCAACCCAGCCAACAGCGCCTCGCGGTCGGCGAAATGCCAGTAGAAACTGGTGCGCGATAACCCCAGCCGCGCCGCCAAAGGCATAACCTTCACCGCTTCTACGCCACCCTCGACCAGCAGCGCGTAGGCCGCGTCCAGCCAGACTTCGGGTGTGCCGCGCCAGCCGCGCTCTGATGTTTGATCCGTGCTCATACGGCCAACCTAAAGCCGCAGCCCCGCTATATCAACCACTCGACAGAAAACTTGACACATATGTCGATTCCTGTTTTCCTGCACAAAACCCCAGCCCCTGCGAGGCCCCAATGTCCACCGATCCCCTGCTGCAACCCTATCAGCTCAAGCACCTCACCCTGCGCAACCGCATCATGACCACCAGCCATGAACCGGCCTACCCGGAAGACGGCATGCCAAAGGATCGCTACCGCCTCTACCATCTGGAACGCGCCAAGGCCGGCGTTGCGCTGACCATGACCGCAGGCTCGGCAGCGGTGTCGAAAGACTCCCCCCCGGTGTTCAACAACATCCTTGCCTACAAGGACGAGGTGGTGAAATGGATGAAGCAACTGACCGATGATTGCCACGAGGCTGGGGCCGCCGTGATGATCCAGTTAACGCACTTGGGCCGCCGCACCCGCTGGGACAAAGGCGATTGGCTGCCCGTGGTTGGGGCCAGTTCTTCGCGCGAACCGTCGCACCGCGCCTTCCCGAAGGTCATCGAAGATTGGGACATCGAACGCATCATCACCGACTACGCCGATGCCGCCGAGCGGATGAAGGAAGCCGGCCTCGATGGCGTGGAATTCGAATGTTACGGCCACCTGATGGATCAGTTCATGTCGCCGTTCACCAACACCCTCGCCGCGCCCTATGGCGGCAGCGTGGAGAATCGCGCCCGTTTCGCGATGGATGTGCTGGCGGCCTGCCGCAAACGGGTGGGGGAAAACTTCCTGCTCGGCGTCCGCTACACCGCGGATGAGGTCGAACAGGGCGGCATTTCCGCCGATGAAGGCGTGGAAATCGGTAAGATGTTCCGCGACTCCGGCCTGGTTGATTTTCTGAACATCATCAAAGGCCGCATCTTCACCGATGCCGCGATGACCGATGTGATCCCGATCCACGGCATGAAATCCGCCCCTCACCTCGATTTCGCAGGCCGCATCCGCGCAGAAGTGGGCTTGCCCACCTTCCACGCCGCCCGCATCCCCGATGTCGCCACCGCCCGCCACGCCATCGCCACCGGACAGTTGGATATGGTCGGCATGACCCGCGCTCATATGGCCGATCCGCATATCGTGCAAAAGATCGTCGAGGGCCGCGAGGAAGACATTCGCCCCTGCGTCGGTGCCACCTATTGCCTTGACCGCATCTACCAAGGCGGCATGGCCTTGTGCATCCACAACCCCTCGACCGGGCGCGAAGAAACGCAACCGCACGCCATCGCCCGCGCCGCCACCAAACGCCAAGTCGTCGTGGTTGGCGCAGGCCCCGCAGGTCTGGAGGCCGCCCGCGTTGCCGCCGAGCGTGGCCATAAAGTCACCGTGTTTGAGGCCGCCCCGCAACCCGGCGGCCAAGTCCGTCTCACCGCGCAAACCAAACGCCGTGCCGAGATGATCGGCATCATCGACTGGCGCATGTCACAATGCGCGGCTTTGGGGGTGGAGTTCCGCTTCAACACTTGGGCCGAGGCTGATGAGATTCTGGCCGAAAACCCCGATGTGGTGATCATCGCCACGGGTGGGATGCCAGAAAAAGACATCCTGAAATTTGGCAACGATCTGACGGTTTCGGCGTGGGATATCCTGTCGGGCGATGTGAAACCCGGCAGCAACGTCTTGCTCTACGACGACGCGGGCGATCACACCGCCCTGCAAGCCGCGCAAACCCTGACCGAAGCGGGCGCAAAGGTGGAAATTATGACCCCAGACCGCAGCTTTGCGCCGGAAGTGATGGCAATGAACCTCGTGCCCTATATGCGCGCCTTGCAGGACAAAAACACCACCTTTACCGTGACATACCGCCTGACCGGGGTGGAAAAAGACGGCAACCAGATCAAAGCCACCGTCGATTCCGACTACATGAGCTTGGGCAAAACCAGCCACTACGATCAGATCGTTGTGAACCACGGCACCCAGCCCTTGGCCGATATCTACTTCGATCTGAAACCGAAATCCGTCAACCTTGGTGCTGTGGATTACGACGCCCTCATCGCAGGTCAGCCGCAAACCTACGGCGGCGGCCCGTCAGGCTTCCAGTTGTTCCGCATCGGCGATGCGGTCGAGGCCCGCAACATTCACGCCGCGATCTATGACGCGCTGCGGCTGGTGCGGGAAATCTGAGCCCGCTCAAAAAACTGCACCATCCGCGCCGCAATCCCGGCGCGGTCCGCCGCAACGGCCAAAGACTCGCGCGCCCGTGCCGCTACCTCCGCAGGCAACTTCCCCGCATATTCCGCCACCAGCGCCGCCATGAACCCCTGTGTCATCTCGGGATGATACTGCGTCGTCAGCACAGCGCGCCCCACAGCAAAGCCCCCCACCGCACATTCCGCATTGCCACCGAGTATCACTGCCCCCTCCGGCACCTTCAAAACTTGCTCTCTATGCGCCGCATAGAGCCGCATTTGCACGCCCTCCATCTCCGTATCCACCGCGCCAAACACCCAGCCGCCGGGGTTGTCCCCAACCACGCCCCCCAAAGCCACAGCAATCGCCTGATGCCCAAAGCACGCGCCAAACAGCGGCTCGCCCCGTGTCACAATCGCCCGGATCACCCCAAACAACCGCCCCACCCAAGCGTCAGAATCATGCACCGAGGCCGGGCTTCCGGTGATGATCCAGCCGTCAAACCGCGCCTCCTCCGCTGGAAACACCCCGTCCTTCACCGAGAACTGCTCACCCGCCAGTGTGGTCGCAGCCCCTGCAACAGAGCCGCAAACTTCGCCCCATCCTTCGGATGCGCCTGCGCAAAGTCACTCTCATCGGTGTTCGCCACCAGCACCGCGATATGCATAATCTTTCTCTTTACATATTTATGAACATGTATAGCATATTTATAAATGACCCACATGGCAAGCGAGGCTGAATGACGCTCTGGACCCCCACCGACGATGGCCATGCCGATCTGTCTAGCCATGATGCCTTCGCGCAGGGCGCTCCGCTGAACACCTTCGCCCGCCTGCGCCGCGATGATCCGATGCACTGGACCGACTATGCTCAGGGCGAAAACTACTGGTCCGTCACCCGCCATGCCGACATTCTCGAACTCAACCGCCAGACTGACCTGCTCTCCTCCGCCCGTGGCATCCGCATCGAGGATCAGTCCTACGAAGAATACCTCGCCCGGCGCACCTTTCAGGAAACCGACGGGGCCGAGCATATGGCCACCCGCATCCGTGTCGCCAAAGCCTTCTCTCGCCCGGTGATCGCACAGTTTGAACAGGTGATCCGCGACATCTGCATCGACATCCTCGCCACCACCCTGCCGAAAGGCACCTTCGACGCCACCGCCGAAATTGCCCGCCAACTGCCAATGCGGATGCTGGGCCGCATCATGGGCACGCCCGACGCCGATCTGCCGTGGTTGGTCGCCAAAGGCGATGCGCTGATTGCCAACACCGACCCCGATTTCACCACACATGTCCTCGACAAGATGACCACCGATGAATTCCGCATGATGCCGTTCAACTCGCCCGCCGGGGCCGAGCTGTTCGTCTATGCCAAAGACCTGATGGCGCGCAAAGCCGCCTCGGGGGATCGATCCGGTATCCTGCCGCTGATCATGGAGCCCTCCGCCGATGGCACCGTGATGCCCGAACACGAATTCCGCAATTTCTTCTGCCTATTGGTCGCCGCCGGAAACGACACCACCCGCTATTCCATCGCCGCAGGGCTGCAAGCCCTCGCCCACCAGCCCGAACTTCTCCCACTCCTGCAAACCGGCACAGTTTGGGACACCGCCCCCGATGAAATCATCCGTTGGGCGACGCCGGCAATCTACTTCCGCCGCACCGCAACGCGGGATTTTGAATACCACGGCAAGCAGATCAAGGCCGGGCAAAAGGTGGTCTATTGGTTCCTCTCCGGCAACCGCGACGAGACCGCCTTCGACATTCCGATGCGCGTCAACCTTGCCCGCCAGAACAACCGCCACATGGCCTTTGGCCAAGGCGGCCCGCATGTGTGCCTTGGCATGTGGCTCGCCCGACTTGAGGTCCGGGTACTGTTCGAAGAACTTGCCAAACGCATCCGCAAGATCGAACCTGCGGGCGATCACAAATACCTGCGCTCCAACTTCGTCGGCGGTCTGAAATCTCTGCCCGTCAGCGTCACGCTCAACTAAGCGATTATAAAGCGGCCATCAGAGCCGCATCAGGGAGTTACCATGACCGATCACCCCCAGCGCCTGCGCGCGATGTTCTGCGATCATCTCTCGATCATGCGCGGAAAATATCTGCCCGCCAGCAAGTTGAAAGACGACGAAAGCCGCTTCGCCCGCCCGACCTTTTCCGTGCATTACGACAAAGACCTGCTGATCGAAGCCCCCGGCACGATGTGCCTGGAGGGTCTGCCCGACATGGCCCTGCGCTGGAAAGGCGATGAAATCCGCCACGGCTGGGAGCCGAACACCAAAGTAGTGACAGGCGATCTCTACGCCGCCGATGGCACCCCGATCCCGATGTGCCCGCGCACCGCTTTGAAACGCGCCGTCACTGCGTGGGAAAAGCACGGCCTGACCCCGAAAGTCGGCATCGAGCTGGAAGCTTACGCCTTCATCCGCGACGCCGATGGTCAGATCGTGCCCTATGACACCCCCGGCGGCGTGGTCTATGGCACCGGAAATTTCACCGATCCCAAGCGCTTCACCGATGCGATCTGGAACAAGGCGCAGGAAATCGGCCTGCCGCTGGATCTGATCACCGCCGAATATGACACCCCGCAATATGAATTCACCCTCACCTTCGGCCCCGCCGTCAATCACGTTGATACCGTCGTGCTGTTCCGCCAGATGGCGCGTGAGATCGCATGGGATCACGGCGTGATCCTGAGCTTCCTGCCCAAACCGATCCCCGGCAAAGGCGGCAACGGCATGCACATCAACCTCTCCTTCTGCGATGCCAAAGACCACAACGCGCTGGCCAACGGTGATCACGGCGACGCTGCCAACCTCAACGATCTGGCCAAAGGCTGCATCGCTGGCTGGATGCAGCACCACAAAGCCATGGCGGGCCTGATCGCCCCCAACGCCCAAAGCTATAACCGCCTGCAACCCGCCAGCCTGTCGGGCTATTGGTGCAACTGGGGCGGCGACAACCGCAATGTCACCGTCCGCGTCTCAGCCGAAGGCGGCAAGAAAGCCCGGCTGGAGCACCGCATGGCCGATGCCGCCGCAAACCCCTACACCGCTACGGCCACCGTCCTGCACGCCGCCCTGCTCGGTTTTGAGGGCAAATACAAACTGCAACCACAGGAGACCGGCAACGGCTTCTCCACCAACGATGCGACCCACGGCACCGCCGCCTCCCTCAGCGAAGCCCTGAACGATCTGGAATCCGACATCCCCCTCACCACGGCCATAGGCGCGGGCTTGGTCGAGAACCACCTCTATATGAAGCGCGCCGAAGTCGAAAAAACCGCCTCCCTTACCACCGATGCCCTGCGCGATTGGTACATCTGGTATCTGTAACCCGCCAATCCTTTCCAACCCGTAAACACCCACGCGGGCGGCGCGAAAATCGCAAACCAACCTCTGCCACTTTCACATTGGCACAAATATCCCGGGGGTCCGGGGGCTGGCCCCCGGTTTCTCCGCCCAACCGGAGCCTGAAATGCAAGCCACCTGGCATCTCCCCAACGGCAAAACCGTCACCGCCGAGGTCAAACCCGGCCTCAACCTGATGGAAGCCGCCGTCGCCAACAATATCCCCAACGTCATCGGCGAATGTGGCGGCTCGCTCAGTTGCGCCACCTGCCACGTCGTCGTTGATCCCGCATGGGCCAGCCGCACCGGCCTCCCAGCGCCTTCGAAGACGACATGCTCGACGTTACCGACGCCGACCGTCAGCCCAATTCCCGCCTGTCCTGCCAGATCAAAATGACCGAAGCGCTGGACGGCATCATCCTGCACGTTCCTGATTAGATTTAGTGTGGGTCCAAACCCACCGCTCCCCTCACGCCACCACCAACCCCAACTGCGCCACCAGCTCCGCGGCCTGCTTGCGCGACACCACCGCGCCGCGAAACCTACCCGCATCGGCGATCTTCAACCCGCCCAAATCCGCGCGCCTTAAATCCGCGCCCTCAAACCGCGCCCCCGGTCACCTGCGCCTCACGCAACGAACTCCCCCCAAAGACCGCCTCGCGAAAATCGCAACCGCCCAAATCCGCGCCCGAAAAATCTACCCCCTCCAACACCGCGCGCCGCAACACCACCCCCCGCAACCGCGCATCCGAAAGCCGTATCGACCAACACAAGCCCAAAAGTCCCCGCGCGGCCCAAATCCGCTCCGGTCAGCTTGCACCCTCCACCCGCGCTCCGGTCAGCACGGCGCCCTCAAACCCCGCGTTGTTGAAATCGCAGCCCTGCGGCACCGCCTCCCCCAGCGCGCCGCCGCAAACCGCCCAAACGCCCCCTTGCGCCCCTGAAACGCCATCCCCTCGCCGCGCCAATTAAATTCACCCGCGTCAAGCGACACCGCTCAAACCGCCACCCCGACAGATCCAGCCCCGTCAAATCCGCGCCCTCCAGATCACAGCCGCGCAGCACCACAGGCCCCACCAAGGCCATCACCTCGGCCGCCCCAACACGCCACCCTCCACCACGGTCATCGCTTGCATTCCCCGACGCTCCCCGCCATCACCACCCAAACAACCCCAAGGCCCGTCATGACGCTCATCCCCGCCTGGATCAACGGCACCCTCACCCCTACCGACAAGCTCGAAACCCACCGCCTTGGCCTGCGCCACAAGGCCGTCTCGGTCTTCGTCCTCTCGGGCGACCACATCCTGATCCAACAACGCGCCCTTTCCAAATACCACACCCCCGGCCTCTGGGCGAACACCTGCTGCACCCACCCGCACTGGGACGAACCCGCGATAACCTGCGCCCACCGCCGTCTCTCCGAAGAACTCGGCCTGCAAAACCTACCCCTCACCGCCGCAGGCCAGGTCGAATACCGCGCCGCCGTCCCCCCCGACATGATCGAACACGAAGTCGTCGACATTTTCACCGCCCACGCCCCCCGCACCCTCCACATCACCCCCAACCCCAGCGAAGTCCTCACCACCGCCTGGGTCCCGCTCGCGAAACTCCTGCACGACACCCAAGCCACCCCCGAAATCTTCACCCCCTGGCTGCGCATCTACCTGCACGACCACCCCGAAATCCTACAGCGCGCCCTGCAAACCCAACCTTAACCACGCCCCGGCACCCTGACCCGAACAGGAGGCCCCATGATCACCCACATCCCCACCGCCGAAATCCTAGAAAACGCCCTGCTCCGCGACCGCTCCCACCTAGATGACACAGCGCTCGAAGACCTCGCCGCCTCCATCCACCGCGACGGCCTGCGCCAACCGATTGAGGTCTGGACGCTCTCCCAACCCACCGAGACCCACCGCTACGGCCTGATCTCCGGCCTGCGCCGCCTCACCGCCACCCGCCTGCTCCACAGCCGCAACCCCGCCACAAACACCACCATCCCTGCCTTCCTGCGCACCCCCGCCTCGATCCCCGACGCGATGGCGCAAATGATCGCCGAAAACGAAATCCGCGAAAACCTGAGCCCCTGGGAGCGCGGCCTCACCCTCGCCGCTTGCGTCGCCCAAGACCTGTTTCCCACCATCGACGCCGCCATCGCCGCCCTGCACCCCACCGCCACCAAACAAAAACGCACCCGCCTGCGCACCCTCGCCCTTGTGGCCGAGGAGCTGGAGGATGCCTTCACCACCCCCGAACTGCTCTCGCAAAACCAGATCGAGCGCCTAGCCGCCGCCCTCCGAGGCGGCCTCACCCCCCTCATCCACCAGATTCTAAAGGAAAATCGCCGCGCCAGCCTGCCCAGCCAATGGGCCGCCCTGATCCCCACCCTGACCGAGGCCCTAGCCCCCGAGACCGACCCCACCCCCACCAAACCCGGCCGCCCGCGTCGGCTGCTGACCCTGAAACAGGGGCTGACGATAAGGCGAGAGAAATGCATCGGCGGCTGGTCGCTGAAATTCACCGGCCCCCACGCGCGCAGCGGCGGCCTGATGGACGACGTGATGGACGAGATCGAGCGGTTGTTTCAGCCGGAGTGAGGGACAATGGAAAAGAGCGACACTTCCGTGCCGCCCTGTTTGGTTTCGGAAAGCCTCTCAGACCGCTACCGCATAGCCCAGAAGCAAATTATCGCCATTTGATCGGATTAGCGGCTGCGCCAGTGGGCGCAGACATGCTCGACCCGGCCAAAGCGGACGCGTTCATACGCGTTCACAAAGACACCAGAAGACATGCCCAACTCCTATGGAGAAGAGAATTCGGTTGATGCGGGGTCGACTTTGTGAAAAACTCTACTTGCAACAGTTGGAATTCTTCACGGGGCCAGCCCCGCTAGATTGCCGCTAAGGAGCCGACCGCAGAAATGCTGGTCGGCTTTTCCCGTTAGTATCCCTGCAACGCCGCGCGGCTTACGGAGCAAGGCTTCTCAGGTATTTTCACGAATCTCACCCACTAGATTTAGTTGTTCACCATCTTCCTATCGCAGGGAAAACGCCTAGCGTCAATACTAGCGACCATACTATCCCAAAAATATCCCCTAGCGTCGCCACGCTCGATAGGTTCTATCGACTTCTTCGTGAAAGTATAACCGCTTGCCTAGCGCCGTCCTGCGTGATAGCGATGTCAAAGCAATAGTGGAGTCGCAAGATGGCGGGCGAAGCCGAACAAGAAATTGGCGGATCAAAGAGGGAACGAAGCCCTTCGTTTCCGTATTTAGACCTAAACGATTCCCTTGATCTGTTGCGGAAACTATTCCGCGCAGTCAAAATGAATGACGTGCGTCTGACTGACCTTGCCAACATGTGGGGCACGACTCCTACTAGCGGATCGTTCCTTCGATACATTGCTGCGTTAAACCAGTTTGGTTTGATCGAAAGTAGCGGTAGTGGCGATACACGAAAATTCAAAGTGAGTGCTTCTGGGCGAAGAATCCTCGAAGATGATCGGCCCGGAGTTAGAGAACTGCTTTTGTCTCAAGCGGCGCAGCAACCTAAGCTGATTAGAGGCTTGTTTTTTGGCGAAGATGGAATGCATGTATGGGGTAGGGACAGGCCCGCCGATACGTTCGCGGAAAGCTATCTTAAGTTTGAATTGCAGTTCAGTGCTGATGCTGCAAAGCGATTTCTTGGCATTTACGATACGACTGTTTTGCACATTATCACGGAAGATGAAGCTGCTGATCAATCGAAGCCAGAAAATGACCCTAGCGAGGCGGTTTCGCCTGCACAAATCGGCACTGAGCCTCCACTCGCAACATCGTCCTCAATCGGAGGAGTGCCGCAACAACCAACAAATCAATCCTCTGCGCCCCAGCAGCCAATCGAGACAACGCTAAATCAGATCGTATTCAAAAGCGACGGTGCGGGGATAATTTCGATTGTCGCTACTCTCGATGCCGATGGCTTGGACATTCTGGCCAAGAAGATCGAAGCGTTCAAAATGCTTCTATCTTAACTGTTAAGTGGATTCGCGGTTACTGCTGACCGCGACCCAGCATACCTCCCCAAACCTTAACAAATCCTTAAATCCTCTACATCAACCCACTGATATAAAACAACAAAAAAAGGTCCCGAGTTGGGACCCTACCCGATCCGGCCCCGAACCCCGCCGGTTTGGCCCCGGTCCAGCAAAATATGGTCGGCCAGAACGCAGGCCATCATCGCCTCCCCCACCGGAACCGCCCGGATCCCCACGCAAGGGTCGTGCCGCCCCTTGGTGACCAGATCAATC
>JBKJTI010000051.1:0-3683 GCA_046590425.1 Cypionkella sp. | reverse complement strand
CTGCATTGACCCTTGGCTGCCTCTTGCCTATGCAGTGGCAACATTTCAAGAGGTCCGTCATGGCTGATGCCCCCAAAGCCCCCCGCAGCTTTCAGGAAATCATCCTGCGTTTGCAGAATTACTGGGCAGCGCACGGCTGTGCTGTGTTACAGCCCTATGATATGGAGGTCGGTGCAGGCACCTTCCACCCCGCCACCACCCTGCGTTCGTTGGGATCTAAGCCCTGGGCCGCCGCCTATGTGCAACCGTCGCGCCGCCCCACCGATGGCCGCTATGGCGAGAACCCCAACCGCCTGCAGCACTATTATCAATATCAGGTGATCATCAAGCCCTCGCCGCCCGATCTGCAAGACCTCTACCTTGGCAGCCTGAAAGCCATCGGCATTGACGCCAGCCTGCACGACATCCGCTTTGTTGAGGATGACTGGGAGTCCCCGACCCTTGGCGCTTGGGGCTTGGGGTGGGAGATCTGGTGCGACGGCATGGAAGTGTCGCAGTTCACCTATTTCCAGCAAGTCGGTGGCCATGACTGCCGCCCGGTTTCTGGCGAACTCACCTACGGGCTTGAACGCCTTGCAATGTATGTCCTTGGCGTTGATCACGTCATGGACATGCCGTTCAACGACCCGCAATCGCCGATCCCGCTGACTTACGGCGATATCTTCCGGCAGACTGAGGAAGAATACTCACGCCACAACTTCGACGGCGCCGATACGGCACATCTGCTGCGCCACTTCGAGGATGCCGAGGCCGAATGCCAGCGCCTGCTGGATTTTCCGCCGTTGGACCCAAAGTCGGGCAAAACCATCATCATGGCCCACCCGGCCTATGACCAGACCATCAAGGCCAGCCACCTGTTCAACCTCTTGGACGCGCGCGGCGTGATTTCCGTCACCGAACGCCAAGCCTATATCGGCCGCGTCCGCGCGCTGGCGAAGAAATGCGCCGACGCCTTCCGGCTGACCCCGGCCGGTCAAGACGCGACGGGCCAAGACGCAGAGGCAGCATTGTGAATGGCAAATACATCGCAGGTTTCATCGTGATCACCGCCGCCCTCGCAGGCGTCGCCATGTATTGGCTGCAAGAATACGCCTATTATACCCCTGCCAGCTTCCAGAAGGGCGCGGAAATCGAACTGACCCTGATCGAATCCGGCCAACCAGAACCGATCTTGGTGGACGGCATTGAGGGCATTACGGCAGACTCCTCCCCCCTGCGCTTCCGCGCCTGCTTTCACACGCCCCTTTCCCAAGCCATGCTGACCGAGACCTACAAACTCTACGAAAAGCCGGTGCCGCTGATCGCTCCCACATGGTTCGGCTGCTTTGACGCCACCAAAATCGGCGAAGCCTTGGAAAAGGGGGAGGCCATCGCCTTCCTGAGCCAAGCCAATATCGCCCCCGAAATCGACCGCGTTGTCGCGGTTTTCCCCGATGGCCGCGCCTTTGCGTGGCACCAGCTTTCTCCTGAAGCGGAGCAATAAATGTCCGACCTGCTGATCGAACTCTTCTCCGAGGAAATCCCTGCCCGGATGCAAGCCCGCGCCCGTGACGACCTGAAATCCATGATCACCAATGGCTTGGTCGATGCTGGCCTAACCTATTCTTCGGTTGGTGCGTTTTCCACCCCGCGCCGTCTGGTGCTGTCGATCGAAGGCCTATCTGGCGAAAGCAAACCTGTGCGCGAAGAACGCAAAGGGCCGAGCGCCTCCGCGCCCCAAGCCGCCATCGAAGGCTTCCTGCGCTCCACTGGCCTGACGCTGGATCAGTTGGAACGCCGTGCCGACAAGAAGGGCGAAACGCTTTACGCCGTGGTCGAAAAGCCCGGTCGCGCCGCCAGCGTGATCATCGCGGAGGTGCTGGAAAACACCATCCGCACGTTCCCATGGCCAAAATCCATGCGCTGGGGGTCCGGCAACCTGCGCTGGGTCCGCCCGCTGCATTCCATCCTCTGCCTGCTGTCGGACGACTCCGGCGGCGAAGTCGTCGCCCTGAACATCGACGGTATCCAATCCGGCAATACCACCGCAGGCCACCGCTTCCTCGCGCCCGCCCGCTTCCCCGTCACTGGCTTTGACGACTATGTGGTGAAGCTAAAACGCGCCCATGTCGTGCTGGATTCCGCCGAACGCGAAGCCGAGATCTGGCAAGGCGCGCAAAACCTCGCCTTTGCCGCAGGCATGGAAGTGGTTGAAGACAAAGGCCTTCTGGCTGAGGTCGCGGGCCTTGTCGAATGGCCCGTCCCGCTGATGGGCCGGATTGCCGAGACGTTCCTGACCCTGCCGCCCGAGGTTTTACAGACCTCGATGAAGGAGCACCAGAAGTTTTTCTCGGTCCGCAACCCGAAAACGGGCCGCATCGAAGGCTTCATCACCGTCGCCAATACCGAAACCGCCGACCACGGTGAGACGATTCTGAAGGGCAACCAAAAGGTGCTTTCCGCCCGCCTGTCGGATGCGAAATTCTTCTGGGAAAACGATCTGCGCATGGCGAAAGCCGGGATGCAGGAATGGCTGGACGGTCTGAAATCCGTCACCTTCCACAACGAACTTGGCTCGCAAATGGATCGTATTGCGAGAATCGAAGGTTTGGTTGGACATCTTGCCGACAAGGTCGGTGCCGATCTCGTTCAAGCGTTGCGTGCCGCGCGATTGGCAAAAGCGGATTTACGGTCATCAATGGTTGGTGAGTTCCCAGAATTGCAGGGTTTGATGGGGATGTACTACGCTCAAGCTGCCGGCGAGACGGAATCCGTCGCGCAAGCGATCAAAGAGCACTATTCGCCGCTGGGCCCGACAGATGATGTGCCGGGTGCTCCAGTTTCGATTGCCGTAGCGCTGTCAGATAAGTTGGATGTTCTGACTGGTTTCTGGAAGATTGACCAGAAGCCGACCGGTTCAAAAGACCCTTATGCCCTGCGCCGCGCGGCTTTGGGGGTGATGCGCCTGATCCTGATCAATTCGATCCGCACCTCTCTGGTCATGCACTTTCGGCAAGGGTTGGCGATGCACGCTGCTGTCGATACTGTAACGCCTGCATTGGACCTCCTCGCCTTCTTCCACGACCGCCTCAAAGTCTTCCTGAAAGACCAAGGCATCCGCCATGACGTGATCGACGCTTGCCTTGCCATGCCCGGCAATGACGACCTCACCCTGCTGGTCAAACGCGCCGATGCGCTCGCGGCCTTCCTGAAAACCGAAGACGGCCCGAACCTGCTGCAAGGCTTCAAACGCGCCTACACCATCCTGTCCCAAGCCGAGGTCAAAGACGGCGTAGAATACTCCTACGGGGCCGATCCAAAATTCGCCGAAACCGATGAAGAACGCGCCCTTTTTGCCGCCCTCGACCAAGCCGAAGCCCAGATCACCCCCGCCATGCGCCGCGAAGATTTCGCCGGCGCCATGGCCGCGATGGCAAGCCTGCGCGCGCCAATCGACGCCTTCTTCACCGCCGTTCAGGTCAATTCGGACAATCCGATCATCCGCCGCAACCGCCTGAACCTGCTGCACCGCATCCGCGCCATCTGCTCGGGCGTGGCTGATCTGACCAAGATCGACGGCTAAGGCTTTCATCTTGGCATAAATATCCTTGGGGGTGTGGGGGCTAGCCCCCACCCTTCACACATCGCCCAATAAGCTTGCACCACGCCGCACCAAGTGTATCCTGCGCCCGCAAAGTAAAGGT
>JBKJTI010000337.1:0-6115 GCA_046590425.1 Cypionkella sp. | reverse complement strand
CCAAGTTGGCTTCCACCACGGCCGTTCTGATCTGCTCGGCAACTTTCTTCTCGAAGTTCGAGAGAACGCTTACCGAATACCAACGCTTGGCCATGCCACTTCCACCTTGTCTGCCCGAGTGCCGTTGCGCCCGAATGTTCTGTTTTTACAAGCGGTTATCCCGCCGTGCCCCGAACAAAAAACAGCGCGCAACCGAATCGCTGCGCGCCTTTGTCCTTTGGATTGGGGCGGAATACCGCCCCAGACCGCATATTTCAAGGGAATTCGCCCCAAGCAGCCATATTAGGGCTGTAGGGCTTTTCAGAAAACCGTGATCAGAACCCGGTGACGATCATCGTCAGGCCCAGCCGGATCACATAATCCACCAAGCTGAAAAACGTCGCGGTCAGTGCTGCCATGATGAACACCATCACGGTGGTCAGCATCACCTCCCGGCGCGACGGCCATACGACCTTGGCCACCTCGGCGCGGACCTGTTGCATGAACTGGACGGGATTGATCGTTGCCATTTTCGGATTCCGCGCTTTCTGGGATGTTCCCGGCGAGATACGCGCATCGCGCCGGGATTTCAAGCGGCAAGCCTTATTGGCCTGCGATGCTGCGCCGAGTGTTACTCCGCAGCCCTGCGCGGCAAGCGCCAGTTGGGGCGGATGAAGTGACAGGTGTAGCCCGTCGGCAAGCGTTCCAGATAATCCTGATGCTCTGGCTCTGCCTGCCAGAACGGCCCGGCGGCGGCCAGTTCGGTCACGACTTTGCCCGGCCAAAGCCCGCTGGCGTCAACATCGGCAATCGTATCCAGAGCCACCGCCTTTTGGGCGTCAGAGGTATAGTAGATGGCCGAGCGATAAGACGCCCCGCGATCATTGCCCTGCCGATCCGGCGTGGAAGGATCGTGGATCTGGAAGAAAAACTCCAGCAACTCGCGATAGGTCAGCACGGCAGGATCAAAGCTGATCTCGATGGCCTCGGCATGGTTGCCATGATTGCGGTAGGTGGCATTGGCGACATCGCCGCCGGTATAGCCAACTCGCGTCGCAATTACGCCGGGGCGCCTTCGGATCAGATCCTGCATGCCCCAAAAACAGCCGCCTGCCAGAATTGCGGTTTCTTGTGTCATTTCACATCCTCCACTTGGTCAATGTAGTCGCCATAACCCTCAGCGACCATCGCATCGCGATGCACGAAGCGCAGGCTGGCCGAGTTTATGCAATAGCGCAAGCCGCCCCGGTCGCGCGGCCCATCCGGGAACACATGGCCCAGATGGCTGTCACCATGGGCCGAGCGCACCTCGATCCGCATCATCCCCAAACTGCCATCGCGCAACTCGGCCACATGCGCAGGCTCGATCGGCTTGGTGAAACTGGGCCAGCCGCAGCCGGACTCGAACTTGTCGGATGAGGCAAACAACGGCTCGCCCGAGACGATATCGACATAAATGCCGGGTTCATGGTTATCGAGATACTCCCCCGTCCCAGGCCGTTCGGTGCCATTCTTCTGCGTGACGCGAAACTGCTCAGCCGTCAGGGCTGCGATACGTTCGGCGGATTTGGTGTAAGTCGTCATGGCGCACTCCCTTTTGATCCGATGTGGAATATGGGGCGGCGCTGCCTGCGTTTCCACTGCCATCGCAGGCTTGTGTTGCACTGAAACAATGGGAAAACAGACCTGGCAGGAGTTGGGGGACTCGAACCCACGACCCTCGGTTTTGGAGACCGATGCTCTACCAACTGAGCTAAACTCCTAAGGCCTGAGCCGGGAGTTACGGCAGCACCGGGGGGAAATCAAGGGGGGAATCGGGGGTGGCGCGCAGAAAGCGCGGCGCTATGCACGGGGGCAGCATAAACCCCGGATGCCCCAGATGATTCCTGCCCGCTTTGCCCCCCTAGTCTTCGGTCTGATCCTGTCGGGGCTGATGTCTTGCTTCGTCTCGGGCCTGTCGACCTTCCGCAGCCTTGGCCTCGTCGATCATTTCCTGCTGGAATGGATTGCCAACTGGGCGGCGTCTTGGGCGCTGGCCTTCCCGACCGTGTTGATGATCGCGCCGATCACCCGCCGCATCGTCGGGCGGCTGGTAAAGCAGGTTTAAGCCGCAATCGGACGATAGCAGCGCACCGCCCCCGAAACCGAATGGGTGACCGTGGTCACTGTCACCGTGCTGCCCTCCCGCGTGGTGACCGTGCTGGCCGCAGGAGCGCTCAGCGCCAGTTGAACCGTCTGCACCGGGCCAGAACGCGGCGGGATGTTCTGCTCGATCACCTCGACCATCCCCGGCGAGATCACGCTGATCACCAGGCCGGAATGATGTGGCATACCGCGTCCCTCGGTGCGGAAATTCTCGGAAAAGCTGGTGCCTTCCGGGCTGGTCACGTCAATCCGCGTGGTCCGCGTCCAAGTGTAATTCTGATATTGCACCATATCGCCCGCCTGCAACGCGGCGACATTGATCGCACTGCCCCAGACATAAGACACGTTCGGACCGAAATTCGGCGTCTGGGGGATCGACGATTTGCCGGCTGCCCCGACAATCGCCGCTTCCACCAAAGTCCAACACTCCCCGTCGCCGTATCGTCCGCTTTGACGTTGAGCAAAAGCGATGGCAGTGGCGGCTGTATAGGGCATGATCTGCTCCGAGGGTTTATGATGAAATGCGCGCGGTGGGATGAAAATATGGGCCCGTGCCGGAAGCTAGCAGATTTCACGCGACATGTCTGCATGTCTGCGGCGTTGCGTAGGGGTGGTGTTGCAGCCTCCGGCGGGGGTATTTACGCGCAGAGGATGATTAAAAGCGCTTGGTCATCCTCTCTGCTCAACCCGCCGGAGGCTCTTTGGCTTCCGCAAGCGCCGCGCAAACAAAACGCGCGAGGCTTCCCCCGCGCGTTTTGTGCCATGCAGGGCAGCGGTCAGATGGTGCCCGCCGCCATTTCGCTAGCAATATGGTCGGCCTGACGGATCGCCAGCGCCACAATCGTCAGCGTCGGATTTTCCGCAGCCCCGGTGGTGAATTGGCTGCCGTCCGAGATGAACAGGTTGGCGATGTCATGGGTCTGACCCCATTTGTTCACCACACCCAGCTTTGGGTCTTCCGACATCCGGTTGGTGCCCAAGTTGTGGGTGGACGGATAGGGCGGCGTTGGGAAAGCCCGTGTCGCCCCAACCGCCTCATACATCGCGATGCCGCGTTCGTAGGCGTGGTTGCGCATCGCGATATCGTTCGGGTGATCCGAATAACTCACATTGGGCGCGGCCAGACCGAACTGATCTTTGGCATCCGCCGACAGCGTGACCCGGTTGTTTTCTTGCGGCAGATCTTCACCGACGATCCACAACCCAGCCATGTTTTCGTAGCTGTCCAGACCCGAGGTAAACTCGCGCCCCCAGGCACCCGGATCAAGGAAGGCCGCCATGAACGGCAGGCCGAGGCTGAGGGTCTCCAACTCATACCCGCCCACAAAGCCGCGTTCGGGGGCGTGATGCGCCTCGTCCTGCACAATGCCTGCCATTGTGGTGCCCCGCCACATCCGCACCGGCTTGTCGAACACCCCGTAGACCGATCCGGTGACGTGCCGCATATAGTTGCGCCCGACTTGATCGGACGAGTTGGCAAGCCCGTTCGGGTACTTTTCCGAGGCCGAGTTCAAAAGCAGCCGCGGGCTTTCAATCGTATTGCCTGCCACGCAGATGATGCGGGCCTTCTGGGTCTGCAAGGTGCCGTCCTTGTCGAAATATTCGACAGCCGTGACGCGGCCCGTCTCGTCATGCAGGATTTTGGCGACATGGCAGCGGTCGCGGACCTCAAGGTTGCCCGTCGCTTCGCCCTCGGGAATGTCGGTGTAGGCGGCAGACCATTTCGCGCCCCATTTACAGCCCTGAAAGCAAAATCCGGTCTGTTGGCAGGCGACGCGGTTGCCCGTGTCGTCCGAGGATTGGATCGCCATTCGCCCGGTATGCACTTGGGTATAGCCCAGCGCCAAAGCGCCTTTCTCGAACACTTTGTAATTGTTGCTGCCGGGCAGCCCGGGGCGGTTGCCAGTGCGGGTCACGCCCAGTTTTTCTTCGGCTTTGTCGTACCATGGCGCCATTTCGGCACCATCAATCGGCCAGTCGAGCAGGTTTGCACCTTCAACCTTGCCGTAGTTGGTCAGCGCCTTCCATTCATGGTCCTGAAATCGGATTGAAGCCCCCGCCCAATGGGTTGTGGTGCCACCCACCGCTTTCACGATCCATGCCGGAAGACCGGAGAAATCTTTCGCCACCCGCCAATCACCGCTGGTTGTGCGGGTATCGGTCCAGGCCAACTGGCCAAAGCTGGCCCATTCATCATTCAGATAATCCTCGGGCAGATAGCGCCCGCCGGCTTCCAGCGCCACAACCTTGACGCCTTTTTGCGCCAACTCATTCGCCAAAACACCGCCGCCCGCCCCTGTGCCGATGATGACGACCACGGAATCGTCGCTTTGCTCAAATTTCGCAACCATGTGTTCGTCCTCCCCTACAGCCAAGCAATGTCGTCGAAGCCGCGGTCGATGTAACCGCCTTTGCTGAAGGACTCGCCCTCATAGCCAAAGATCGGCCATATCTCTTTCTGGTTATACAACCCGGTCACCAAACCACCCCGCACCTTCTGGAAGAACGCGCCCGTCTCGATGGCTTGCAGAACCTTCACACGGTCCTTTTCCCAGCCAATCGCCAGATACGAGGCATGGCCCTGCGCCACCGCCGCCGCATCCAGTTCGGCAATGCCTGCCGCGATCATCTCTTTGCTGTCTTCGGCATCATAGCCTTTGACGGCGACCGCGTAATATTGGTCGGCCACCTTGTCGTGCGGATAGATGTCGCGCGCCATTTGCAGCAGCGTCGCCATCTGATCCGGCGTGATCACCGCAACCTCCAGCGCCCAAGCCGCATCCGGTGCGGCGATAAAGCCCGCACCCGATACCGCCAGCGCCCATGTCGCCATGGACCGCGACAACAGCGCGCGCCGGGTCATGCCCTTAAGTTGGTCTTGTTTCATGTCATCCTCCCTAGAGTGCGTAATGGCCGCGAACTCCCCCCGCAGCCTTGCGTTCCTTTAGCCCGTCAGAGATACCTCCCGCCGCGCTGCAACACTTCGATCTGGTAGCCGTCGGGGTCGGCGATAAAGAAGAACCGCGCCACCAGCACATCGCCGTTCTTGAAATCCACCAGCTTGCGTGGACCAAGGCCCGCCGCCGTCAGCCGCGCGTGTTCGGCGTCAAGATCATCCACCGACAGCGCAAGATGGCCATAACCATCGCCCAAATTGTAAGGTTCGGTGCGGTCCTTGTTGACTGTCAGTTCCAACTCGAACCCAGAGTCCGCGTTGGACATGTAAATCAGCGTGAAGCCGGGAAAATCCAGGCGATCCGCCACCGACAGACCAAAGGCAGTCTGGTAAAACTGGACCGAGCGCGCTTCTTGCAGCACGCGGATCATGGAATGTATCGCCTTGGCCATCATCTCTCCTCAACCTGTCCGGCTTTGGTAAGATTACTGAACCAATTTTGTCTTGGGGTAGTAGCCGCCTACTACAGCGAAATTTACTTACTATTCCGCAGCAAACTTGGTCTGTACCTGATCGGGCATCTGATCCAGTTCACCCAGATGGATGGTGCAGGCGCAGCGTAGAAACGAGGTGAAATTGGGCGCTTCACCATGCAATTGCAGCACTTCGGAATGCAGTTTTGACAGCAATGCCGGCGTGGTCATCCCTTGCTTGGCTGCCATCGTGTCAAGGATACGCCAGAACGCGCGCTCTAACCGGATGCTGGTCGACTGGCCGTTCAACCGCAGACGGCGGGTGACACATTCATAACGGGCCGGGCTTTGCCCGGCGAAAATCTGGCACATCAGCTTGTTCTCCCGCGTTCAGGCTAGGGCACATAGGCCCGAGTCGTCAACCGTAGCCGCCATCACGATGTCAAAAGGGCCGCGCCTTTCGGCACGGCCCTTTCAGATAGATTGCGAAGCCAACGCTTCAGACTTACTTGATGATTTTCGACACCACGCCTGCGCCGACGGTGCGGCCGCCTTCGCGGATGGCGAAGCGCAGTTTTTCTTCCATCGCGATCGGCGCGATCAGGGTCACGTCGAACTTCAG
>JBKJTI010000326.1:0-6232 GCA_046590425.1 Cypionkella sp. | reverse complement strand
CATTCGCCAGACACCTTGCTTTGCGGAAATTCATTCCATTCCGCCCGAGTATCGGAACATTCTTCCTTATCCGCAAGGGGGACTGGCGAAAACAGGGGAAAATATCCTATATTGGATCGGTAAAACCAGTCCAACACGCCGCGCCCCACCATCCACTCTTGCGGCGCGCGCAGCAAACCTCTACCGCCTCGCGGCAACAGATATCGCCACACCACCGCCCAACATCACAGGGACGCAAGCATGAGCCGCCAGTTTATCCCGAAAGTCGTCACCGCCAATGATCTGCGGGAAGGCGATGTGGTCTACCTCACCGCCGATGACCGCTGGAGCCGTCAGCACCATGAGGCCGAGTTGATCGAGGATGAAGCTCACGCGCAAATCCGCCTGCTGTTTGGCGCGGCACAGCGCAATGTGATCGTCGGTGCTTACCTCGCCGATGCCAAGGCCGGACCGAATGGCCCCGAACCTGTGCATTTCCGCGAGGCGTTCCGCACCCGTGGCCCTTCAAATTACGCCCACGGCAAGCAAGTGGATCTCTACCATGTATAACTATTCCGATTTCGACGAATCCTTCGTCCGCGCCCGTGTTGCGCAATTCTCGGATCAGGTGAGCCGCCGGCTGGATGGCTCTCTGACCGAGGATGAATTCCGCCCGCTGCGCCTGATGAACGGGCTTTATCTGCAACTGCACGCCTATATGCTGCGCGTCGCCATCCCTTACGGCACGCTGAACCCCAAGCAAATGCGCCAACTCGCGCTGATCGCTGATACATGGGACAAAGGCTACGGCCATTTCACCACAAGGCAGAACATCCAGTTCAACTGGCCGAAACTGCCCGACGTGCCCGCGATCTTGGGCGCGCTGGCCGATGTTGAAATGCACGCAATCCAGACCTCGGGCAACTGCGTGCGCAATGTCACCGCCGATCATTTCGCCGGTGCCGCCGCGGATGAGATCGATGACCCCCGCCCCTATGCCGAACTGCTGCGCCAGTGGTCCACCGACCATCCGGAATTCCAGTTCCTGCCGCGCAAATTCAAGATCGCCATCACAGGCAGCCCCAACGACCGCGCCGTCACCAAAGCGCATGACATCGGCCTGCGCATGGTGCGTAACGCCGCCGGAGAGCCCGGCTTTGAAGTCATGGTCGGCGGCGGTTTAGGCCGTACCCCGATGATTGCCTTCACGGTTCGCGATTTCCTGCCCATCGCCGACCTGCTGCCCTATGTCGAGGCCGTGCTGTCGGTCTACAACGTGCTCGGCCGCCGCGATAACAAATACAAAGCCCGCATCAAGATCACCGTGCATGAAACGGGCCGGGAAGAGATTTCCCGGATGATCGAAGAACGCTTCCTGGAAACCCGCCTGCAATTTGGCGGTGCCGACCAAGTTCTGCTCGATGACATCCGCGCCGCCTTTGCGCCACCGGCTTTCCGCAACGCGCCCACCGATGGCTATGACGCCTTCTACAAAGCCGATCCGTCGTTCCGCGCTTGGGTCGATACCAACCTCGCGCAACACCGCAACGACCAATACGCCATCGTCACCATTTCGGTGAAAGCCCACGGCGAAACCCCCGGCGATGCCACCTCTGCACAGATGCGCGTCATGGCTGATCTGGCGGAAAAATACGGCCACAACGACCTGCGCATCAGCCACGAGCAGAACGTCATCCTGCCGCATGTGCATAAGTCCGACCTGCCTTCCGTTCACGCAGCCCTCGTCCAAGCGGGCTTGGGTACCGCCAATGTCGGCCTGCTCAGCGATATCATTGCCTGCCCGGGCATGGATTATTGCGCCCTCGCAACGGCCCGCTCGATCCCGGTCGCCCAGGAAATCGCGCTGCGGTTTGAGGAACTCAAGCTCGAACACGATGTCGGCCCGCTGAAAATCAAAATCTCCGGCTGTATCAACGCCTGCGGTCACCACCATGTCGGCCATATCGGCATCTTGGGGCTGGACCGCGCGGGTGTGGAAAACTACCAGATCACCTTGGGCGGTGACGGCACCGAAACCGCCGCCATTGGCGAGAAAACCGGCCCCGGCTTTGCCTATGACGAAATCGTGCCCGCGATCGAGCGCATCATCCGCGCTTACCTTGAAATCCGCGAAGATGCCTCGGAAACCTTCCTGCAGACCTACCGCCGCGCAGGCTTTGCCCCGTTCAAATCCGCGCTTTACGGGGTTGAAGGCGGCCGTGATGCCGCGTGATTTCCCCGCAGGCTCGGTCGCCGAGCGCGTCACCGCGCTGAACGCCCGTTACAAACACCATGCCGCGACTTCGGTGCTGCAACATGCGCTGCAGGATGATGATCTGGGCCAGGTCGCCCTTGTCTCGTCCTTTGGGGCGGAATCCGTGGTGCTGTTGCATCTGGTGTCGGTGATCGCCCCGGAAACCCCGGTGCTGTTCGTCGACACAAGAATGTTGTTCCAGGAAACCCTCGACTACCAGCGCGATCTGGCCGAAAAACTCCACCTCTGCGACGTGCGCACCATCCGCGCCGCGCAGCCGCGCGTGGCGTTTGAAGACCCCGACAACACCCTGCATCAGTTCAACACCGATGCCTGCTGCGCCGTGCGCAAGGTTGAACCTTTGGAGCGTGCGCTGACCCCGTTTGACGGCTGGATCACCGGGCGCAAGCGCTTCCAAGGCTCCACCCGGCAAGCGGTTGAGTTCTTTGAGGCCGAAGGCGACACCCGCATCAAGGTCAACCCGCTCGCCCATTGGGGCCGTGACGATCTGGAAGAATATATCGTCAACAACCGCCTGCCCCGTCACCCGCTGGTGGCCCTTGGCTACCCTTCGATTGGCTGCGCACCTTGCACCAGCAAAGTCGCCCCCGGCGAAGACCCCCGCTCGGGCCGCTGGCGCCGCCAGGAAAAAACCGAATGCGGCATCCATTTCATCAATGGCAAAGCCGTCCCGATCAGAAAGGATACCGCCGCATGAGCGTCCTCGTCACCGATCAAGGCTTCTCGCCCGCCCCGGAAGTCACCACCGTGACCCTGGCCGACATCGCCGCCCACAAGGGCACAGTGGATCTGCTGCACACCGCTGTGCCCGAGGCTCTGCTGCCCTTTCTGGCCGATCTGACCCTGATCCGCATCGCCTTCCCGGCTTTCAGTGATGGCCGTGCTTTCACCATTGGCCACCGCTTGCGCGCGCTTGGCTATACAGGCCATCTGCGCGCGATGGGTCCGGTGATTGCCGATCAATACCCGATGGCGCGGCGTACCGGCTTTGACGACGTGGAAATCCCCGATGAGATGGCCGCCCGCCAGCCGGAAGCGCAGTGGAAATTCCGCGCCGACTGGAAGGCGCATGATTACCAATCCCGCCTGCGCGCTTAAGTCCAATTCCCGCGCGCCCGTGTCGGTTTTACATAATGCCGATCCATGCAGGTTTTTGTTTGCGCAAGCCTGAAATATTTGTATGTCTACGAACAAATCAATCGAGAGAGCCCGCATGTCCTCCTCCGCCGAAGCAACCATCGCAGTCGCCAAACCCCACCTGCCCGATGCGCAAACCGTCACAGCGGTGAAGCATTGGACAGACCGTCTGTTTTCCTTCCGCGTCAGCCGCCCGAAAACACTGCGCTTCCGTTCGGGCGAATTCGTGATGATCGGCCTGATGGGCGACACCGGCAAACCGCTGCTGCGCGCCTATTCCATCGCCTCGCCGGCTTGGGATGATGAGTTGGAGTTCTACTCGATCAAAGTCCCCGATGGCCCGCTGACCTCGAAACTGCAGCACATCCAGGTCGGGGACGAGATCATCCTGCGGCCGAAACCCGTCGGCACCCTCGTGCATGATGCGCTGCTGCCCGGCAAACGGCTGTGGCTGCTGTCCACCGGTACCGGCTTTGCCCCTTTCGCAAGCCTGCTGCGCGAACCGGACACCTATGAGAAATACGACCAAGTCATCATGATGCACACCTGCCGCGAGGTGGCTGAACTGGCCTATGGTCAATCCGTCGTCGAAAGCCTTGCTGAAGACCCGCTGATCGGCGAACTGGTGGGCGATAAGCTGCTCTACTACCCCACCACTACCCGCGAACCCTTCCACCACATGGGCCGCGTCACCGATAACCTTTCGTCGGGCAAAGTCTTTGCCGACCTCGGTCTGCCGAAAATGAACCCGGAAGAAGATCGCGCCATGGTGTGCGGCAGTCTCGCCTTCAATGTCGATGTCAAAGCCATCCTCGAAGGTTTTGGCCTGCACGAGGGTGCCAACTCTGACCCGAAGCAGTTCGTGGTCGAAAAGGCCTTCGTCGGCGACGGTATCTGACCTCAAGCAATTTCATCTTGGTCTAAATACTCCCGCCGGAGGCTCCTCAGGCCAGTGGCGGATGCCTCCGGCGGGAATATTTAAGCCAGTCTGAAAGCCCAACAGCCCGCCCTTTGACTTTCCACACTGATTGACTTATATTCCTGTCAATCCGTATGGAGGTCGCTATGAATATCCTCGCCTTTGCCGACAAATCCCTGTTCCAGCCCCGGCTGTTGGCCGAAGAATGGCTGACCACGCAAGATGAAATCGCCCGCACCGCTGGCCTTGGCCGCGACGCGATTGCGCGTAAAGATCGCCTCGCTTCGGCAAAAACCCAAACCCGGCTGCGCGAGATGGTGGAAATCATCAACCGTCTGACCCCGCGCTTTGGCTCGGGGTTGGTGGCCTATGCGTGGTTTCGATCAGAACCGCTGCCCGGTTTTGGCGGCCTGACCCCGGCGCGGCTGCTACAAGACGGCAAAGCCTATGCGGTGATGGAGTATATCGACGCAGTGGATGCGGGCGGCTTTGCCTGATCCGTCGACCAGCTACCAAGGCCCGCTCTACCGCGCCCTCAATCCGATCTGGGCGCGCGACCCACTGTCGGGTGAAGGTGCCAAACGCCACGGCGGCCGCTTCAACGCCAAAGGTCGCGCCGCCCTTTACACCGCGATGACGGTGATGGGCGCTGTGGCCGAGGCCAACCAGATCGGCCGCCCGTTTGAGCCGGTCACTTTGGTAAGCTACGACGCCGATCTTTCCCATATCTTCGACAGCCTGAACCCGGCGCATCTGACGGCCCTTGGCATCAAAGCCGCTGACCTTGCCGCCGATGATTGGCGCTTGCAGATGATGACGCGCGGCAGCTCCACCGCGCAAGTCATCAGCGAATCCCTGATCGCCGCAGGCTACCATGGCCTGATCGCGCCATCCTACGCCAAAGGCGGCCCGCCGAACGCCCGCAATCTGGTGCTGTGGCAGTGGCCCAATCTTAAACTGATCGACACCGAGCACCGCCTGCAATGAAAAAGGCCGCGCTCGGGTTGCCCCGGCGCGGCCCAATCTTGCCCGAAGGCGAAGCTTACAGACCCAGAGCGGTTTTCACAGCAGCCAGAGCCGCAGCCACTTTTGCCGGATCGGCAGCAGCTGCGTCAACGCCAGCCTTCAGCGTGGTTTTCAGCGCAGCGTCCAAAGCCGATGCGTCGATCAAAGCGTTAACCTTGGCGGCGTCAAAGTTTGCCGGATCCAAAGCCGCCGCAGCATCGGTTGCAGCCGGAGCGGTTGCAGCCGGTGCCGTTTCCGTGGCCGCCGGAGCAGCTTCGGTTGCAGCCGGAGCAGCCGCCGCTTCAGTTGCCGCCGCAGCAGCCGCAGCCGCCGCATCATCAGCTGCCTTTTTGGTCGCCGCAGCCGCTTCTTCTGCTGCCTTCGCAGCCGCTTCTTCCGCCGCTTTAGCATCGGCCGCAGCCGTCGCTGCCGCTTCCTGCGCCGGCTTCATGCTGAACTGGTAATAGCCAGCACCCGCCAAAGCGATCAGCACGATGCCGATCAGGACGTTCTTGTTCATGTTCATTCTCCCAATACCGAGTACCCTTCGGTTACCCCGCCTATGACAGAATCGACAGCAAAAGGAAAGACCTGCGCAGCACCCAGCGCCCTCTGCAGCCAAACCAAGCGCAAATCATGCGGCTTTTCAGGTTGAAGCTTGGGCCTCACAAGACTATCTTGCGCCAGCTTACAACCATTCAAAGGACCACCACCATAGCCCGCAGACCTCACAATGCCCCGCCGCAACGCGAAACCGGCCCGCGCATCAACGATCGCATCCGGTCGCCCGAGATTCGCCTGATTGGCGCAGATGGGGAAAATGTCGGCGTCGTCACCCCCGCACGCGCGATGCAGATGGCCGAGGAAGCCGGGCTCGATCTGGTGGAAATCTCGCCGAATGCCGAGCCTCCGGTGTG
>JBKJTI010000259.1:0-2580 GCA_046590425.1 Cypionkella sp. | reverse complement strand
AGCGACAAGCCGCTGGATGGCGAAGGCATCCAGGGCACGTTCCAATCGGTGTTCCCGATCAAGGACTTCAATGAGACCGCCGTGCTTGAATTCGTCAAGTATGAGCTGGAAAAGCCTAAATACGACGTGGACGAGTGCCAGTCGCGCGACATGACCTATGCCGCGCCGCTGAAAGTTACCCTGCGTTTGATCGTGTTTGATGTCGATGAAACCACCGGGGCCCGGTCGGTCAAGGATATCAAAGAGCAAGACGTTTACATGGGCGACATGCCCCTGATGACGCATAACGGCACGTTCGTGGTGAACGGCACCGAGCGCGTGATCGTGTCTCAGATGCACCGTTCGCCCGGCGTGTTCTTTGACCACGACAAGGGCAAAACCCATTCGTCGGGCAAACTCCTGTTCGCCTGCCGGATCATCCCGTATCGCGGGTCGTGGCTGGACTTTGAGTTTGATGCCAAAGACATCGTGTTCGCGCGCATCGACCGTCGCCGGAAACTGCCGGTCACCACGCTGCTCTATGCTTTGGGCATGGACCAGGAAGGCATCATGGATGCCTACTACCAGACCGTGATGTTCAAGTTCCAAAAGAACAAAGGCTGGGTCACCAAGTTCTTCCCGGACCGTATCCGGGGCACCCGCCCGACCTATGATATTGTGGATGCCGATTCCGGCGAAGTGATCTGCAAGGCTGGCGAGAAAATGACGCCGCGGATGGCAAGCGATCTGGCGAAAACCGGCAAGGTCACTGACCTGCTGGTGCCCTATGATCACATCGTTGGCCGCTATGTCAGCAAAGACATCATCAACGAAGAAACCGGCGAGATTTGGGTCGAAGCTGGCGACGAATTGACAATGGAATACGACCGCGACGGCGAGCCGAAGGGTGGTTCGCTGAAGCTGTTGCTCGATCAAGGCATCACCGAGATTCCGGTGCTGGACATCGACAACGTCAACGTCGGCCCCTACATGCGCAACACCATGGCCGCCGACAAGAACATGGGCCGCGATACAGCACTCATGGACATCTACCGCGTGATGCGTCCGGGCGAGCCGCCTACCGTTGAAGCGGCGTCGCAGTTGTTCGACACGCTGTTCTTTGACAGCGAGCGTTATGATCTCTCGGCTGTTGGCCGGGTGAAAATGAACATGCGTCTGGATCTGGGCCGCCCGGATACCCAACGCACGCTTGACCGCGCCGATATCGTCGCTTGTATCAAAGCCTTGACCGAACTGCGCGATGGCAAGGGCGAAATCGACGACATCGACCACCTCGGCAACCGCCGGGTGCGCTCGGTTGGCGAATTGATGGAGAACCAGTACCGCGTTGGTCTGCTGCGCATGGAGCGCGCGATCAAAGAGCGTATGTCTTCCGTCGAGATCGACACGATCATGCCGCAAGACCTGATCAACGCCAAACCCGCTGCGGCTGCGGTGCGTGAATTCTTCGGCTCCAGCCAGTTGTCGCAGTTCATGGACCAAACCAACCCGCTGTCAGAAGTCACCCACAAGCGCCGTCTTTCGGCTTTGGGGCCAGGCGGTTTGACGCGGGAACGTGCGGGCTTTGAAGTGCGCGACGTTCACCCGACCCACTATGGCCGGATGTGCCCGATTGAAACGCCAGAAGGTCAGAACATCGGTCTGATCAACTCGCTGGCCACTTTCGCTCGCGTTAACAAGTATGGCTTCATCGAAACGCCATACCGCAAAGTGATCGACAACAAGGTGACTGATGAAGTCGTCTACATGTCGGCTACGGAAGAAATGCGTCACACCGTGGCGCAGGCCAACGCGGCACAAGACGCCGAAGGCCGCTTCACCGACGATCTGATTTCGTCGCGTAAAGCTGGCGACTTCATGCTGAACCCGCCAGAAGCCATCGACCTGATCGACGTGTCGCCGAAACAGTTGGTTTCGGTCGCGGCATCCTTGATCCCGTTCCTTGAAAACGACGACGCCAACCGCGCCTTGATGGGCTCGAACATGCAACGTCAGGCGGTTCCCTTGCTGCAAGCCGATGCGCCGTTCGTGGGCACCGGGATTGAAGCCGTGGTTGCGCGCGACAGTGGCGCTGCCATCATGGCCCGCCGCTCGGGCGTGATCGACCAGGTTGACGCGACGCGTATCGTTGTGCGCGCGACTGAGATGCTGGAACCCGGAGAGCCGGGCGTCGACATCTACCGTCTGCGCAAGTTCAAACGTTCGAACCAATCGTCCTGCATCAACCAGCGCCCGCTGGTGAAGGTGGGCGACACGGTTCTGCGCTCGGAAGTCATCGCGGACGGCCCCTGCACCGACTTGGGCGAACTCGCCCTTGGCCGGAACGTCATCGTGGCTTTCATGCCGTGGAATGGCTACAACTATGAAGACAGTATCCTGATTTCGGAGCGTATTCTGAAAGACGACGTGTTCACCTCGATCCATATCGAAGAATACGAAGTCGCAGCCCGCGATACGAAACTCGGGCCAGAGGAAATCACCCGCGATATCCCGAACGTCGGCGAGGAAGCCCTGCGCAACCTTGACGAAGCGGGCATCGTGTATATTGGCGCTGACGTGCTGCCGGGCGATATTCTGGTC
>JBKJTI010000180.1:0-6775 GCA_046590425.1 Cypionkella sp. | reverse complement strand
CGGAACTACATTGGACGACTTCAAGGCCGCCTATGGTTTCAAGCGCCAGCAAGACAATTGCGCGCATGTCTTCGCTGTCGTCAACATGCAGAATTCTTGGTGCCATCAGGATTTCCTTGACATCGAAGTTGCAACGACTGGTCGTGTCCAAGTCGGAATTTGTCCAATATCTGATAGTTAGCACAGCGGATGGCGCATAGTCTATGTACGTTTTGACAGCGGTTGGCTGCTGTAGGCGGTTAGTCTTCCGCAGCGCAGCACGCAAATTTGTTGACTCCCACGACCAAGCGAATGCACTCCTGTGGGTATATCTGGCTGGCGTCACCCTGTTCGGAGACCTGCTTATGAGCGAAATCAGAGCGAATATCTTGGACTACCTCACTCGAGAGGCGCATGTTTCATCAACGACCCTTCTCGAAAAATTCGCCAGTTTGCATCGCGTGGAACGCGGTGCAGTTTGCGTGGCTTTGGACGATCTACGCCATCTGGGTTTAATAGAAATTTCGGCGGGAGCTGTGACGCTAACTCCCTTGGCAATGCGGCTTTCGCGTTAGCCAAGACTGGAGGTGCCTCAGCCCCTAAGTGCTCCGATTCAACTTTTGGGAACTCATCATGCCTACAGTCGCGCGGCACGGACCGATTGAGCCAGAGCTTCGAGGCAATTCGGCCGATTTTCGATTTCGCGACACGGTCGAGATTGAAGCACTGCCGTTTCGCGATAGCCCCTATTGGCATTGGCTGCTGACCTGTCGGCATATTGGCGTGCATCGGCCCGACGACCGTAGCTGCAATTGGACTGCACGGATTATGACCAAAGACAGGCGTTATCTTCAGAAATGCCTTGGACCCGCGCTGGACCTTGGCCGCGGCTGCATCGACAGCCAGGAAGCGATCAGGCGTGCCTTTGAATGGTTCGACACGGGCGAAGTTCAGGGCGTTGCCCATACGGCGAGACCTGTTGGGCGGATGACGAGCGTAGGCTTCTGCCCTATTGGCGAAGTTTACTCGGTCGGTCACGCGCTGCGGGATTATACGGAATGGACCAAAATTGCCCGATCAAAAGGTGGCCATTACAATATCCTGGCACTGATCAACTACCACCTCGTTAACAGCCTGATCCATGTGCCGCTCGAGGAATTTTGTGCGCGAAACCTCAAAGCTCTGGCGATCAAGGTTATCGAAACGCCCCCGAAGTTTGGGTTTGCACGCCAGATGCCAAAGGTCTCCATTGATGACTTGAGCCCTGATGAGCTTCGCAAGCGCAAGCGAACATTCAACTCATTGGTAACAATTCTGCGCATGGCGTTTCAGCACGCATGGGACAATGCGCAGATTGCCTCTGAACGTCCATGGCGCTGCCTTAAGAGAATTTCGGTAAATCATTGCCCACGCACCATTTTTCTGAATCGCGCGGAGTGTGGGAGGCTCCTAGACGAATGCACGCCTGCCTTGCGCAAGTTGGCCTTGGCCGGTCTCTATTCGGGCTGCCGGATCGGTGAGCTTTCTGAGCTTCGGGTTGAAGATGTTGGACATCAGGTTTTCGGCATTCGTATCGCAGCCTTCAAGCGCAGCCCCGCAAGGTTCGTGTTTCTGCCTGATGAAGGCATGGCGTTTTTTCTGAGCTGCTGCGATGGAAAATCCGGTCGCGACTACGTCTTTTTATCTGACATGCGTAAGGTTTGGCGCAAACAACACACCAGCTTGTTTCGGCGCGCTGTTGCAAAGGCCAAACTTCCCAAAGAGTTTGTGTTCCACGGTCTTCGGCACACCTATGCCAGCGATCTGGTCACGCAAGGTGTCCCCCTCGAGGTGATCGCCCGCCAGCTTGGTCACGCCGATGTCAAAACTGTCAGTTCAACTTACGGTCATTTGGCAGAACAGTTTCGCGAAGAACAAATCCGAACGCGGTTTTCTCCATTGTCCGAAGAACAGTTGGCGGAGTCTTGTCATCGCAAGGGACAGCTCGACGCTCTGTGGCAATCAGTCCAACGTGACAGTTGGAGGGCATACGGCGCCGGCCAACCCTCCAGCCAAGCCATGCGTCAAAGCCGGGTTCAAACGAGTAGGGAAGTTATAGAGGCTTTCAAAGATTCTCAAGCAACATAGTTCTAAGTTTGCTGCCAGCACCAAGGTGGACGGCGGACAGCAACTGGCAATCCAATACCGGACGATCGGCGATCTGATCCCTTATGCTCGCAAAGCCAGGACCCATGGTGCGGCGCAGGTGGAGATTCTAATTGCAGCTTGGTTTTGCAGAAGAAGGCAAGTGGACCAAGGTACGGATTATCCCATAAGCACGACTCAGTTCCGTCGCTCACGCGCAAAATCCGTTGCATGTTGCCCCAGCAGAGCTGCCAGAGGACAGACCCATTTATTACAAGAATTTCAGTTGCTTATTGTAACCTGCAAACGGTTGGGCGAACATGCAACGCCATTTGCATGTTCCGGCCCCCTAGTACACCCCGCAAGGCGGCTTAAACCGAGCCACAACCCTGCATCAAACCCTTATTTCACGAGCGTTTAAAGGGTTCCTCTTGTGCGGCGACCAAAAGGGGTACAGCGCCCTACATGTGCCGTCACGGGCACGTTTTCCGCATCTCTGCCAACTCCACCGCGCACAGCCCTTCGCGCCATTCTATGGCACTTAAGCCCTCGTTATTACGACGATTTCCGTTAGTTCCCAGCAGTTCCCGGATATACCCGCTTCTCTGCAGGTTCTAGTGTCAACACACAGCGGCCGAAGATGTGGTAGCGGTGACGGGCAATCGGTTTGTAGATCGCGTCTTTCAGGGCTTTTGGCAGGTGGCGGGTGATGCGGGCGAAGCGCCACGGGCCTGGCAGTTGCGCCATTGCGGCGGCGAAGGCATCAAGGCGTTGGTGAATCTGACCGTCGGCAATCACGAGATTGGTTTCAAAGTCGATGAGCGGCAGGTTCAGGGCGGTGTAGAGCGCTTGGCCAAGCGGGCTTTGCGCGGTGGCATAGTGGAACTTCTGCGCGCGGTCGTGCCGCAGCATGAAACGGAAGAAGGTCGAGCAGAACACACATGCGCCGTCAAACACGATCAGGTTTTTGCCTGCGAGTTGATGGTTAAGCGGGCTGGGAAGTCGGGCGGTTTGCATGGGGGAAGTGTGGCGCAGGTTTTGCAGAGGCGCGAGAGGGTGTGATGTCGCAGAGGGGCCAACCCCTCGCCCGTGCCGGGCTCACCCCGGGATATTTGCGCGCTGAGGATGACAATTTTAGATAAACTGGCGCGGTCTCGCCAAAGCCCATGCGGATCACGCAAGCGTGAATGGGCGGCGGCACGATGCGGTCTAACTTTTTGAGTTCACAACCATGGAGCGCGCGATGACCCGAATGACCGCAAAGGATTTCAGCCCGGAATTGCTGGAGCTTTATGATTTTTACGCCCACGGGCGAATCTCAAAACGCGAGTTTCTTGATAAGGCGGCGAAGTTTACCGTCGGCGGACTGACGGCGGCGGCGCTTTTGGGCATCATGTCGCCGAATTATGCTTTGGCCGCGCAGGTCAGCTTCAACGACCCCGATATTGTTGCCGATTACGTCACCTACCCCTCGCCCAACGGCAATGGCGATGTGCGAGGCTATCTGGTGAAGCCCACGGCTGCGGTGGGAAAATTGCCCGCCGTGGTGGTGGTACATGAGAACCGCGGCCTGAACCCCTATATCGAGGATGTCGCCCGGCGTTTGGCCAAGGCCGGATTTCTGGCGCTGGCCCCGGATGGCTTGACCAGCGTCGGCGGGTATCCGGGCAATGATGAAGAAGGCAAGGCGCTGCAATCGACGGTCGATCCGACCAAGTTGATGAATGATTTCTTCGCGGCGATTGAGTGGATGATGGTGCATGAAGGCTCCACGGGCCGCGTCGGGATCACCGGGTTTTGCTACGGGGGTGGTGTGTCGAATGCGGCGGCGGTGGCCTATCCTGAACTGGGCGGGGCGGTGCCGTTCTATGGCATGCAGGCGAAGGCCGAGGATGTTCCGAAGATCAAATGCCCGATCTTGCTGCATTATGCCGTATTGGACACCCGCGTGAACGAGGGCTGGCCGGCCTATGAGGCGGCTTTGAAGGCGGCTGGCACGCAGTATGAGGCGTTCATTTATCCGGGCGTCAACCACGGTTTCCATAACGACTCCACGCCGCGCTATGACAAGGCGGCGGCGGATCTAGCTTGGGATCGGACCCTGGCGTTCTTCCGCGCGAATTTGGCGTAAAGCCGGCTGGCTGCGGGCGGTCAGTGCCGCCCTGCCGTTAGTGACGGCCCGTCAGCCAGTTGCCAAAGACTGCGAATTTCGACGGCGGGATGCCGAGTTTGGCTTCCCGCTGATCGGCGATGCGCAAGAGTTTGTACATCAGATGCACGCCGAACCAGCGGAAGGGCTCGGGCTCCCAATGGCGCACGCGGCGGTTGACCCACGGGAATTTGGTAATTTTGGTGTCGCGGCTCAGCGCCAGATCGGCCAAAGTGCGGCCCGCAAGGTTGGCGGTGGACACGCCGGTGCCAACATAGCCGCCCGCCCAGCCGAGACCGGTTTTGCGATCAAGCCCCACGGTTGCGCACCAGTCGCGCGGCACGGCGATGACGCCGCACCAAGCGTGGTCGATGGGATAGGCGGCTGCTTCGGGGAAATGGGTGTGCAAGACTTCGGTCAGGCGGCGGATGGTTTCGGCATCTGGTTCGCCATTATTATCCATCTGCGAGGCATACTTATAGGGCACGCCGCGCGCACCAACGGTGATGCGCCCCTCGCGGGTGCGCTGGCAGTAACAATAGGCGTTGTTCATATCGCCGATCAACTCGTGACCATGCCAGCCGATCTTGTCCCAGACTTCCGGCGGCAGCGGCACGGTGGCGATCTGCGCCGAGTTCAGCGGCAGCCATTCGCGTTTGTGGCCCGGCAGACTGGCGGTGAAACCTTCGGTGCAGCGCAGGATGATCGGGGCTTTGACCACGGCTTTGGGCGTGATGATTTCGCCCTGATCGTAGCTGAGAACCTCGGTGGCCTCGGCAATGCGCACACCCATCCGCTCACAAGCCTCGGCCAGACCGCGCACCAGTTTGGCGGGTTGGATGCGGGCCATGCCCGATACCACCATCGCGCCCAGCACGTTCGGGGCGGTGATGCGCTGTTTGACCTCGGCGGGGGAAAGTTCGCGCACGCGGTGGGCATTGCCCCAAAGTTTGTGATGCGCGATTGCATCGTGCATCCGGGCCAGTTGCGCGGGATTGGTCGCCAGCATCAATTCTTCCGAGGCAATGATATCGGCGTCGATGCCTTCTTCTGCGCAGACACGGGTGATTTCCGGCACGGTGGTTTCCAACTCGCGCACCATCTCCAGCACGGCTTTACGGCTGGTGGCCTTCGCATAGGCTTCATGGTTCCACGCGAAAGTGCCCATGCACCAGCCGCCATTGCGGCCAGATGCACCAAAACCTGCGAATTCTTTCTCAATCACCAGCACATTCAGCGCTGGATTTGCCTTTTTCAGATAATAGGCGGTCCAGAGGCCAGTGAAGCCCGCGCCGATGATGGCCACGTCGGCACTGGTGTTTTCAGCCAGGCTGGGGCGGCGGGTTTTGGGCAGGCCGATGTCGGCATACCAAAACGACACGTCTCCGATGTGGTTTGGTTGCATGGGGCGCCCTTTCGTTTTCCGCATGTTGGCGATTGATTTGATCAAACACAAGAGGGGGCCAGCCCCCTCGCCCGTTCCGGGCTCTCCCCCGGGATATTTGAGCACAGAGGATGACAAATTGAACCAAATTTTAAGCATCGCGTTCCGCTGCAATCCAGTTGCGGAATGAAGCGAGCGGCGCGCGCGGGGCGGCGTCTTTTGGCCAGACAAGGTAGTAGCTGCCGAGTGAGGGAATGGCAGGGCCGAATGTGGGGATCAGGCGGTTCTCGGCCAGTTCACGTTCGATCAGGAAAACTGGCAGCAGGGCGAGGCCAAGGCCGTGAATCGCCCCTTGGGTCATGGTGGCGAATTGATCAAACAGCATGGCGGGCGGGCGTTGGTTCGGGCTGCCATGATGCGCCAGCCAGCGGCCCCAATCGCCGGTGCGGCTTTCCAACTGCAAGAGCGGGTATGAGAGAATGTCATTGGCGGCGGTGAGCGGGGTTTTCAGCAGGCCGGGGGAGGCGACCGCGAGTAGATCTTCCTGCATCAGCGGCAGATAATCCACGCCGGACCAATCTTGGCGGCCATAATGGATGGCGGCGTCGAAATGGCTGGTGGCGAAGTCGAAAGGTTGCAGGCGGGTGGAGAGGTTGACTGTCACCTCAGGGTGTTGGGTGGCAAAGCGGGCAAGCCGTGGGGCAAGCCAGTGCATACCGAAGGCAGGCAGAATCGCGAGGTTCAGCGTGCCACCGTTGGGATTGGCGCGCAACGTCAGGCTGGCTTGGCTGAGCGCTTGCAGGGCGCGCCTGATCTCACGGCAATAGTCTTGCGCAGCGGGGGTCAAGCGCAGGCGGTGCTTGTCTCGGATGATCAACGACAGGCCCAACTGGCCCTCAAGCACCTGCAACTGCCGCGAAATCGCACTTTGCGTCAGGTTGAGTTCCTCGGCTGCGGCAGAGGCGGAACCCAGGCGCTCGACGGCTTCCAGCGCCAAGAGAGACGGCATCGAGGGCAGATAGCGGCGCGAGAGCATATGAGGTTTCCTCATGTTTTATTGCCAGAACCTCGTTAGGCGTTTTGGCTCGGCTGTGCAATATAATCGGCAAAACCATAGGAGATTCCGCCATGACCGATAG
>JBKJTI010000123.1:0-4396 GCA_046590425.1 Cypionkella sp. | reverse complement strand
TCATCGACGAATTCCACGCCATATTCGCCATATACAAGAACAGCGTGTCGATTTTGTAAGGGTCGCCCGCATGGGCATTGGGGATCACCATCTGCATCAACCCATGCGCCGAGAACGGATTTTCCCATGAAAACGCCTTGTCGATCCGCGCAGGCGAGCCGTCTTCCCGCAGCGCCAGATTGTCCGGGCTGCGCACATATCCCAAATGCGGTCCGGTCAGCGGCTGGCCGGGTTTCACCACAAAATGCGGCGTCGGATGCGCCTCCATCGGTTTCGGGTACGGCGGCTTCAGACGGTAGCCTCCTGGCACTTCCACCGTGCCCAGAACAATCTGCAACAGATGCAACGCGCGGGCGGTTTGAAAGCCATTGGAATGTGCCGAAATCCCCCGCATCGCGTGAAAAGACACTGGCCGCCCCGGCATGGTTTCATGGAAATCGCCACGGAAATCCGTCCAGGATTGCTTAATCTCAATCGCCTGCTCAAACGCCACATGGGCGAGTTCAGCGGCCAAATCACGAATACGCGCAGCGCTGATGCCACAGCGCGCGGCCACCGCTTCCGGAGCATACTCATCGGCCAGATATTTCTCGGCCATATGCTGAAACACCGTCCGATTGCCCTGATAGCTGGCCCCCAGATCGGGCTGCACGCCCTTGCCATCCCAAGGCGCAGGCGCGCCGGTTCTGCGATCAATCACAAAGGGTTGGCTTTCGGCATTCTTCGCGATCAGCCCCTTTTCCGGCCCATCTTCCACCACCAGCAATGGCGCATTGGTGTAGCGCGCGAGATACTCCAGATCCACCTTGCCCGCCTTCAACAGACAATGGATCAGCGACAGGATCAGCAATCCATCCGTGCCCGGCGTGATCCCCAGCCAATCATCCGCCACCGCATTGTAGCCGGTGCGAATGGGGTTCACGCCGATCACCCGCGCACCGCGCTCTTTCAACTTGCCCAGACCGATCTTGATCGGGTTGCTGTCGTGATCCTCTGCCACCCCGAACAGCACGAACAGCTTGGTGCGCTCCCAATCGGGCTGGCCGAACTCCCAAAACGCACCGCCGATGGTGTAAATCCCACCCGCCGCCATATTGACCGAACAAAACCCGCCGTGGGCTGCATAATTCGGCGTGCCAAACGCCTGCGCCCACCAGCCAGTGAACGATTGAGACTGATCCCGCCCAGTGAAAAACGCCAGCTTCTCGGGGGCTGTTTCACGCAAAGGCTTCATCCAAGACACTGCCAGCGCCAACGCCTCGTCCCAGGTAATCTCCTCAAACGCCCCCGACCCGCGCGGTCCAACGCGCTTCAACGGCGCACGTAACCGGGAAGGTGCCGTCACCTGCATGATCCCCGACGCGCCCTTGGCACAGAGCACGCCCTTGTTGATCGGATGGTCGCGGTTGCCCTCGATGTAGCTGACGCGACCCTCTTTCAGATGCACATTGATGCCACAGCGACAGGCGCACATATAACAGGTGGTCTTGCGGATTTCGTCCGAAACCGGGGGCGAGGTGTCAATTTTCGGCTGAACTCTCATCTTCCCCCCAAACGTCTCCCGTCAATCTGGACGGAAGTTTTTCGCCAAACAAGCCTGATTGCGACACGGGGTTACGACATTCGCCGTAATCCCGGAAAAATTTCCGCTCCACCTCCGACAAAGCCGGAAAAGCCCACGCCCCCATGTGGTTACGCGCCCGCCCGCAGCAGCGCCAAGGCCTGCGCTGCGATAGACCGTTCTTCTTCAGCCGCCACGATATGCACCGGCACCGCCCCCGCCCAAGCCAGGCGCTCAACGATCCGCCCGCGCACCAACACGTCATTCTCGCCAATGCCGCCGGTGAAGGCGAGGCCATCAAGCCCCCCCATCGCAGCAATCATGCTGCCTGCGTGCCGCACCGCCCAATAGCAGAAATGCTCCACCGCAAACGCCGCCTCTGGCGTCCCCGCCGCGTGCAAGGCTCGCATATCGCTGGAACCGCCAAGGCCCAACAGTCCGCTCTCGCGGTTCAGAACCCGCCCCGCCCCCACGACCCCATGCAGTTCCGCCAGCCGCAGCACCGCATTGCCGTCAATGCCGCCCGTCCGCGTGCCCATGGTGATGCCATCCAGCGGCGAGTAGCCCATCGTCGTTGCCACCGACACGCCCGCCTTGATCGCACAGAGCGAGGCCCCATTGCCGAGATGCAGCGCCAGCAACCGCTCGGGCAACATGCCCTGCTCTGTCAAATGCTGCACCAAACCGCCATAGCTGATGCCGTGAAACCCATAACGCCGCAGCCCGCGCGCGCGCTCTGCCAAAGGCAAAGCATAGGTCACCGCCACTTCGGGATTCGTGCTGTGAAAAGCGGTGTCAAAGCTGACATACTGCGGCAGAGCAGGGGCCAAGGCCTGCAGCGCGCGAATGGCCGTCAAATTGCCGGGGTTGTGCAAGGGGGCCAGCGGCACGCAAGCCTCAATCCCCGCAATCACTGCCTCTGTCACCCGCGCGGGCTGCACCAAAGCCGCGCCGCCATGCACCACCCGATGCGCCGCCCCCGTCAGATCGCCCAAGCCCACGCCCTGCTGCGCCATCGCCTCAAACGCCAGTGCCAACGCCGCCCGATGATCCGCCGCAGCACAATCGCGGTCCACCGCACCAAAGCGCAAGCACCCCGCGCCGCCAATCTCAGTGACTGACCCGGCCAGAATCTGCCGCAAATCGCCGTCGAACACCGCCAGCTTGACCGAGGATGACCCCGCATTGACCACCAGCAACATCTTACACCACCGCCTTGATCAGCCCGATCACCGCCAACCCACCCAGCAACAAAATCGCAAAGCGGCGGAAATCCTTCGGATCGGTGTTCAGAAAATGCCGCGACCCCAGCCAGTTGCCCAAGAACGTCAGCGGCAAAGCTGCCAGTGCCGCCCAAAGCGTGTCCCATGTCACCAGCCCATGCCACCAATACAAAGGCCCGGAATAGAGATCCAGCAGCGGGAAAAACGCGATCAACGTGGCGCGAAACGTCGCCGCTTGCATCGGTTGTGCGGCAAAGAAAGCAGCCACCGGCAAGCCCCCCATCCCCGGCGCATTGGCCAGACCCGACACAACCCCAACCGCCAGATTACCCGCGCCCCGCACCTCTGCGCGCAGCCGCCACCCTGCCAACAGCACCCCGCACATCACCAGAATATAGACCGAAATCGCCGCCCGCGCCGCTTCTTCACTGATCCCGGTCAGCGCCCAAAGCCCCAACGGCAGGCCCACCGCCGCCCCTGCCAGCATCAGCCAAACCCTGCGCCAATCGACATCCCCGCCGATCCCACGCGCCGCTTGCAGGCTCATCGCGGTCTCCAGGATCACCACCACGGCGACGAAATGCAGCGGATTGGTGACCACGCCCGAGGCCGCAATCACCATGGCCGAATAGCCAAAGCCGGAATAGCCCCGGATGAAAGCCGCAACCAGAATGGCACAACCCATCCAGATCGAAGCCCCCAACCCCAGGTCAAACGGCATCAAACCACCTGCTTGCGCATGTCAGAGGCCGAAATTCCCGCCACAGCCACCGGCTTTTTCATCGCATCGCGGCGGAACGGCTCGCCCAACTCCTGATTGATCATCGCCTCAATTAAGGTGGTCTTACCCGCCTTCTGATCAATAATCGCCTGCCGCAGCGCCGCCGTCAGTTCGTCCATCGTCCGCGCCACCACGCCTTTCAACCCGCAAGCCTTTGCAATCCCTGCATAAGACACCTGCGTGTCGAGTTCCGTGCCGACAAAGTTATCGTCATACCACAGCGTCGAGTTGCGCTTCTCCGCCCCCCATTGGTAATTGCGGAACACCACCTGCGTGATCGCGGGCCATTCACCCCGGCCAATCGCCGTCAACTCCGTCACCGCAATGCCAAACGCCCCGTCACCCGAGAACCCCACCACCGGCACATCCGGGCAGCCGATTTTCGCGCCCACCACCGCAGGCAAACCGTAACCGCACGGCCCGAACAGCCCCGGAGCCAGATACTTCCGCCCCGACTCAAAGGTCGGGTAAGCATTGCCAATCGCGCAGTTGTTGCCGATGTCCGAAGAAATAATCGCCTCTTTCGGCAGCGCTGCCTGTATAGCCCGCCACGCCATCCGGGGGCTCATCCACTCCGGCTTGTCCGCCCGTGCGCGCTCGTTCCATGTGGTGCCAACATCGTCTTCCTCGTGATCCATCGAGGACAAAGCCTGCGCCCACGCCGATTTGGTCTGTGCGATCTTGGCTTTGCGTTCGCTGCGCGCATGGTCACCAGCGGTAGAGGCCAACCGCGCCAAAACCGCCTCGGCGACCTTCTTGGAGTCGCCGACAATGCCAACAGTCACCTTCTTCGTTAACCCGATCCGATCAGGGTTAATATCGACTTGGATG
>JBKJTI010000287.1:0-8402 GCA_046590425.1 Cypionkella sp. | reverse complement strand
AGCCGGTAGCCTTGGACGCCAGCGCCGAGGAACGTGACACACGCGGGTTCATCTCGATCACCACCATGCGCCCGTCGGCGGGGTTGATCGCCCATTGCACGTTCGATCCGCCAGTTTCCACCCCGATCTCGCGCAGGACGGCGATCGAGCCGTTGCGCATGATCTGGTATTCTTTGTCGGTCAGGGTCAGCGCCGGGGCGACGGTGATGCTATCGCCGGTATGCACCCCCATCGGATCGATGTTTTCAATCGCGCAGATGATGATGGCGTTGTCGGCGGTGTCGCGCACCACCTCCATCTCAAATTCTTTCCAACCGAGCAGCGATTCGTCGATCAGGATTTGCGCCATTGGCGAGGCCTCAAGGCCCGAGCGGCAGATCGCTTCATAATCGTCGCGGTTATAGGCCACACCGCCGCCGGTGCCGCCAAGCGTGAAGGCAGGGCGGATGATGGCGGGAAGGCCTACGTATTCGATGGCGGCCATGCATTCGGCGACGCCTGCGGAAATGTCGTATTTACCTGAGGGCAGTTTTGGGGCAGCGATGATGGTGGCTTTGGGGTTTTCAAGCCCGATGCGGTCCATCGCTTCGCGGAACAATTTGCGATCTTCTGCCATTTCAATGGCCGGACGCTTGGCCCCGATCAGCTCAACATTGAACTTTTCCAACACGCCAAGATCAGCCAACGCCAAAGCGGTGTTCAGCCCGGTTTGGCCGCCCATGGTGGGCAGCAGGGCATCGGGGCGCTCTTTTTCGATGATTTTGGCGACGACTTCGGGGGTGATCGGCTCGATATATGTCGCATCCGCAAGGCCGGGGTCGGTCATGATGGTGGCGGGGTTCGAGTTGACCAAGATCACCCGGTAGCCTTCTTCGCGGAGCGCCTTGCAGGCCTGCGCGCCGGAATAATCGAACTCACACGCCTGACCGATGACGATGGGGCCTGCGCCGATGATCATGATGGATTTGATATCGGTTCTTTTCGGCATGCCCACTCTCCTGCTATTGCGCCCCCAATGCGCAAAACTTTGCGGGTTATAGCCATGCTCCGCCGGGGCGCAAGGGACGTTGCGGGCGAAATTGGCTAAAGCTGGATGCCCGAGCGGTTGGCGACCCGCAGCATCAGCAGATAAAGCAGGAACGTCAGCCCGCAACCAAGCCCGAGCGCCAGCCAAAACCCTGTGCCGTTCCGCAAAAGAAATGGAATGAGCAGAAACATCGGCACCGAAGGCGCGATGTACCAGAGCGTAGCGCTGACATGCGAGGCCATCCGCGCAGGATCATGTGTATCACGCCACAGCCAGATCATCCCCAAGGCCGAGATCAGCGGCCGCGATGCGATCAGCGCCCCAAGCCCTGCATTGCGGCGCGCGACCTCAGAGGCAAGGGCGATCAAGACTCCGGAGATTGCGGCTTTCAGTAACAGATACATCATGGGGTTTCCGATGCAGAGGCACGGTAAGGAAAGGGCGGCCAGATGTTCCAGCCGCCCCCCAAATTCAAACTTGCAGCGTTAGGGGCTACTTCTGCCCGACTGCAGCCTCGGCTGCGGCAATCGCAGCCTTGCGTTTTGCAATAGCATCGCCAATCGGCGGACCCTGGAACCGGCGGTTTTCAAACCCAACCCAAATCAAAAGAGCCAGAACGATGAAGCCCAAAGTGATCTCTAGCGCCCAGTCGTTTGGCGGCTGGATGCCGATGTAGAACATGATGGCCATCGAGATAATCGACAGAACGGCCATCAGTTTGTAGGTGCCCACGCCGATATTCCATGGCCCCATGGCGGGCCATTTCGGACCGCCAATCGCAATCAGACCCAGCGTAATCGGCAGGGCGAAGGACAGGAACAGGAAGATGACAGTGCAGGACACCACGATCGAATAGGCCGGGGTGCCGGCAATGGTGATGGCCGACGTCAACCACACGAACAGCACCGACAGGACCGAGGCAGTCCAGATCGCATTCACCGGCACGCGGTGTTTCGGGCTGACGGTTGCCAGTGCTTTTGATGCACCGGGAATGCCGCCATCGCGCGAGAAGGCAAACAACATGCGGCTGGCCGAAGTAACCGTGGCTAGACCGCAAAGCCATTGCGACACGAAGATCGCGACATAGAGCACGGTCTTCAGGGTCGGATTGACGGCGCTGTCCATGCCCCAGAAGAACACGTTCCAGCCTTGCTTGGCAGCGTCATCCATATTCGGCAACATCAGCACGAACGAGCACAGCATGATCCAGCCGAACAGGCCTGACCAGATCACCGAGGAGACCATACCCTTGGGCACCGAAACCGAGGCTTTGACGGTTTCTTCGGCAGTATGGGCCGAGGCATCATAGCCAGTGATGGTATAGATCGGCAAAAGCAGCCCTAGAAGGAAAGCCATGCCGCCGCCGACGGCCACAGGCCAAACCGATGATGCGCCCTCGGTTCCGGTGTAGTTGCTGAAGGTCCAGAGCCGCGAGAAATCCCATGAGCTTGCCGAGAACAGGCAGGCGAAGGTCAGAGCCGCTGCCGTGGCAAGGATCAAAAAGCCCGAAAAATCGGTCAGTTTCGCAGTGAGTTTGATGCCGAAATGGTTCACCGCCGCCTGAGCCCCGGTGATCAACGCAACGAAAATTACCCGGTGCGACAGCGTGTCTTCCAAGCCGATCAAGGGCCCAAACGAGCCGAAGAAGAAGTAGAAGGTGCCGACGTTGATCGCCCCCAACACGGTGATCAGCCCCAGCAGGTTCAGCCATGCCGACAGCCAGCCGGTAAAGCGGTTCCCCAAGATCGAGCCCCAGTGGTAAAGCCCGCCCGCCGTCGGATAGGCCGACGAGATCTGCGCCAGAGCCAGCGCAAAGACACCCGACATCAGCACGCCCAGCGGCCAGCCAAGGCCAATCGCGGCACCGCCTGCACCCGAGGTGGCCTGCCCGAGCGAGTTGATCCCGCCCGAAAGAATACAAATAATAGAAAACGAGATCGCAAAGTTAGAGAAACGGCTCATTGAGCGTTCCAACTCTTGCGCGTAGCCCATGCCATGCAGAACTTTCACGTCTTCATGGTGGTCTTTATCGGTATAGTCTTCCGATGCCATTCAGTTACCCTCCGAACCGTTGATTGGTCGTTATTATCGTTGGCGGTGCGACGTTATGCCGTCCCTAGCCGTAGGGAAGCGCGGATTTTACAGTCTGGCAAGCACTGAATAGATATTTTCAGAAATCAGCGACGGGCGGGCCGGGTTGCGATCTGCGACGGACATTCTTGCGTCGCAAATGCGCAAAAGACGGGCGGCCCCAAATTCATAAAATGGCTGGCACTGGATTTGCAGGCAGGGCTGGCCTAGGTGATGCGGCTGGCTTAAATGTCAGGCAGGGCAACAAGGGGCGCGGGCGTGATCCTGATCGAAGACGGACCTCTGGGGAAGCCAGCGCTGTTTGACACTGCTGAAGCGCTGATCGTGGCGCGGGCTGCGGATGAGGTGGCCCCGGCTTTGGCGCAACTTGACGCCATGCGTGCGCAGGGCAAATGGCTCGCGGGCTATATCAGCTACGAGGCTGGCTATGCGTTAGAGCCAAAGCTGGCGGGGCTGATGCCAGCGGCGGACCCCACGCGGCCCTTGCTGGCGTTCGGGGTGTTCGCCGGGCCCAGCGATCCGGCGCAGGTGCTGGCTGAGGCGAAGGCCGAGGCGCGCGGCGTGGCGGTCGCGGCGCTGGAGCCTGCGATCAACCGCGCAGAATACGGCGCCGCTATGGACCGCGTGATGTCCTATATCGCGGCAGGCGATTGCTATCAGATCAACCTGACCTTTCCGCTGCGCACGCGGCTGCTGCAAGGCTCGGCCCTTGGGCTCTATGCTGCGCTGCGGGCGCGGCAGGCGGTGGGGCATGGTGCCTATCTGGATCTTGGCGTGGGGCCGGTGCTGGTCTCGCGCAGCCCGGAATTGTTTTTGCGCACGACGGCGGCGGGACGGATTGAAGCAAGGCCGATGAAGGGCACAGCCCCCCGCGACGCTGACCCCGTGCGCGATGCGGAACTCGCCGAGGCGTTGCGGGGCAGCCCGAAGGATCAGGCGGAAAACCTGATGATCGTCGATCTGTTGCGCAATGACATCAGCCGGGTGGCGCAGATCGGCTCGGTCAAGGTGCCGGAACTGTTCGCGGTGGAACATTACGCAACGGTGCATCAGATGGTCAGCCGGGTGGTCGGGCAACTGATCGAAGCCCCCAGCATGACCGCGCTGATGCCAGCCCTGTTTCCCTGTGGATCAATCACCGGCGCGCCGAAAATCCGCGCGATGCAGATCATCCACGAGGTCGAGCCGTTCCCGCGCGGCGTCTATTGTGGTGCGATGGGCTGGATGGCCCCGGATGGCGCGTCGTCGTTCAACGTCGCGATCCGCACGTTGTCGGTGTTTCCAGATGGCGCGATAGAATTGAATGTCGGCGGTGGTGTGGTGCAAGACAGCACGCCCGATGGCGAATGGGAGGAGGCTTTGTGGAAAGCGCGTTACTTGCAGGGGCTGGTGCGGCAGGTCTGAAGCTGATCGAGACATTGGCTTGGGATGGCGCACAACTGGTGCGCTTGCCCTTGCATCTGGCACGTTTGTCCGCTTCGGCACGGGCTTTGGGCTGGCGCTATGATCTGGTTGCGGTCGAGGTGGCTTTGCGGGCCGCAATGCCTGTAGGGGCCGCGCGGATGCGGCTGACGCTGGACGCCAGCGGCGCGGTCGAGGTGCAGGCGGCGGCTTTGCCTGCGGGCAAGGCAGCATGGCGGGTCGGCTTGGCAGCAGAACGACTGGCCTCAAACGATCCTTGGCTCACAGTGAAATCGACAAAGCGCGCGGCCTATGATGCGGCGCGGGCCAGCCTGCCGGATGGTTTGGATGAGGTGATCTTTCTCAACGAGCGGGATGAGGTCTGCGACGGCTCTATCACCACAGTGTTTTTTGATCGTGGGCGGGGCATGCGGACACCGCCTCTGACTTGCGGCGTGTTGCCGGGGGTGCTGCGGGCCGAGCTTGGCGTGGCCGAGGAAGTGCTTTTGGCCGAAGAGCTGCCACGGGTGCAGCTCTGGGTCGGCAATTCTCTGCGTGGGCTTATCCCGGCTGTCTGGGTGATCTGACAGTGCGCGTTCCGCGCAAGTTTTTATCTTGGGTTTGCGGGACTTCGCCCGAAACCCTCGGGGGTGCCCGATGCAGCGGTCAGCGTGATCCGAGTAGGGCGGCGTTAGACATATGGGGTTTTATGTTGGTTAATCAAACCTGAACGGATACCTGTTAAGCCATTGATATTACGTCGCGCGGGTCATGCGCCACGCGTGGACAGCCTAAGCGCCACGCAGTTTGGCCACCACAGCGGCGACCAAAGCCTTGCGCTGCCGATTGGCCGGATGGGTGCCCAGAAACTGATCGCCGGGATCAGGCAGCCGATCAAAGAAACCCGCACCGGTGACCGGATCATAGCCGGCATGAAACGCAATCTCGGCCCCGATTGCATCGGCCTGCAACTCATATTCCTTCGAGAACTGCCGGGTCGCGAGGCCAGCCCCCAGCTTCTGCGCCTGCTGCACCTCGTCCTGCCCGGCCCCGGAAGCGGCAGCCAAGATCCCCGCCATCATCGCCCCCGACAGCGCGGTTTGCTCCTGCTTGGGGATGTGACCCAGAATGTGATGCCCCGCCTCGTGGCCCAACACGAAAGCGATCTCATCCGCGTTGCGGGCGTCGGCGATCAGGGCCAGCGAGAATGCAATGATTGGTCTGCCAGCCTTGTCGACGGTTTGGAACGCATTGGCGGGCTGGCCGGGGCGGTCGTCGATCACGATCTGAAAATCGCAGCGATGCGCGACATGCTGCGCGCGGCAGTAGGCCTCGGCGACAGGTTCCACCCGCTGCACCACGGTCAGAAAATTCACCGCCGCCGCCCGCGATGCCAGCGCGCCGCCAGTTTGCGACGGTTGGGTCAGTACCTGTGCGGAATTGTCCGTCTGGCTGGTCGTTGTGATCCCGGGCTGCACGCAACCCGCCAGCAGCGCCGCCACCAAAACCCATCCTGCTTGCCGTTGCATCACGCTCGCCTTCACCGCTGCCCTGATACAGCCCATATCAAACCCGCAGCGGTTTGATAGCCCCATCTGGCTGCACTTTCGCTTGAATTTGACGGCAATGCGGGCTCATCTGACCATAAGTTGATCCGGCAGAGGAGCCTTGCGATGTTCACCATCGAGCATGAATTCGACGCCACCGTGATCACGCTGGTGGATGAAGGCGAGCCTGACACCCCGTTGCAGGAAGACATCACCATTGAAGCCTTCGCCGAATGTGTTGTGCTGCGGCAGATGGATCAGATGACCGACGAGGTGGTCGCGATTACTTTGTCTATAGCGCAGTTGCGCGATCTTGCGGCGGCTCTGGATCTGCCGGAGGGCAGCTACCGGATTGAGCCGAAGCCATCTTAATCAAGCCGGAACACCTTCTCGCGGGAGATTGCGCCGCGCAGCAAGGTCAGACGAGATTTCGCCACGCCAAGGGCATGGGCCAGCGCTTCGGTCACTGCGGCGGTGGCTTTGCCGTCCTCGGGTTCGGTGGTGACGCTGATTTTGAACCGCGGCCCTCGCGCGTGATGGCGTTGCGGCGGGCGCGTGGTGTCACCTTGCAGGAAAACTCTGCCCCCGGAACTGCCAGCTCTGCCCATGCGCCTTTTTGCATCGACGCAGAGTGCAGAAGCCGCAGACCAAGGGCAAGCCCACTTGACGCGGAGCGTGCACAGCGCCACCTCTGGCGCAAAGGAGCTTTCCATGTCTCAAGACGCTTTCACTTTGACTCAAGACGCCTTCGCTTTTCTGCAGAGCCGGCAATCACACCCGGCGAAGCTGTTCAAAGGTCCGGTGCCTGACCGCACCGAACTGTTGGAGATTTTGGCCGCAGCCACTCGTGTGCCTGATCACGGCAAGCTGGAGCCGTGGCGGCTGGTGGTGTTGGACCGCCCGGCCATGCTGCGGATGGCCAATCTGGCCGAGGCGCGCGCGCGGGCGATTGGGGCGGACGATGAAAAAATCGCCAAGGGCAGGGGGCAGTTTGATCTGGGGCAGTTGGCGGTGGTGGTGATCTCATCACCGAAGGCCAGCGATAAGATCCCGCTGTCCGAGCAGATCCTGTCGGCGGGGGCTTTGTGCTTTGGCGTGCTGAATGCGGCTATGGCGAAGGGCTGGGGGGCGAATTGGCTGTCGGGCTGGCCCTCGCATGATCCGGTGTTCGCAGCGCAGGCCTTTGGTTGTGTGGGGGATGAAACGGTTGCGGGCATTGTGCATATCGGCACCGTTGTGACGCCGATTTCGGACCGCCCGCGCCCCGATTTGTCGAAGCTGATCACATGGGTCTGATGGGTGGCGGCATGGGCGCCGGAGGGCCAGCGCATGATCTTCAGTGATTTTGCCAAGTCGTTGGGTCAGCTTGGCGATGGCCGGTTTCTGCGGGTGATGCTGCTGGGTGTGGCGCTGGCGGCGGCGCTGCTGACCGGGGCCTATGCGGCTTTGTTGTGGCTGATTGAGACCTTCACGCCGGGCAGCATCGACATTCCTTTCGTCGGCCCGGTCGGCGGATTGGATACCTTGCTGAGTTGGGGCTCAGTCCTGCTGATGGCGGTGCTTTCGGTGTTCTTGATGATCCCGGTCGCTTCTGCGTTTTCAGGGCTGTTTCTGGAGGATGTGGCGCAGGCTGTAGAGGATCAGCATTATCCCGGGCTGCCACCAGTGGCGCGGCCAAGCTTTGGTGATACGTTGATTGATACAGCCAATTTCATCGGCTTGCTGCTGGCGCTGAACACTGGAGCGCTGCTGCTTTATCCGTTTGCAGGGCCCTTCAGCCCACTGCTGTTTTGGGGGATGAATGGCTACCTGCTGGGGCGGGAGTATTTTACTATGGTCGCCACCCGGCGTTTGGGGCGTGACGGCGCGCGCGCAATGCGCAAAGCTTATAGTTTGCGGATCTGGGCAGCGGGGGTGCTGATGGCGGCACCGTTGTCAATCCCGCTGATCAATCTAGCGATTCCGGTTTTAGGCGTCGCCACCTTCACCCATATGTTCCATCGGTTGAACCGTCAGTAACGGTTGGCCCACAGCCCGAACACATCGAGATCGGCGATGCCCCAGCGGCCCGAGGTGATCAGCAGATAAAGCACGGCGAAAATCACCAGCGCGATCAGCGTGGTCAGCTTGGCTTTCGGTTTGATCATGGCTTCGGCAGGGGCAGAGCGCGGTGTGCCTGGTTCGACCTCACCTGTCTGCGCCTGGCTTTTGAAGCGCAACGGCAGCACGCAGAAAAACACCATGAACCAGGTGACCGAAAACAGCACCAATGCGGCGGTGATTGTCATGTTTGCTCCAATTCCACCAAACAGCCGTTGAAATCCTTGGGATGCAGG
>JBKJTI010000254.1:0-7899 GCA_046590425.1 Cypionkella sp. | reverse complement strand
ACCACTCTCGTTTTCGGCCACAAATCCCCCGACACCGATTCCACCGGATCGCCGCTGATCTGGGCGTGGTATCTGTCCGAAATCCGCAACACCCCGGCGAAAGCCGTGCTGCTGGGCGCGCCGAACACCGAAGCCGCCTTCATGCTGAAGCATTGGGGTTTTGCGCAGCCCGAGATCATCGCCGATGTGACCGCCGACGACAAAGTGGTGATCGTCGATACCAACAACCCGGCAGAACTGCCGCCCTCGATCAACTCGGCCAAAATCCAGGCCATCATCGACCATCACATGCTGGTTGGTGGCCTGAAAACCAACACGCCGATCGACATCACCATCCGGCCCTTGGCCTGCACAGCCACCATCATGCACTATCTGATCGGCAGCGATCTGACCCGCGCCCCGCGTGAGATCAAGGGGGCGATGCTGACCTGCATCCTGTCCGATACGATGGAATTCCGCAGCCCCACCACCACACCGCATGACCGCGCGGTGGCCGAGGCTTTGGCCGCCGATCTGCGGGTCTCGATCCCGGAATTCGCCGCCGCAATGTTCGCGGCCAAATCCGATGTGTCGGCGTTTTCCGAAACCGCTTTGCTGCGGATGGACAGCAAGGAATACAACGTCGCTGGGCGCGAACTGCGGATTTCGGTGCTGGAAACCACCTCCCCCGCCACGGTGCTGGACCGCAAAGCTGCGCTGATGGCCGCGATGCCGGGTGTGGCGGCTGAGGATGGCGCCGAGCAGGTGCTCCTGTTCGTTATCGACATTCTGAACGAAGAAGCCACGCTGCTGGTGCCGAACGATCTGGTGCGGCAAATGGCCGAAGCCTCGTTTGGCGTCACCGTGACGGGCGATACCGTGGTGATCCCCGGCCTGATGAGCCGCAAAAAGCAGATCATCCCGGCGCTGAAGCTTTAGCTGCCGCATACCCAAAGGGCCGGAGCCGATCCGGCCCTTTCGCGTTTGCATGTGTTAATGCCATAAACCCACCGAAAAGGCCGCCATGACCCAGATCATCGCCAATCTGTCGCAAATCTCAGGCCAGTATGACGCGCTATTCTGCGACCTCTGGGGCTGCCTGCACAATGGCGTCACGCCATTCCCGGCTGCGGTGTCCGCCCTGCAGGCCTTCCGCGCCAAGGCGGGGAAAGTGATCTTGCTCACCAACGCCCCTCGTCCCAAATCCAGTATTATCAAACAGTTGGACGATATGTCTGTGCCGCGCGACGCTTGGGATGATGTCGTGACCTCTGGCGATGCTGCGCAATATGCCATGTTAAGCGGTGCGGTCGGGCATAAGGTGCATTTTATCGGTGCCCCGAAAGACGAAGTGTTCTTCACCGATTTCGCCGATGATCTGAAGGCGGTTGCCGCCGCCAACCTACCGATAGAACGCGTCGCGATGGAAGATGCCGAAGGCCTTGTTGTCACGGGGCTGGCCGATGATCTGACCGAGACGCCAGAAGACTACCGGGCCACGCTGCTGCTGGCGAAAAACTTAAATTTGCCAATGCTTTGCGCCAACCCAGACATCGTCGTGCATTGGGGCGACAAGCTGCTCTATTGCGCAGGCGTGCTGGCGAAAGAATATGAGGCGATGGGCGGCACCGCGCTGTATTTCGGCAAGCCGCACCCGCCGATCTACGATCTTGCCCGCCGCCGTCTGGTCGCGTTGGGCGGTGCGGAAGACGCGCGAATCCTCTGCATCGGCGATGGCATCCATACCGACGTGCAGGGCGCGATGGGCGAAAGCCTTGATGCGCTTTTCGTCACTGGGGGCATCGCGCATGAAAGCTTCGGCCGCGATTCCAACAATCCAGACAAGGACTTGCTGGAAGATTGGCTAGAGGCGGGGATGTTGTCGCCCAGCTATAGCATTGGGCATCTGCGGTAGGCAAGTAATAAAATTACGCCACAAGTCGCATTTGCGCATAAATACTTCGCTTTGGATTTGCGCCGCAGCGCAGCATATGCTATGCTGCACAAGCAAACTTAAGGGATTCGCCCCATGCTGGATAATCACCCCCGCGGCACCATCTGCATCGAAGACCTTGAAATCGGCATGGTGCGCACGTTGCAAAAAACCATAACCGACCGTGATATCGAGCTTTTTGCCGAGGTGTCGACCGACCGAAACCCGGTTCACCTTGACGAAGCTTACGCGCAGGACACAATTTTTCAGGGCCGCATCGCGCATGGCATGCTGACCGCTGGCTTGATTTCGGCGGTGATCGGCGAGCAGCTTCCCGGCCATGGCACTGTTTATCTTGGACAATCCCTCAAATTCCTCGCCCCCGTCCGCCCCGGCGATACCGTCGAGGCAGTGGTGAAAGTGCTCGCCATAGATCATTCCCGCCGCCGCGTGACCCTTGAAACCCATTGCGCGGTGGGCAATACCGTGGTTCTGAAAGGTGAAGCGCTGGTTCTGGCGCCAAGCCGCAAGTTCGACTAGGGGCGGTTCGCCCCACCCTGGGGTAAGATGCAAATAAACCAGCATTGGCAAGGGCTTGACCCTGAAACACGTGGCGCTTCCGTTGCGATGGGCAACTTTGATGGCGTGCATCTTGGCCATCAATCGGTGATCGACCTGGCCCGCCCGCATGGCCCCTTGGGCATCGTGGCGTTTGAGCCGCATCCCCGCGAGTATTTCGCACCCAACGCTCCGGCTTTCCGCCTGATGAACGCAGAAGCCCGCAGCAACCGGCTTGCCAAACTGGGCGTTAAACAATTGTTTCAATTGCCGTTTAACGCCCAGATGGCCAGCTTCACGCCCGAGGATTTCGCGCGTCAGGTGCTCTCTGAAGGCCTAGGCGTCGCCCATGTCGTGGTGGGGGCTGATTTCTGCTTCGGCAAAGGCCGCACTGGCCGCGCGGCTGATCTGCAAGCGCTTGGCAAGACATACGGTTTCGGCGTTACCATCGCAGGGCTGGTAAGAACCGAAGGCCGCGAGATTTCCTCCACCGCGATCCGTCAGGCGCTGTCCGATGGCCGCCCCCGCGATGCAGCCTCGATGCTCGGCCACTGGCACCGCATTGATGGCGAGGTGATCCACGGCGAAAAACGCGGACGCGTGCTGGGCTATCCAACAGCGAACATGTCGGTGCAGGGGCTACATCTGCCGAAACTTGGCGTCTATGCGGTCAAGGTCGATGTGCTGACTGGCCCGCAAACCGGCAGCTATCATGGGGCGGCCAGCCTTGGGGTGCGGCCGATGTTTGGCGAAAACACCCCGAATTTGGAGACCTATATCTTTGATTTCAAAGGTGATCTCTACGGCCACCACGTTTCCATCGGCCTTGTCGACTATCTGCGCGCAGAGATGAAATTTGATGGCCTGCCCGGCCTCATGACCCAAATGGCCGCCGATGTCGCCCGCGCGCGTGAAATTCTCACCACACTCTAGCCCTTCCCTTTTCCGCGCCCGCACGTCATTTTGCAGCCATGACAAACCTACGCCCAAAATTCTGGGAAACCGTTCCCCTGTCGAAAATGACCACCCCGGAATGGGAGGCATTGTGTGACGGCTGCGGCAAATGCTGCCTGAACAAGATCGAATATGAAGATACCGGAGAGGTCGAATACACCCGCGTCGCCTGCCGTTTGCTGGATAATGAAACTTGCCGCTGCTCGAACTATGCGCGGCGGTTCGAGTTTGTACCGGAATGTATCCGGCTGAACCCCAAGACCTTGAAAAAGATCAGCTATTGGCTGCCCGCCACCTGCGCCTACAAGCTGTTGCAGCAGGGCAAACCTTTGCCAGATTGGCACCCTTTGCGCACCGGCGATCCCGAATCCACCCATACATCCGGCCAGTCGATGCGCGGCCAGACCGTCTCGGAAGTCACGGTCGATGAGGATGATTGGGACGATTATTTCATTCAGGAAAATCTTTGATGTATTTCACTTCTGACAACGCCTCGGGCGCGCACCCTGAGATTCTGGCAGCGCTGAGCCGCGCCAATGATGGCTTTGCCCGCAGCTATGGTGCCGATGCGATCATGGACCGGGTGACGGCGCAGGTGCGCGAGGTGTTTCAGCATCCCGAGGCAGCCGTTTACCTTGTGAGCACCGGAACCGTCGCCAATTCCCTGTCCTTGGCGATCTATAGCAAACCGTGGTCAGCGGTGTTCGCCCACACCGACGCCCATATCGCAACCGATGAATGTGGCGCGCCAGAATTTTACACCGATGGTGCCAAGCTGATCGGCGTGCCCGGAGATCATGGCAAGATGACGCCAGAAAGCCTTGCGCAAACCATTGGTCGCATTGGCGAAGTGGGCGTGCATGGCGTGCAGCGCGGCATGATCTCGATCACCAATGTCACCGAAGCGGGCACGGTTTACACGCCCGCCGAGGTTGCGGCTTTGACGGCGGTGGCCAAGCAATGGGCCCTCCCCAGCCATCTCGACGGCGCGCGTTTTGCCAATTCTTTGGTGGCGACAGGCGCGTCGGCTGCGGAAATGACATGGCAAGCCGGCGTTGACGTGGTGTCCTTCGGTGGCACCAAAAACGGCTGCCTTGGGGTCGAGGCGGTGGTGATGTTTGACCCCGAAAAGGCGTGGGAGTTTGAGCTGCGCCGCAAGCGGGCCGGGCATCTGGTCTCTAAACACCGCTTCCTGTCGGCGCAGATGCAGGCTTATCTGACGGGCGATCTCTGGCTGCGCCTAGCTGCCCATGCCAATGCGATGGCGGCAAAACTGGCGCAGGGCGTGGCTGCGGCAGGCGCGCGGCATCAGCACCCGGCAGAGGCAAATATGATGTTCCCCGAATGGGCGACGGGCACCCATGCGCGGCTGGAAGCTGCCGGGGCCGCCTATTACCAGATGCCCGCGCGGCAGGGGATGGAGGCCGCACGGCTGGTCACCTCATGGAACACCACCGAAGCGGAAGTGGATCAATTTCTGGTGGCTTTGCGCGCCTAAGCGCGATCCAGATGCACCTGCACCGCTGCCGAAATCTCGGCGGCATGGGTGATCGTCACCATATGCCCGGCCTCCGGCACCACCAACCGCTTGGTCAGTGGCAGTCGCTGCGCCAAAGCGCGATGCACCGCGTCGATGATCGCGGGGCTCTCACCGCCCTCGATCAGCAGCACCGGGACATCGACAGCCTCCAGCCCACCCGCGCGCAGGATGCCGGCGGCATCGTCGAGCAGCGCCGGATTCTGCGCCACAATCAAATGGATACGCGCCACCATATAGTGCCGCGTGCGCTCTGGCAGATCGGCCAAAGCCTCGCCCGAGCCCCAATGCTCATGGAAAATCGCAGCGGCACCAGCGTGATCGCCTGCCGCGACCATGGCCGCAAAATCCAGATGTGTCCTGCGGAAATCTTCGTAAACAGCTGCATCGACGGTCTGTGCGGCGGCGAAGATCACCGGCTCCACCAGCGTCAGGCTGCGCACCAGATCGGGACGCTCGACCGCGATGCGCAAAGCCACGGTGCCGCCAAAGCTGTGGCCGATCAGGTCAATCGGCCCGCCCTGCCCCAGACTTTCCGCCACTGCAATCGACTGCTGGGTGGCAAGGCGGTGCATATCGGTGCCTCGCTGCCAATCCGCCGCCCGACCATGCCCCGGCGCGTCGGTGGCGGTGATGGTGACGCGTTGCAAGGCCGCAGCCAACCCAGACCACGCCCCGGCATGGGCCAGAGAGCAATGCAGCGCCAGCACCGGGCGGGTGCCGCCGCGATGCCAGACCCGATGCGGCGGCAGCGCGATGTGATGCAGATCTTCGGGCATTCACAGCTTTCCAGACAGGTGCAGATCAAGGTCTTCAAGGCGGTCCTGCCCCCAGAACCGCTGATCACCGACGATATAGAACGGCACGCCGAAGACACCGCGCGCGGCGGCTTCTTCAAGGTTTGCCACGTAGGTTTCCGCTGCCATCAGCATGTGTTTATCGGCGATCTGCGGATCAAAGCCGTGCGCGGCAAGAATTTCCTGCACCACCTCATCCTCGGCGATGTTGCGGCCCTCCGCCCAGACCACGCGCGGAAAGGCTTGCACCAGACCGCCGAGATCACCGCCACCGACCTTGGCCGCCGCGATGATCGCATAGGACGCGGGCGCGGGGTTGACCGGGAAGTGCGCGGGCTGCAAATCCAGCTTCAACCCCAGCCGCGTCGACCAACGCCGCAGTTCCTGCAAGCGGTAGGTTTTGCGCGACTCGTGCCGCTCGGCCAACACTTGACCGCCTGTACGCGGGAACAAAGCGGGGGCGTTCAGCGGGATGTAGCGGATGGTGGCCCGATGTTTGGCGGCAATCACCTCCAGCCTGTCGCCTGCCAGATAACAAAACGGCGAGATTGGTGCGAAGTAGTAGTCGATCTGTGGCATTTCAGGCGCCCCCAAGGCTTCAAGGTTTGCAAGACCCTAGCCGGGTGATAAGCGGTGTCAACGATCCGAATCTGGCCCCCGGAGATCCCCATGCCCGCTATGACTGAGCCGAAACTGATTTCCGGCAACGCAAATCTATCCCTCGCGAAATCCATCGCCCGCCGCATGTCGATGCATCGCGGCATGTCGGTCAATCTGGTGGACGCGCGGATTGAGCGCTTCAACGATGCCGAGATTTTCGTTGAGGTATTCGAGAATGTGCGTGGCGAGGATATGTATATCATCCAGCCGACCTCGAACCCTGCCAACGACAACCTGATGGAGTTGTTGATCATGTGCGACGCGCTGCGGCGCTCTTCTGCGGATCGGATCACGGCGGTGATCCCGTATTTCGGCTATGCCCGCCAAGATCGCCGCGCCAAGGCCCGCACGCCGATCACCGCGAAACTGGTCGCCAATATGATCGCCGAGGCCGGGGTGGACCGGGTGTTGACACTGGACCTTCATGCGGCGCAGATTCAGGGCTTTTTCGACATTCCGGTGGACAACCTTTATGCCTCGCCAGTGTTCGCACTGGATATTGAGCATCACTTCAAGGATCAAATGCACGACCTGATGGTCGTGTCGCCCGACGTGGGCGGTGTGGCGCGGGCGCGGGAATTGGCGAAGCGGATCAACGCGCCGCTGGCCATCGTCGACAAGCGGCGCGAGAAGGCGGGCGAGATTGCCGAGATGATCGTGATCGGCTCGGTTCAGGGCAAGAAGTGCATCATCGTCGACGATATCTGCGACACCGCCGGCACGCTGTGTAAAGCGGCTGAGGTGTTGATGGAGAATGGGGCTGTCGAGGTGCATTCCTATATCACCCACGGGGTGCTGTCGGGGCCTGCGGTGGAGCGGGTGACGAATTCGGTGATGAAATCCTTGGTGATCACGGATTCGATCGAGCCGACCGAGGCGGTGAAAAACTGCCCGAACATTCGGATCGTGCCGACCGCGCCGATTTTCGCGCAGGCGATTTTGAACATCTGGAACGGCACCTCTGTTTCGTCGCTGTTTGAGACCGATACTTTGGTGCCGATTTATGAAGGCATGTATCAGCGGCCCTGATCACTCCGAAGCCGATAAAGGAAAGGTCCCAACTCGGGACCTTTTTTATTTGTTTTGGATCAAATAGTTAGCATTTACGTTTTAACGAATTCTTTACGAATTCCCGTCTTGGCACCCGAATTGCTCTTTCTGAAATACTCCCGCCGGAGGCTTCAACGGTGCAAGCTCAATACAACTGCCAGTCATCCTCACTCGCAGCCGACCCCATCGCGATCCAGTCGGCGCGTACCCGCGCTACCCGCGTATCGCCCCAGGTGCGGAACACCAAGTGAAACCCCGTCTCGGTGATATTCTCGGCGGTGATATCAGCGCGCGAGGTGTGTTTGTGGTCTATATCCCACATCGAGATCGAGGCCATCACGGTCGGGGCCTCGGTGAAGGCTTCTTTGAACATCACCACATGGCGGCTTTCGCGCGCGCCCTGCCCTGTCCACATCACACCGCCATCGGCA